>NZ_CP022278.1:1560277-1872333 GCF_002216145.1 Neisseria chenwenguii
GCACACGCTTGATAAGCGTGGGGTCGGAGGTTCAAGTCCTCCCAGACCCACCACAAGACGGCAGCCGGAAGGTAGTACACTGGGGGCATAGCTCAGTTGGTAGAGCACCTGCTTTGCAAGCAGGGGGTCATCGGTTCGATCCCGTTTGCCTCCACCATTACTTCCCAAATCAAAGCAGATTGAAGAGTCTGTTTTGATTTGCGGAGTAGATGGCAATATCGAACGCATCGATCTTTAACAAATTGGAAAGCCGAAATCAACAAACAAAGACAATGTCGGTTTGATTTGAAGATTCTGTTTGCAAAAGCAGGCAGGTTGGAGAAGCAAACCACAGTATTTGGGTGATGATTGTATCGACTTAACCCTGAAACACAAAAGGCAGGGTTAAGACACAACAAGCAGTAAGCTTTATCAAAGTAAAGACTTCAAGCCAAGTTGCCTAGTCAACGGGAACGAAAGCGGAGTCAGAGAGGTTCTTGAAATGATAGAGTCAAGTGAATAAGTGCATCAGGTGGATGCCTTGGCGATGATAGGCGACGAAGGACGTGTAAGCCTGCGAAAAGCATCGGGGAGCTGGCAATAGAGCTATGATCCGGTGGTGTCCGAATGGGGAAACCCACTGCATTCGGTGCAGTATCCCTACCTGAATCCATAGGGTAGGAGAAGCGAACCCGGAGAACTGAACCATCTAAGTACCCGGAGGAAAAGAAATCAACCGAGATTCCGCAAGTAGTGGCGAGCGAACGCGGAGGAGCCTGTATACGATAGCCGTTGAGATAGAAGAACAAGCTGGGAAGCTTGACCATAGTGGGTGACAGTCCCGTATTCGAAATTTCAACGGTGGTACTAGGTATACGAAAAGTAGGGCGGGACACGTGAAATCCTGTCTGAAGATGGGGGGACCATCCTCCAAGGCTAAATACTCATCATCGACCGATAGTGAACCAGTACCGTGAGGGAAAGGCGAAAAGAACCCCGGGAGGGGAGTGAAACAGAACCTGAAACCTGATGCATACAAACAGTGGGAGCGGACAAGTTCCGTGACTGCGTACCTTTTGTATAATGGGTCAACGACTTACGTTCAGTAGCGAGCTTAACCGGATAGGGGAGGCGTAGGGAAACCGAGTCTTAATAGGGCGACTAGTTGCTGGGCGTAGACCCGAAACCGAGTGATCTATCCATGGCCAGGATGAAGGTGCCGTAACAGGTATTGGAGGTCCGAACCCACGCATGTTGCAAAATGCGGGGATGAGCTGTGGATAGGGGTGAAAGGCTAAACAAACTCGGAGATAGCTGGTTCTCCCCGAAAACTATTTAGGTAGTGCCTCGAGTATGAGACTGATGGGGGTAAAGCACTGTTATGGCTAGGGGGTTATTGCAACTTACCAACCCATGGCAAACTAAGAATACCATCAAGTTGCTCCTCGGGAGACAGACAGCGGGTGCTAACGTCCGTTGTCAAGAGGGAAACAACCCAGACCGCCAGCTAAGGTCCCAAATGACAGATTAAGTGGTAAACGAAGTGGGAAGGCCCAGACAGCCAGGATGTTGGCTTAGAAGCAGCCATCATTTAAAGAAAGCGTAATAGCTCACTGGTCGAGTCGTCCTGCGCGGAAGATGTAACGGGGCTCAAATCTGTAACCGAAGCTGCGGATGCCGCAAGGCATGGTAGGGGAGCGTTCTGTAGGCCGAAGAAGGTGTGTTGTAAAGCATGCTGGAGGTATCAGAAGTGCGAATGTTGACATGAGTAGCGATAAAGCGGGTGAAAAGCCCGCTCGCCGAAAGCCCAAGGTTTCCTACGCAACGTTCATCGGCGTAGGGTGAGTCGGCCCCTAAGGCGAGGCAGAAATGCGTAGTCGATGGGAAACGGGTTAATATTCCCGTACTTTGATTCAATGCGATGTGGGGACGGAGAAGGTTAGGTTAGCAAACTGTTGGAATAGTTTGTTTAAGCCGGTAGGTGGAAGACTTAGGCAAATCCGGGTCTTCATAACACCGAGAAGTGACGACGATTGTCTACGGACAAGAAGTAACCGATACCACGCTTCCAGGAAAAGCCACTAAGCTTCAGTTGGATCAGAACCGTACCGCAAACCGACACAGGTGGGCAGGATGAGAATTCTAAGGCGCTTGAGAGAACTCGGGAGAAGGAACTCGGCAAATTGATACCGTAACTTCGGGAGAAGGTATGCCCTCTGACGTGAAGGACTTGCTCCGTAAGCGTTGGAGGGTCGCAGAGAATCGGTGGCTGCGACTGTTTATTAAAAACACAGCACTCTGCTAACACGAAAGTGGACGTATAGGGTGTGACGCCTGCCCGGTGCTGGAAGGTTAATTGAAGATGTGAGAGCATCGGATCGAAGCCCCAGTAAACGGCGGCCGTAACTATAACGGTCCTAAGGTAGCGAAATTCCTTGTCGGGTAAGTTCCGACCCGCACGAATGGCGTAACGATGGCCACACTGTCTCCTCCCGAGACTCAGCGAAGTTGAAGTGGTTGTGAAGATGCAATCTACCCGCTGCTAGACGGAAAGACCCCGTGAACCTTTACTGTAGCTTTGCATTGGACTTTGAAGTCACTTGTGTAGGATAGGTGGGAGGCTTAGAAGCAGAGACGCCAGTTTCTGTGGAGCCGTCCTTGAAATACCACCCTGGTGTCTTTGAGGTTCTAACCCAGGTCCGTGATCCGGATCGGGGACCGTGCATGGTAGGCAGTTTGACTGGGGCGGTCTCCTCCCAAAGAGTAACGGAGGAGTTCGAAGGTTACCTAGGTCCGGTCGGAAATCGGACTGATAGTGCAATGGCAAAAGGTAGCTTAACTGCGAGACCGACAAGTCGAGCAGGTGCGAAAGCAGGACATAGTGATCCGGTGGTTCTGTATGGAAGGGCCATCGCTCAACGGATAAAAGGTACTCCGGGGATAACAGGCTGATTCCGCCCAAGAGTTCATATCGACGGCGGAGTTTGGCACCTCGATGTCGGCTCATCACATCCTGGGGCTGTAGTCGGTCCCAAGGGTATGGCTGTTCGCCATTTAAAGTGGTACGTGAGCTGGGTTTAAAACGTCGTGAGACAGTTTGGTCCCTATCTGCAGTGGGCGTTGGAAGTTTGACGGGGGCTGCTCCTAGTACGAGAGGACCGGAGTGGACGAACCTCTGGTGTACCGGTTGTGACGCCAGTCGCATTGCCGGGTAGCTAAGTTCGGAAGAGATAAGCGCTGAAAGCATCTAAGCGCGAAACTCGCCTGAAGATGAGACTTCCCTGAGGGTATAACCCTCCTGAAGAGCCGTTCGAGACCAGGACGTTGATAGGTCGGGTGTGGAAGCGCGGTAACGCGTGCAGCTAACCGATACTAATTGCTCGTGAGGCTTGACTCTATCATTTGAAGAATTTCAGAGATAAAAGCTTACTGATGATTTGATCATCACCATACAGTTGATTTGCCAATCCTGAGGGATTGCGGCTTTACCGGTTTGTACAGTTTAAGTTTGGCGGCCATAGCGAGTTGGTCCCACGCCTTCCCATCCCGAACAGGACCGTGAAACGACTCAGCGCCGATGATAGTGTGGTTCTTCCATGTGAAAGTAGGTCACTGCCAAACACCCATTCCCAGCCCCCGACGATGTCGGGGGCTTTGTTTTTGGACGGAGCAAACGGTGGAGAAAACAAAGAGAGGGTGCAAAAGAGGCGATGCAGGGGAGGCGGATAAGAGCGGGTAAGGGGGTAGCCGATGGGGAGGAAGGGGTTGTGCTGTCAGTCAGGAAAGGGAGGGCTGTAGGAAGGGAAAGTGAGTGAGAAGAGAGTGAGGGGCGGACGGGAATGCAGATAAGGGAAAAAGACAAACGGTTCCGGTGTTGTTCGGATGAAACATTTGATGACTATAAATGCCACGATAATCAGAAAGGGTTTAAAACGGCGTGGAAAGTTATTTATCATAACGACTGGTGCATCGGTGCAGCCGCGGAAAAACAGCCGGCGGTTGGGCGGATGCGGTGAGTGTTTGGACATTACGGATTTCACAGGAAACGGAAAAAAATCATGAAAAAATTCATTTTTGCTGCGGTAGCGGCATTGGGTACAGCGCTGTCGCTGGCGGCAGTCAACATCAATACTGCGGGTGAGGCCGAGCTGGAAACGCTGCCGGGTGTGGGTCCGGCCAAAGCGAAGGCGATTGTGGCCTACCGTAGTCAGCACGGACAGTTTAAGAGTGTGGACGAGCTGAAGAACGTCAAAGGCATCGGCGAAGGCATTTTTGCGAAGCTGAAGGCCGAGGTGGCGGTTGGCGGTGCGCCTGCGAAGAAGGCAGCCGTACCGGCAGTGAAACAGCCGGTGGTGAAGAAATAGGGCAGATCCTGCCGGAGGCCGTCTGAAACCGGAAACGGGGTCGGGCGGCCTTTGCTGCATCTGCGGGACGGAAAAAAGGTCAAAGTTCCGGTAGTCGGTTAGAAATACGGAATACCTGATGCCGTCTGAAACGGTTCAGACGGCAACCGAAGTTATTTCCATGTCTGTTATAGTAAAACGGCACACGGCAAAGTAGACAAAAGGGAAACAATGAAACAGATTCATCCGCAAACACGGCTTTCCGGCTTTACCTTGACGGAACTGTTGGTCACGCTGGCCATTACCGGCATTTTGGCGACGGTTGCCTATCCGCTCTATCGGGATCATGTCCGTGCTGCGAATCTGCGGGCTGCCCATGCGGCGCTGTTGGAGAATGCGCAGTTTATGGAGCGGTTTTATGCGCAGCGGGGGAGTTTTAAGGCGAATTCGACGACCTGGCCGGAGTTGCCGGTTAAGGAGGCGGGCGGATTCTGTATCCGTTTAAACGGAAATCCGCGTGGGGCGCGGGCGGATAAGTTTATGCTGAAGGCGGTGGCGAAGGATCATGAGGGCGAACCGCGGGTGCTGAAGCTGGACGGGGGTTTGTCGGCGGTGTTGTGCGGGCGTTCGGACAGCCGGTGTACGGACGGGAAGGCGTATTTCGGCGGGGGCGGGGATAAGGAGTGCCGGCCTTTCGGGTAAAGCCTTGGATGAAGGTGGGGGGCTTTGTGGCATAAGGGATAAATTGGAGGCTAAAAATTCTTAAGAGCCTATATTATTAAGGCTTGTGGCGGTTTTTAGATCCTTTTTTGTCATTTATGCCGAATTAAAGACCGCTGAGAATGAGGTATTCTCAGTGGTCTTGCAAAGGCTCGATCTTTATTTATTGCAAGTTCGGTTATTTCCAAACCAAAAGAGCATGGTTGCGGCGGCCGCGGCGCAGGATGGTGTATTTCCCGAAGCGTTTGTGATCGTCGGTCAAAAGATACGCATCGTCGGGTTTTTCCGACGCGAAGTTGGCGTTGTTTTTTTCGGCGGTTTGGCCGTTTAAGGCAACGGCGTTGCCGGAAACGAAACCGCGCGCTTCTTTGTTGGAAGCTGCGAGTTTGGCGGTAATCAGAGCTTCGACCACATTCAGACGACCTGATACTTCAAACACGGGCAGGCCGTCGAGGGCGAGCTGTTCGAAGTCCGCTTTGGTCAGATTGCTTTGGTCTTCGGCAAACAGGCTTTCGGAAATGCGTTGCGCGGCTTTCAGGGCTTCTTCGCCGTGAATCAGGCGGGTCATTTCTTCGGCCAGAATACGCTGCGCTTCGGGTTTCGCGCCGCTGGCTTGGTCTTTCGCTTCGATTTCGTCAATCTGCCCGACGGTCAGAAACGTGAAGTATTTCAAGAACTTATATACATCGGCATCGGCCACTTTCAGCCAGAACTGGTAAAACTGGTAGGGCGAAGTTTTCTTCGCGTTCAGCCACACCGCGCTGCCTTCGGTTTTGCCGAATTTGGTGCCGTCGGATTTGGTTACCAGCGGCAGGGTCAGGCCGAACACCTGTTTCTGGTTCAGACGGCGTGTGGTGTCGATGCCCCAAGTGATGTTGCCCCATTGGTCGGAACCGCCGATTTGCAGCACTACGTTGTGGCGGCGGTTTAGTTCCGAAAAATCATAGCCTTGCAAGAGCGCATAGGAAAATTCGGTAAACGAAATGCCCACGTCGTCGCGCTCGATGCGCTGTTTGACCGACTCTTTCGCCAGCATCGCGTTCACGGAAAAATGCTTGCCGATGTCGCGCAGAAAGTCCAAGCAGCCCATGCCGCCAAACCAGTCGTAATTGTTTGCCATCACCGCCGCGTTGTCGCCTTCGAAACTCAAAAAAGGCTTGAGCTGGCCGCGGATGCTTTCCACCCAGCCTTGCACGGTTTCGGCGGAATTCAAACTGCGCTCGACCGCCTTGAAACTCGGGTCGCCGATCATGCCCGTCGCCCCACCCACCAGCGCAACCGGCGTATGCCCCGCCTGCTGGAAACGGCGTAAGGCCAATACGGGAAGCAGATGGCCGATGTGCAGGCTGTCGGCGGTGGGATCGAAACCGCAGTAGAGCGCGATTTTCTGCTCGTTCAACAAGGTTTCGAGGGCTTCAAAGTCGGTGGTTTGCGCGATCAGGCCGCGCGATTGGAGGTCTTGGAGGACATTCATAGGTTTCTTTCAGTGCTTAAATATAATTTATAGTAAGATGGCTTTTTCAGGGTAAGCTGGGCTTTAGCCTAGCACAGATAAGTTATTAAAAATCTGGTAGGCAATTTAACCATCAGTTGTGATAAATATCTGCTTTAGGATTGTCTCCCTAGATTGAAGGATATATTCCTTGTTTGGCACACTTTAAAAAAGTTGAATAAGGCAATCTCTTGTTTGATTAAAATAACCATGCTTGACAGGATTATAGCCAATATAATCCATATGACTGGCAAAATCACGTTTATCTCGAATAGTATGTTCCCAATAACGCCGCTGCCCAATGCCCTGTTCAAGCTTGGCTTTACGACTGATGCTGACTACCTATTTAAATAGCAAGTTTCATGAAAACAGAGTTTCAAATTGGTAACAATGGTTGAGCAGTGTCCGCTATTTTGACATTGTTATAAGTATATGAACGTGTTCGGGTAGAGCGATCATGCTGTGAAGCTTGAAAGGATGTTTTTCACTAGTTTGCCCGAATGCCTGCCTGAATTTTTGGATATGTTTCATAATCAGCAGCCGACAAAGATTTTCAAGCCGAATATTAGAAAGAAACAAACGCTGTATACGGGGTGGATACATAGATTCGCATTTTTCAAACGGCCTACAGTAGTATAAAGATTGCAGCTTTTGTTTTGGATATCGACTGGATTTAGCTTAGCAAAGTCTGGTTATAGCAAGTTTTAAGACAGGTATTTATAATTCATCTTAAGACATGAAAAAGGCCTGCAAACTAGACTTTAGTTCGGCAAATTAAAATTCATGAATTTTAACCGTACCTTTAAGGTTTTGTTCAGAGGACTCTGGGTATAAAGGGGATCCATAATCTATTTCAAATCCTGATTCAATTAACCAGTTAGAAAATCCTATTATATTTTTTGTACATATTTCATCATTAATTTTATCATGTTTAACTTCCAAGAGTTTTTCTGTATCTCCAGATCTAATAATGGAACCATTTTTTATTGAACCTGTTTTCAAGCATTCCCAAAAAGAATACACTATATTAGCTGCTGTAGGATTTTCACAAGTTTTTATGAAAAAAAGGTTTAAATTCATATAACTGCTTAATTTCGTATTTTTTTGATAGCTCACTATAATTTGAATTTTTTATTGAGGCTATATTGGATATGAGTATGTTATGCTCCATTTGTTCTTTACAAATGCTTTTTGTGCTTCAATTTCTGCTTTATAGAATAAATCTAACCAATCCATACTATCTATTTTGTAGTAATATTGATTATTTATTTTAATGGAGTTAACTTTAGCGGGACCTAACCCTTGATTAGATAAGTAAACTCCATATTCCTTAGTATCTTTTTCACCTTTGGGAAATAGGCTTAGCAAAGGAGTAACTGATTTCTTGCTATGATCAATGTTACTTTCATTTGATTTGTAGGCAATATATATAGCAATACAGCAGCAATAGCTGAAAATAATGCAGAAATTGCAGACAGCCATGCTGGCCATGCTGATTCATTTTTTTCCTGTTTTCGCTGATCCATAAACTTAAGTATTATATTTTTAAGACAGACTAGATCATTAAAAATATTAATTTTAGTCTAGAACTTGCTGGGCTGATGAAGCCCAGCATACATTGCACAACCCACAGTATTAATATCTGTTTGTTTCGGATAAACATCACACATTAAACAAAAAGTGCATCACATCGCCGTCTTTCACTACATATTCCTTGCCTTCCACGCGCATTTTGCCGGCTTCTTTGGCCTTGGCTTCGCCGCCTAGGGCCACGAAGTCATCGTAGGCGATGACTTGGGCGCGGATGAAGCCGCGTTCGAAATCGGTGTGGATGACGCCGGCGGCTTGCGGGGCGGTGTCGCCTTTGTGGATTGTCCATGCGCGAACTTCTTTTACGCCGGCGGTGAAGTAGGTTTGCAGGCCGAGCAGGTCGTAGCCTGCGCGGATGAGGCGGTTGAGGCCGGGTTCTTCCAAGCCCATTTCGGCGAGGAATTCGGCTTTTTCTTCGTCTTCTAGTTCGGCGATTTCGCTTTCCATGGCGGCGCATACGGCGACGACGGGCGCGTTTTCTTTGGCGGCCAGTTCTTTCAGGCGGTCGAGATGGGGGTTGTTTTCAAAGCCGTCTTCGGCGACGTTGCCGACGTACATCGCGGGTTTGGCGGTCAGCAGGAACAGGGGGCGCAGCATGGCGAGTTCTTCTGCGTCGAGGCCGAACGAGCGCACGGGTTTGCCTTCGTCCAAATGCGGCAGCAGTTTTTTGCACAAATCCACCAGTTTTTGCGCATCTTTGTCGCCGCTGCGCGCGCGTTTCTCTTCGCGGACGATGGCTTTTTCCACGCTGGCCAAGTCGGCCAAAGCCAGCTCGGTGCCGATGGTTTCGATGTCGGCAATGGGGTCAACCTTGCCGGCGACGTGGACGATGTTGTCGTCGTCGAAACAGCGCACCACGTTCACAATCGCGTCGGTTTCGCGGATGTTGGCGAGGAACTGGTTACCCAAGCCTTCGCCTTTGCTGGCACCGGCCACCAAGCCGGCGATGTCCACAAATTCCACGATGGCGGGCTGCATTTTCTGCGGGTTGACGATTTTCGCCAGTTCGGCCATGCGCGGGTCGGGCACTTCGACGATGCCGACGTTCGGTTCGATGGTGCAGAAGGGGTAGTTGGCCGCTTCGATACCGGATTGGGTAAGCGCGTTGAAAAGTGTGGATTTGCCCACATTGGGCAGACCGACGATGCCGCATTTTAAGCTCATGTTTTTTCCTGAAATTGCAAAGAAATTTGGTCGGCAATTATAGCATATCCGACGGGTTTTGCAGGGGATGGGGCCGTCTGAAAACAGATGCCGGACAGCCTTTCAGACGGCCTAACGCTTCAGCGCCAGTGTCAAAACGCCCGCCGTAACCAGTCCCAAGCCTATCCATTCCTGCGTGCTCGGGCGTTCGTCTAAAAACACCACCGCCATCAGCGCGACCAAGACAAGGCTGAATTTATCGACAGGGGCGACTTGCGAAGCGGTGCCCAGTTGCAGGGCTTTGAAATATGCGAGCCATGATGCGCCGGTGGCGAGGCCGGAGAGGATGAGGAAGGTCCAGTTCCTCCCCGTAAAACCGCCCACACCCTGCCATTTGCCGGTGTAGCTGAGAAACAGCATCAGCGCGGCGAGGATGACCAGCGTGCGGATAAACGTGGCGAAGTCGGAGTCGATGCCCTGCAAGCCGATTTTGGCAAAAATCGCCGTTAGTGCGGCGAAACCTGCGGAGGCCAGCGCCCAATAGAGCCATGAATGTACCGCCATTTTTTCTCCCTTGTCCAGATGAACGGTTTTGTTGAACGACCGCCGTTTTTTCACTGCGATTCATTCTCATAAAACGCTATAATAGAAGTATTGCCGCCGCAAAGCCAGCGGATAGCGTGTTATTTAATGTTTTCAAACATTTGCCATAGAGGAGTTGTCATGAGCTTCAAATCCGATGCCGAAATCGCCCAATCTTCCATCATGCGCCCGATTGCGGAAATCGCCGCGAAAATCGGTTTGAACACCGAAAAAATCGAACCTTACGGCCATTACAAAGCCAAAATCAACCCTGCCGACGCGTTTGCCCTGCCGAAAAAACAGGGCTGTCTGATTTTGGTGACGGCTATCAACCCCACGCCCGCAGGCGAGGGCAAAACCACCGTGACCATCGGTTTGGCGGATGCGCTGAACCATATCGGCAAGCAGGCTGTGATTGCCCTGCGCGAACCGTCGCTCGGCCCCGTGTTCGGTGTGAAGGGTGGCGCGGCGGGCGGCGGTTATTCGCAGGTTTTGCCGATGGAAGACATCAATTTGCACTTCACCGGCGATTTCCACGCCATCGGCGCAGCCAACAACCTTCTGGCCGCCATGCTCGACAACCACATTTATCAGGGCAACGCGCTCAATATCGACCCCAAACGCGTGCTGTGGCGGCGCGTGGTCGATATGAACGACCGCCAGTTGCGCAACATCATCGACGGCATGGGCAAGAGTGTGGACGGCGTGATGCGTCCGGACGGATTCGACATTACTGTCGCTTCCGAAGTGATGGCGATTTTCTGTTTGGCAAAAGACATTACCGATTTGAAAGAACGCTTGGGCAGTATTCTGGTTGCCTATGCCAAAGACGGCAGCCCCGTTTACGCGCGCGATTTGAAAGCGCACGGCGCGATGGCGGCCTTGCTGAAAGACGCGATTAAGCCAAACTTGGTGCAAACCATCGCCGGAACGCCCGCATTCGTTCACGGCGGTCCGTTCGCCAACATCGCACACGGCTGCAACACCGTAACCGCCACCCGTTTGGCCAAACACTTGGGCGACTATGCCGTCACCGAAGCCGGTTTCGGCGCCGATTTGGGCGCGGAAAAATTCTGCGACATCAAATGCCGCTTGGCCGAACTCAAACCCGATGCCGCCGTGGTCGTCGCCACCGTGCGCGCGCTCAAATACAACGGCGGCGTGGAACGCGCCGATTTGGGCGAAGAAAATCTCGACGCGCTGGCAAAAGGCCTGCCCAACCTGTTGAAACACATCAGCAATCTGAAAAACGTGTTCGGCCTGCCCGTGGTCGTCGCGCTCAACCGCTTCGTTTCCGACACCGACGCTGAGCTGGAAATGATTCAGACGGCCTGCGCACAACACGGCGTCGAAGTTTCGCTGACCGAAGTATGGGGCAAAGGCGGCGCAGGCGGCGCGGATTTGGCGCAAAAAGTCGTCAATGCCATCGAAACCCAGCCCAACGGATTCCGTTTCGCCTACGATGTCGCCGACAGCATTCCCAATAAAATCCGTGCCATCGCCCAAAAAATCTACGGTGCCGAAGACGTCGATTTCAGCGCTGAAGCCCTCGCCGAAATCGCCTCGTTGGAAAAACTCGGCCTCGACAAACTCCCCGTCTGCATGGCCAAAACCCAATATTCCCTGAGCGACAACGCCAAACTGCTCGGCCGCCCCGAAGGCTTCCGCATCAATGTGCGCGGCATCACCGTCTCCAACGGTGCCGGCTTCATCGTCGCCCTGTGCGGTAACATGATGAAAATGCCCGGCCTGCCGAAAGTGCCCGCTGCCGAGAAGATTGATGTAGATGAGAACGGGGTGATTAGCGGGTTGTTCTGATTTAGCTTGAACTTAACGGTTAGATAACTCGTCGCAAACTAACAGGCCATCTGAAAGCAGAGTGCAGCTTTCAGATGGCCTGTTTATGTGTAAATGCACACATAAATCTTGACGGCAAGATTGAGATGTGTAATTATACACACATGGCAAACCTGCCATACTTTTTCATATTTCAGACGGCTGAAAAGGATACAGCGATGACGAGCAGTGAAGTCATTAAGCTGCTTGAAGCCGACGGATGGTATTGTGTTGCCACCCAAGACAGCCACTGGCAGTACAAACACCCTGATAAAAAAGGCCGTGTAACGGTACCCCATCCTAAAAAAGACTTGCCGAAAGGTACTATCAACAGCATTTTGAAGCAGGCGGGCATCAAGTAACTCAAAAGCAGCAGGACTTTCCTGCTGCCTTTTGATATATCATGCCGATTAGTTGGACAACTCACGGGTCTGACATTTTCAAACTATGACCATATTGAGGGTTTTATTATGTTTATTCCGGTTGCCATTCATAAAGATGAAGAATCGATATTTGGTGTATCCGTACCTGATCTTCCGGGCTGTTTTTCATACGGTGAAACAGAGGAAGAAGCCTTGCATAATACCCGACAAGCTGTAGTATTTCATGTTGAGGGTATGTTGGCAGATGGTGAATTCGACAGCTTGACCCCCAGTAGAATTGCCGATTTGCAGGAATCTGGTGATTACGATGGTGCAACCTGGGCTTTGGTTGACGTGGATTTGAGCAAAATCAGCAACAAGCAAACCCGCTTCAATGTGAGCTGGCCAGAATATCTGTTGCGCCGAGTGGATGCCTATGCCGCCGCTCATCATGAAACCCGTTCCGGTTTCTTGGCCAAAGCCGCACAGCAGATGTTGCAACAGCAATCATAGCTCTGATTTCCAAATACAGGCCGTCTGAAATCAATCCTGTATAATTCCAAATCTTGCAAAAATTCCCAAAAAGGCCGTCTGAAATGCCCCAAAACGCAAACAATCTCTGCTGGCTCGATATGGAAATGACCGGCCTGAACCCCGAGACCGACAAAATCATCGAAGTGGCGGTGATTATTACCGACCAAGATCTGAACGTGTTGGTGCAGTCGGAAGTGTATGTCGTCCACCAGAGCGACGAGGTGTTGAACGCGATGGACGAGTGGAACACCGCCACACACGGCCGCACGGGGCTGACGCAGCGCGTGCGTGAGTCGAAGCTGACCGAGGCCGAGGTCGAGCAGAAGCTGCTGGACTTCATGGCCGCTTGGATACCCGAAAAAGCCACGCCGATGTGCGGCAACACCATCCATCAAGACCGCCGCTTTATGGTGAAATACATGCCGCGCCTCGAAGCGTATTTCCACTACCGAAACTTAGACGTTTCTACCCTGAAAGAACTCGCCCGCCGCTGGTACCCCGCCGTTGCCAAAGGCGTGGTCAAACGCGGTTCGCATCAGGCTCTGGACGATATTTTGGAAAGCATCGAGGAAATGCGCTACTACCGCGAACATTTTTTGAAACTGCCTGAGTAGGACGTTTGGTAAGATTAAGGCCCGAGACCTTTGCAAAAATCAGAAATATCCGCCTAAAGGCCGTCTGAAACGGTAAACACCTTAACGGACGTCATTCCCGCCTGCGCGGGAATGACGTCCGTGAAAGTTTCAGACGACCTCTTCGGTTTTTGCAAAAGGTACCATACACACTATATAATATATAGTAATAGTAAATATAGTAATAGTAAATCTGTTTCAGACGGCATAAGCTTCAGGTCTGACTGAATCAAATTGCGGCAAATGCCGGTCGGCTTAAATTTAATTAAAGGGCGTGATTTTTGAGGCCTTAACAAAAAAATACACTACCCGCAAGGAATAACCGCTCAAATTTGCCGTAGTGTTGTAAAAAAACATATACGACAGAATTTATACATAACCAAATGATTATAAAGGGAAAAAATCAGTCGTTCTTCGGTAGGGGAGGCGGGATTTGAAAAAAATACGGCACAAAACGCAAATAAAGTTTGTTTTTTTGCGCCCTACCCATTATAGTAAAGCTGTGGAATCGCTGATTCCCAGCGATGTAAAAGCGTAGGTAGCTTCATTCGAACTACTTAAGTTGTTTCTTCATAATAGAAAAGGAATACAGCAATGAAAAAATCTCTGATTGCTCTGTCTTTGGCTGCTCTGCCTGTTGCCGCAATGGCTGACGTGACCCTCTACGGTCAAATCAAAGCAGGCGTTGAGGTTTCTAAAGTTAAAGTAACCACCAACGGTAACACCCAAAAATCTGCTACCGCTTCAGAAATCGCCGACTTCGGTTCGCGCATCGGTTTCAAAGGCCACGAGCACTTGGGTAACAATCTGAATGCCATTTGGCAATTGGAGCAGAATGCTTCCGTAGCCGGTACTGATAATGGTTGGAGTACCCGTGAGTCCTTCATCGGTTTGGAGGGCGGCTTCGGTAAAATCCGCGCCGGTAAACTGGATACCACCGTTAAAAACACTGACGATGCCATCGACCCTTGGGAATACAGCAACCCTGCTTTAGGTATGGGTGTATTCACTCGTGATTCAGTTAGCGAACGCAAAGTATCTGCACGCTACGACACTCCCGTATTCGGCGGTTTCAGTGCCAGCGTACAATACGCTCCACGCGACAACGAGAACCCGGACGATAAATATAGCCACGCAACTGCTAGTGGCGACACTTATTATGCCGGTTTGAACTATGAAAATTCTGGTTTCTTCGGTCAATATGCTGGTGGCTATCGTAAACACACTCTGCTGAAAAATGACGATGGTACTGTCCGTCGCTCGTTGGGTCGCAAAGACGGCCAACTGCACCGTTTAACTGTCGGTTATGATGCCAACAATTTGGCTGTTGCTGTTGCCGGCCAATACGGTAAAAATTGGGAATCTTACGGTCAGTACCAAAATGCCTTGTCTAACGGTCTTATTGATGCGGACAGCGATGACCGTGCAGTAGAAGCTACTGAGGTTGCAGCTACTGGTGCATACCGCTTCGGCAACGTTACTCCGCGTATTTCTTATGCCCACGGCTTCAAAGCTAAAGCAAACGGTGTGAAACAGGATGGTTCCGAATACAACCAAGTAGTTGTCGGTGCCGACTACGACTTCAGCAAACGCACTACCGCTTTGGTATCCGGCGGCTGGCTGAAAGCCGGTAAAGGCGATAACAAAATCCAAAACTACGGTGGTTTGGTTGGCCTGCGCCACAAATTCTAATCTGAAAAGATTAGCCTGAGAAAGAGCCTGCTAAAAAGCAGGCTCTTTTTTCATTGCCATTTTTTCTCCTTAAACAACAATCCCCCGCCTCGCGCCTGTCGTTTCGAATATCTAAGGCCGTCTGAATTCCAGACGGCCTTTCCTCAACCTCAAATCAAATATCCACTTCCGCCGTATCGCCTTCGCGTTCCATCCAAGCGCGGCGGTTGGCGGCTTCGCCTTTGCCCATCAGCTTCACGAAAATGCTCTGCGTTTCGTCGCCCGCATCTTCGGGAATTCGTACCTGCAACAGGCGGCGGGTGTCGGGGTGCATGGTGGTGTCTTTGAGCTGGTCGGGGTTCATCTCGCCCAAGCCTTTGAAGCGGCTGATGGAATATTTGTTTTCGCTCAAACCCTCTTTGTTCAGCCGCTCGAGAATGCCGTCCAGCTCGTTTTGGTCGAGCGCGTAAAACTTTCGGGCGGGCTTGTTTTTGCCCTGCGCGTTCACGTCCACGCGGAACAGCGGCGGTTGGGCAACGTAGATATGACCGTCTGAAACCAGCTTGGGGAAGTGGCGGTAAAACAGCGTGAGCAGCAAAACCTGAATATGCGAGCCGTCCACGTCAGCATCCGACAGAATGGCAATTTTGCCGTAGCGCAGGCCGCTGAGGTCGGGGTTGTCGTTCACGCCGTGCGGATCGACGCCGATGGCGACGGAAATATCGTGGATTTCGGCGTTACCGAAAAGCTGGTCGGCGTGCACTTCAAAGCTGTTCAACACCTTGCCGCGCAGCGGCAGAATGGCCTGCGTGGCCTTGTCGCGCGCGAGTTTGGCCGAGCCGCCCGCCGAATCACCCTCCACTAAAAACAGCTCGTTTTCGCGGATGTCTTCGCTTTCGCAGTCGGTCAGCTTGCCGGGCAAAACGGCTACGCCGCTGCCTTTTTTCTTCTCGATTTTCTTCACCGAACGCATCCGTGCCTGCGCTTGCTTAATCGCCAATTCGGCGATTTTTTTGCCTGCTTCGACGTTTTGGTTCAACCACAATTCCAGCGGATCGCCCGACACGGCGGCCACGAGCTTGAGCGCGTCGCGGTTGGTTAATTTGTCTTTGGTCTGGCCTTGAAACTGCGGGTCGAGCACCCGCGCGGACAAGACAAACGCAACTTTGCCGAACACATCGTCGCTCTGCACTTTCACGCCGCGCGGCAACAGGTTGTGGTGGTTGATAAAATTGCTTACCGCTTGAAAAACCGCCTGTTTCAAGCCCGCTTCGTGCGTGCCGCCCAGCGGCGTGGGAATCAGGTTGACGTAGCTTTCGCTGGCGCACGAACCTTCTTCCAGCCAGGTCAGCGCAAACGCCGCGCCTTCGCCCACGGTAAAATCGCCGTCGTGCCCAGCCGGAATGTAGTTTTCCGAAGCGAAAACGGGCACGGCTTCCTGCGCTTCGCTGATCAAATCAGAGAGGTAGCTTTTCAGGCCGTTCGGATAATGCCAAGTCTGCGTCTGCGGCTCGGTTTGGCCTTTGGGCGTGCGCGTCAGCGACACTTCCACACCCGGCAACAGCACGGCTTTGGCGCGCAATAGCCGTTCCAGCTCGGTAATGCTGTAATTGGGCGACTCGAAATATTTGCCGTTCGGCCACACCCGCACTTCCGTGCCCGAATCGCGTACCGCGCATTTGCCGATTTGCGCCAGAGGCTCGATGACATGGCCGTCTGAAAACACGATGCGGTGAATCTGCCCTTCGCGTTTGACCGTCACTTCCAAACGGCTGGAAAGCGCGTTGGTGACGGATACGCCCACGCCGTGCAGGCCGCCTGAAAAAGCATACGCACCGCCGCCGCTTTTCTTGTCAAACTTACCGCCCGCATGAAGCTGGGTAAACACCAGTTCGACCACCGGCAGCCCCTCGGTCGGGTGCAGCCCCACCGGAATCCCGCGCCCGTTGTCTTTGACCGATAAAGAACCGTCATCATGGATTTCCACCTTAATTTCCGTGGCAAAACCGCCGAGCGCTTCGTCGGCAGCGTTGTCGATGACTTCTTGGCAGATGTGGGTCGGGCTGTCGGTGCGGGTGTACATCCCCGGGCGTTCTTTGACGGGGTCGAGCCCTTTTAGGACGGTAATGCTGGATTCGCTGTATTGTGTTTTGCTCATATCGGTTGCGGGGTGCGGGATTAAAAGATTCGGGCGGTATTCTAACACGTTACACCGCGCTTTTCAGACGGCCTCAAACAGGCCGTTTGGCCGTCTGAAAACAAAAAACGCTTTCAGGCCGTCTGAAAGCGTTTTTATCAAAACAGACATTCAATCTGCATTGCGCAGGCTGAACGCCTCGTAAGTTCCCATGCCGCGCAGGAAGCGGGAAAGTTCGCTTAAAGCGTTGAGATATACATCCCGTTTGAAATCAATCACTTCGTCAACAGGCGCCCAATATTGGTGCCAGCGCCAGCCGTCAAACTCGGGGTGTAGGGTGGCGCGCAGGTTGACATCGCTTTCGCGCCCGACCAGACGCAGGAGGTACCAAATCTGCTTCTGCCCGCGGTAAGAGTCGCGCCATTCGCGGCGCACCCAGTTGCTCGGTACATCATAACGCAGCCAGTCGCGCGTGCGCCCCAAGATTTTGACGTGTTGCGGCAAGAGGCCGACTTCTTCCATCAGTTCGCGGTACATCGCCGTTTCGGGGCTTTCGCCCGGCTTGATGCCGCCCTGCGGAAACTGCCATGAATGCTCGCGCACGCGCTTGCCCCAAAACACTTCGTTCCGCTGGTTGGTCAGGATAATTCCGACATTGGGGCGATAGCCTTCTCTGTCTAACACGGTGCCGCCCTTCGTTAAATTTAATCGCGTAATTTTCCCATAAACCCGCCCGCTTTGACAAATCCGCCGCTTTTCAGACGGCCTGTTCCGCGCCCGAAAACAAATTTGAAACACAAGTCTGAAAGGCTGTCTGAAAAAATATTGTTTACGATGAAAACCATAGCTTGGCCGTCTGAAAAATTTACCGTTTTATTGATTCTAAACCCTTGCGCCGAAAAGGGTTTTGCCGTTTAATACGCTGCCGCCGAAATCCTGCGGCCAGCGCGTGCGGCCAACCGTTTCCGCTGTTTGTAAAACGATTTTTTAGGACTTCCTACCATGAAAAAAAAACTGTTGGCCTCCGCTCTGACGGTGCTCCTCTTGACTGCATGCGGCGGCGACAAAGCCGCCTCCTCCGAATCCCAAGCCGCAGGCGCGCCTGCTTCCAACCGCCTCAACCTCTACATCTGGTCGGACTACGTCGATCCGGCTACCGTAACTGAGTTTGAAAAAACCAATAAAATCAAAGTGGAATCCGCTTATTACGATAGCAACGAAACGTTGGAAGCCAAAATCCTGACCGGCAAATCCGGCTACGATCTCGTTGCTCCCTCGATTGCCAACGTCGGCCGCCAAATCAAAGCCGGCGCGTATCAGAAAATCGACAAATCCCAAATTCCCAACTACAAAAACATCGACCCCGAACTCTTGAAAATGATGGATCAGGTTGATCCGGGCAACGAATACGCCGTGCCTTATTTCTGGGGCATCAACACGCTGGCCATCAACAAAGACCTCGTAGCCAAAGCGCTGGGTACCGACAAACTGCCTGAAAACGAATGGGATTTGGTATTCAACCCCGAATACACCGCCAAACTGAAATCCTGCGGCATCAGCTATTTCGACAGTGCCACCGAACAGCTGCCGCTGGCTTTGAAATATATCGGCAAAGACCCGAACAGCGAAAGCGCCGACGACATGAAAGAAGCCGTCGCCATGATGAAAAAAGTGCGCGGCGACATCAAACGCTTCAGCTCGTCCGGCTACATCGACGACATGGCAACCGGTAACCTCTGCGTCGCCATCGGCTACGGCGGCGACCTCAACATCGCAAAAAACCGCGCCCTCGAAGCGAAAAACGGCGTCAACCTCGAAGTCTTGACCCCGAAAAGCGGCGTCGGCATTTGGATCGACTCGTTCATGATTCCGAAAGACGCGCACAACGCCACCAACGCGCACAAATACATCAACTACACGCTCACGCCCGAAGTGGCGGCGAAAAACGGCAATTTCGTCACCTATGGCCCCGCCAGCAAACCCGCGCGCGAGTTGATGGAGAAAAAATATGCTGACGATCCGTCGATTTTCCCGAGCGAAGAAGTGCGTAAAAACAGCTTCGTCGTGCTGCCGAAATCTTCGACCGCCACCAAATTCGCTGTCAAACTTTGGCAGGGTTTGAAAGCAGGCCGGTAAGTGGTTTCATCAAACAGAAGGCCGTCTGAAAAGTTTTCAGACGGCCTTCTGTTTTTGCACGCGTTTTGATCTGATAGCCGAGACCTTTGCAAAACTAAGAAACGTCCACCCGAATGCCGTCTGAAACGGTTAATCATTCAACCGACTTCATTCCCGTGCAGGCGGGAATGACGGATTTGGCGTTTCAGACGGCCTTCCAATTTTTACACACGTTTCGGCCTGAGGTCTCTGCGTTCCCGAAGATCTTAAAATCCGTGCCGAACATAAAAAAAACAACCCGATAAAACGATGCCGTCTGAAAAATTTCAGACGGCATCGTTTATTTCCCAATATCCTACATCGCCCCGTAATTCGGCCCGCTGCCGCCTTCAGGGCAAATCCAGACGATGTTTTGCGTCGGGTCTTTGATATCGCAGGTTTTGCAGTGTACGCAGTTGGCGGCGTTGATTTGCAGTTTGGGCTGTCCGCCTTCTTCGACGATTTCATACACGCCCGCAGGGCAGTAGCGGGTTTCGGGCGAGGCGTATTGTTTGTAGTTGACGTCGATCATGACCTGCGGATTTTTCAGGGTCAGGTGGTCGGGCTGGTTTTCTTCGTGGGCGGTGTTGGCGAGGAAAATGCTGCTCAGGCGGTCGAAGGTCAATACGCCGTCGGGTTTCGGATAGTGAATCGGCGTACAGCCGGCGGCTTTTTTGAGCTGCTCGTTGTCTTTGCCGTGGTGGCTAAGCGTCCACGGCGCTTTGCCTTTGAAAATCATCTGGTCGAGACCGGTGTAAACCATGCCGGCATACAAACCCCATTTAAACGAGGGGCGCACGTTTCGCGCGGCGTGAAGTTCCTGATGCGCCCAGCTTTGTTCAAACAGCTCTTGGTATTGCGCCGCTTCTTTGCCGCTTGTGCACTCGGTTTCTTCCAAGTTTTCCAATATCGGGAACACGGCCTCTGCCGCCAGCATGGCGGATTTCATGGCGGTATGGATGCCTTTGATGCGCGGCATATTGAGGAAACCGGCGGCGTCGCCGACCAATGCGCCGCCGCCAAACGTCAGTTTGGGCAGGCTTTGCAAACCGCCTTCCACCAGCGCGCGCGCGCCGTAGGCGATACGGCGGCCGCCTTCGAATGTTGTGCGGATGTCGGGATGGGTTTTGAAGCGTTGGAACTCTTCAAACGGCGACAGATACGGGTTTTGGTAATCCAAACCGACCACGAATCCGACCGCGACTTTGCTGTCGTCGAGATGGTAGATAAACGCGCCGCCGTAGGTTTTGCTGTCGAGCGGCCAGCCGCAGGTGTGCACCACCAAGCCCGCTTGATGTTTTTCAGACGGCACTTCCCAAATTTCTTTAATGCCCAAGCCGTAAGTTTGCGGCTGGCTGTTTTGGTCGAGGCCGAACTTCTCGATGATCTGCTTGCTCAGCGAACCGCGGCAGCCCTCGGCAAACAGCGTCTGCTGCGCCCAAAGCTCCATGCCGGGCTGGAAATTGTCGGTCGGTTCGCCGTCTTTTCCCACGCCCATATTGCCCGTGGCAATGCCTTTGACCGAACCGTCTTCATGGTAAAGCACTTCCTCCGCCGCAAAGCCCGGATAGATTTCCACGCCCATATTTTCCGCCTGCTCCGCCAGCCAGCGCACGAGTTCGCCCAAGCTGACGATGTAGTTGCCGCGGTTGTCGAAATTCGGCGTAACGGGCAGGTTGAACGCTTTTTTCTCTCTTAAAAACAAAACCTTGTCTTGAGTCACGCTGCGCATCAGCGGCGCACCGCGTTCTTTCCAATCGGGCAGCAGTTCGCCCAGCGCAATCGGATCGATGACCGCGCCCGCCAACGAATGCGCACCAACCTCCGAACCTTTTTCCACCACGCAGACGCTGATTTCGCGCCCCGCCTGTTCGGCAAGCTGCTTGAGCCGGACGGCGGCCGACAAGCCCGACGGGCCTGCGCCGACAATCACGACGTCGTACTGCATACTGTCGCGTTCGATGGATTCGGTCATGGTAGTGGTTCCTGTGGTGTTTTTTAGTTTAAAGGGTCAGACGGGCAGGGCGGTTTTCAGACGGCCGCCCGATTGGCAGAATACAGACAAGGCGCGGAATTATACAGTAGTAACAAATTGTTACCAATGCAGATAAGTTAAACAGGGGCCGTCTGAATGCTTCGGCTATGCTCGGCACAAGTGCTTCGGCTGTACTTGGTAACGGATTTTCAGACGGCCTCAATGCCGAAATGCCGTCTGAAAATATCCGGCTTCCCGTTCCCAAACAAAAAAAGCAGGCTGTCGAACCTGCTTTTTTACTTATCCGCCACTTAGTCGAAATTCAGAACGGCAGAGGTGTAAACGTTTTGCACGTCGTCCAAATCTTCCAGCGCATCAATCAGTTTCTGCATTTTCACCGCATCTTCGCCGCTCAATTCGGCTTCGTTTTGCGCGCGCATGGTCACTTCTCCGTCGATGGCTTTGTAGCCCGCGGTTTCCAGCGCGGCTTTTACGCTGCTCCAGTCGTTTGGCGCGGTAATCACTTCAATCGAGCCGTCGTCGTTGACGACCACATCTTCTGCACCCGCTTCCAGAGAGGCTTCCATCAGCGCGTCTTCATCAACGCCCGGCTCGAAAACCAGATAGCCCTGATGAACGAAGTTGAACGCGACGCAGCCGTCGGTGCCGAGGTTGCCGCCGTTTTTGGTAAAGGCATGGCGCACGTCGGCGACGGTGCGGGTTTTGTTGTCGGTCAGGCAGTCCACCATCAGCGCGGCGCCGCCGATACCGTAGCCTTCGTAACGCAGTTCGACGTATTCCACGCCCTCTAGGTTGCCCGTGCCTTTGTCGATGGCGCGCTGCACGTTGTCTTTGGGCATATTGTTTTCGGCGGCTTTTTCCAAAGCCAGACGCAGGCGCGGATTGGCGCTTGCATCGCCGCCGCCCATGCGCGCGGCGACGGTGATTTCTTTAATCAGTTTGGTGAAGATTTTGCCGCGTTTGGCGTCTTGTCGGGCTTTTTTATGCTGGATATTCGCCCACTTGCTGTGGCCTGCCATGTTGAATCCTTTCGCTTTTTTGCGGTTTACGCCGCAGATTGGGTCGGTATTTGAAATACGCGCATTTTAACATAAGTTTGACGCCCCCGAAATTCGGCGGCCGGCGCGTGGTTTTCAGACGGCCTGCCGGTTTTACGGCGGCATTCCGTTAACTTTTGTTATAACCTTCCAAGGTTTGTGTTTTGAATAAAAGCTCTTTATAGTTATGGGCTTGCTCTGTTTCTGCCAAAACAGGGCGTTCGGACGGAAGGCCGTCTGAAAATGCGGAACACAAGGGGAGTAGCTGCCGCCGCGTTCCGTATATCTGTTAACTTTCTCTTTTTCAGAGGTTTTTTATGGAAGCAACATTGTCTCAGCTGGTGGGCTCGGTCAATACGGTTTTGTGGGATTATCTGCTGATTTATGCCTTAATCGGCATCGGTCTGTTTTTTACGCTTTATCTGGGTGCGCCGCAGATTACCAAACTCGGAACGGGATTCAAGTCTGTATTCGGCGGATTGTTCGGCAAAAGCGGCGATAAAGACCACAAGTCTCTATCCCAATTCCAAGCGCTGGCTGTTGCCGTATCGGCGCAAATCGGCACGGGTAACGTCGCCGGCGTCGCTACCGCGATTACTGCCGGCGGGCCGGGCGCGATTTTTTGGATGTGGCTGTCTGCCGTTTTGGGGATGTCCACGATTTTCTCCGAAGCAGTTTTGGCACAGAAATACCGCGTGGTCAGCCACGGTAAATACATCGGCGGCCCGGCGTTTTACATTACCCACGGTCTGACGCCGAAAATCGGGCGCACGCCGGCGCGCTTTCTCTCGGGCTTTTTCTCGATTGCCATCATTGTTGCGCTGGGTTTCATCGGTAATGCCACGCAGGCGAACTCCATTGCTTCGGCCGTTACCATTGCTTTTGATGTTCCGGCTCTGGTGGTCGGTATCGGTTTGGCGGTGTTGGCTGGACTGATTATCGTCGGCGGTGTTGACCGTATCGCCAATGTCGCGCAATTTGTCGTGCCGTTTATGGCGGTAATTTATATTATTTGTGCGGTGGTCATTCTGTTTCAATTTTCCGATCACATCGGCCCGATGATTAACCATATTTTTGTCGCTGCATTTAATCCTGAAGCCGTGATGGGCGGTGCCGCAGGCATCGGCATGCGCGAAGCGGTGCGTTACGGCGTGGCACGCGGCCTGTTTTCCAACGAAGCAGGTATGGGTTCGACGCCGCACGCCCACGCAACGGCGGATGTCAAACACCCTGTCCAACAGGGTTTGGCAGCGTTTATCGGCGTATTTATCGACACCATTTTGGTCTGCACCGCAACGGCGCTGATTATTCTGCTGACCGATGCCAACCTTTCGGGCTTGAAAGGTGCGGCAGTAACACAACAGGCGTTTACCACTGCATTCGGCGGCATCGGCTCCAAACTCCTCGCCGTCTGCCTGACATTTTTTGCCTTTACTACCATTATCGGCTGGTATTACTTCGGCGAATCCAATATCTGCTTCCTGTTCCGCGGACGGCATTTGGGTATTTACCGCACTTTGGTTTTGTGTGCCATCGTATTGGGTACGCTTGGCAAAGTCGATTTGGTTTGGAGTCTGTCGGATATGTTCAACGGCTTCATGGTCATTCCAAACTTAATCGCCTTATTCTTGTTGCGCAAAGAAATCCGCGCTGTTTACGACGACTATCTGGCGCAGACCAAAGCCGGAAAAGAACTGTCGTATCAGTATGAATTTCATGAGTTTCACGACAAAGGTTAAACTGTCGGCGCAAACAAAAAACCTCTCAGGCAAACTGAGAGGTTTTTCTTTTTTCAGACGGCATCCCAAGCGGCTGAGGCCGTCTGAAAACCTATAAAACGTAAAAATAAATACAGACAAACTGCGCGAGGCTGCCGCCCAATACAAACAGATGCCAGATGCCGTGGCCGTGTTTGATTTTGTGGTCGTTTACAAACCAGTAAATCCCGGCGCTGTATAAAATGCCGCCCAGCGCCAGCCAGAACAGCCCTGCGGCAGAAAGCGTTTTCGCCAGCGGGTACATCGCCACCAGAATCAGCCAGCCCATCACGACGTAAATCACCAGCGACAGCAGCCGTTTCTCGCTCCTGCGCCCGATGGTCAGCTCTTGAATGATGCCGAACAGCGCCAACCCCCACGACACGCCGAACAGCGACCAGCCCCAACCGCCTTTGAGCGTAACCAGCGTAAACGGTGTGTAGCTGCCGGCAATCAGCAGGTAAATCATGCAATGGTCGATTTTCTGCAAAACCGATTTGGCTTTGGGTTGAGGGATGCTGTGATAGAGCGTCGAACCCAAATAGAGCAGAAACAGGCACACGCCGTAAGTGATGGCGCTGGCGAGTTTGTAGGGGTCGAAATCCGACACTGCTTTCACAATCATCAGCACCATGCCGGCAACGGCCAGCATCGAGCCGGCCAGATGGCTGTATGCGTTAAAACGTTCACCGTGATACATAGGATTTGTTCTCATTTTTCGGATGGAATATAAGTGTACGCGAAAGGCGGTTCAAAAAGGCCGTCTGAAAGATAAAGATTGGTTAAGGGTTTTGGGTAGGCGCTTCCTAAAAACACTCATGCCGTCTGAAAAGTTTTCAGACGGCATGAGTTCTTAATAGCGGGAAAAAATGGCGGATCGGTGGGCACAAAACAAAACGCACAAAAGCAAAAAGCGCTTCTGCCGAAACAGAAGCGCTTTTCAAAATCTGGCACGCCCACGGGGAATCGAACCCCGGTTACCGCCGTGAAAGGGCGATGTCCTAACCGCTAGACGATGGGCGCGGATATTGTGTTTGGCGCACCCGGAGCGATTCGAACGCCCGACCCTCTGGTTCGTAGCCAGATACTCTATCCAACTGAGCTACGGGTGCAACACAACGAAGTCAGTATTCTATGGGCGGTTGCCGTATCTGTCAAGCATTTAGCTGGAAAAAATTTCGGGAGCGTGTAAAATGCGCGTTTATTTGTTGAATTTACAGGGAAAGAAAATGGCGCACGCTTCCCGCTGGCCGCGTTTGGCTGCTGCATTTGCCCGACTCGGCCTGCCTGTGGCGGTGGTGGATTTGGAATCGACGGGCGGCAATATGATGCAGGACAGGATTACCGAAGCGGCGGTGGTGCGTTTTGAAAACGGCCGAGTAACGCGCCATGAATGGTTGGTGAATCCACGGCAGCCGATTTCCGACTTTATCGTCCGTCTGACCGGCATTACCGACGAAATGGTCGCCGATGCGCCCGAGTTTGCCCAAATCGCGCCCGATTTGCTGCCGCTGTTGCGCGGTGCGCTGGTTGTGGCGCACAACAGCCGTTTCGATTATCCCTTTTTGCGCAGCGAATTTCAGCGTGCCGGTTTGGCGTTTGCCGCGCCCGCGCTGTGTACTGTCCAGCTTTCGCGCCGCCTCTATCCGCAGTTTCACAAACACAATCTCGACAGCATCATCGAGCGCTTCGGCATCGAAGTGGGAAGCCGCCACCGCGCCATGACTGATGTTTTGGCGCTGTGTGATTTTTTGGAACACAGTTTGGGCGAAAAAAATGCCGACGACTGGGAAAACCAGTGCCGTGCGCTGATAAATCCGAAAATGCTGCCGACCTGGCTGCCGGATCATCTGGTCGAACCGCTTTACGCGCTGCCTGACGGCGCAGGCGTGTCGGTGTGGTTTGACGCCTTCGGGCAGGCGCAGGCGGTGGAGGCGCACGAGCGGGCGTATCCCGAAATCGCCGCGCAGCTTCACAGCAAAAAAGTGCCGGTTTATATGCGTTCCGCTTCGGCGGTCAGATTTCTGCCTGCTCTCGGCAGCCTGCACGCCTTATGGCTGAAAGCACAGGCCATGCGGGAACACAATCTGAGGCCGTCTGAAAACGTCCGTACCGCCGTGACCGTGCAGTTTGCCGAAGACGAACGCGGACGGCTGCAAGCGCGGATTGTGCCGATGAAAAACGGCAGCCGAAGCACCCGCAGCTACGGTTTTTTCCTGCACAAAAAAGCTGCCAAACGCGCGCTGGCCGATTGGGCGCAAACCCACAACCTCTGCCCCGATACGCTTGGAATCCTGCCCGAAACCTATGCCCAAAACGAACCCTGCCCCGTCTCGGCGTCCGGCCGCTGCGCCTGCGGAAACGACGATGCGGTGCAAAACGACCGCATCCGCGAGTTTGCCCGCCTGCTGCCCGTTGCCGATTGGGGGCGGGCGCACGAAATCGAAATTACCGAAACCGATCCGCTCTCTGGGCAAAGCATCACGCTAACCTGCGCCGGTGGTGCGCTTGCCCTGCCGGACGGATGTTGGTATTACGATGAAACGCTGCCGGCGGTGTTGAAAGCGAAGTTTAAGCAGGGCACGGTGAAAGTGATTGCTTGAGTTTTTTCAGACGGCCTTTATTAGGCAGGTTTTGATTTTTTCACGGCGTTTAATTTGTAGGCAAAGGTAAACAGAAGCAGGCCGTCTGAAAAAACGGCCTGCTTCTGTTTGAATGTTCGAACCTAAAAAATCCCCGCCGGCTTCGTCTGGCACATTCCGCTGATTGCCTTGCAGACTGCTTTTCGGCGAATTTTTTCAGACGGCCTGCTTGTTTAAAACGGCGGGCTGTTTTAAACTGTCGGCAATGTTACGTTATATCAAAGGAAAAATCATGAAATCTTGGAAACTCGGTCTGGTGGCGGCTTTGTGTTCGGGTACGGCTTATGCGGCGCCGATGCCGGTTGTGACCAGCTTCAGCGTGTTGGGCGATGTGACCAAACAGATTGGCGGCGAGCGTGTGGCGGTGCAGAATCTGGTCGGCGCGAATCAGGATTCGCATGCTTATCATATGACTGCGGGTGATGTGAAGAAAATCCGCGCGGCCAAGCTGGTTTTGCTCAACGGCTTGGGTCTGGAAGCGGCTGATGTCCAGCGCGCGGTCAAGCGGAGCAAAGTGCCGTTTGCCGAGGCGGCGAAAGGCATTCAGGCTTTGAAAGCGGAAGAGGGGAGCCATCATCACGAACACGACGGCCATGACCACAACCACGGCGAATTTGATCCGCACGTCTGGGCAGACCCTGTGTTGATGCAGACTTATGCGCAAAACGTCGGCAACGCGCTGATTCAGGCCGATCCTGCGGGCAAGGCGTATTACCAGCAGCGGCTGACGGCGTATCAAAACCAGCTCAAAAAACTGCACAGCGATTCGCAGGCGGCGTTTAACAGCGTTCCTGCCGCCAAACGCAAGGTTTTGACCGGACATGACGCGTTTTCCTATATGGGCAAGCGTTACGGCGTAAACTTCATTGCGCCGCAAGGCGTCAGCAGCGCGGCTGAGCCGTCGGCTAAACAGGTCGCCGCCATCATCCGCCAAATCAAGCGTGAGGGCATTAAGGCGGTGTTTGCGGAAAACATCAAAGATGCGCGCATGGTTGACCGCATCGCCAAAGAAACCGGCGTACGCGTGAGCGGCAAGCTCTATTCCGACGCGCTGGGCGGCGCGCCTGCCAACAGCTACATCGGTATGTACCGCTACAATGTGAAAGCGCTGACTGATGCGATGAAGCGTTAAGTTTGGGAGTGGAGGAGGCCGTCTGAATCAAACCGGGGATTATCTGATGCAATTAATCCAAATTTAAAAACATTGCGGCGGCGCCTCCTGTTTTACATGAGGGATAAAACGAACATCGGAGTAGGCTTCTGGATTAGAAAGGAAAGATTTTGGGCTTTAACATGGTAAATCAAAAAAAACCCCGCGTAAGCGGGGTTTTTATCAGATAACCGATTAAGGTTTGGCGTAGCCGTGTACACCGTTGTAAGGAGCAGGAATCCAGCCCTCGTCAACAGCAGGACGCTCGCCTTGTACTTGACCCGGAGAAACTTGACGGGTAACTAGGCTGCGGATTTTAACATCTACGCGACGATCAGGCTCGATACAGGCGATAAGCGCAGCGCGACGTTTGGCTTTGGAAACTTTTTTGCCCATTTGAGCAACTTCTGCTTCACAAGTGGCAGTCATCTGCGCTTGAGACTCACCCAAGCCGGCAGCGGAAATTTTGCTTGAAGCAACACCTTGACCTACCAAGTAGTTAGCCACTACGTTGGCACGACGCTCAGACAACGCTTGGTTGTATTGCTCGGAACCCATAAAGTCGGTATGACCTTCAACGCGTACGGTTTGTACGTTTTCATTGCTCAGGCGTTGAGCCAGAGTGTTCAGGTTTTCTTGAGCCTCAGGACGCAGGATGTCTTTGTCGAAACCGAACAGAGCTTTGGCAGACAGAGAAACAGTTTCGTCAACGTATTCGGGATCCTGACGGACTTCTTGTGCATCACCGCACTCGATGCGGCCTTGAGTGGCTTTATCGAAGTAAGTATTTTTCCAACACTCGCCGTAGCTGTTGCGTACGACTTCTTGAGACTGGCTGCTTACGGTGTAGCCGTGTTTGGTATGCGCTTCACTTGCCATTGCGGTGCCCGAAGCAACCATAGCAACGAACAATGCGCTTAATTTCAGCTGTTTGGTCATTTTATTCCCTCATCAAGATTGTTATGCAACGGATACGGAAGCAACCGCTACAAGTTCACCAATATACAAACCGCAGCATAAAAAACGGCGGTCAATCGGATATTTCAGGTTGCACTATAAAGAAGCAAAGTGCAGGCTGTCAATACTCAAACTGCCGATTTATAGCGAAACTGCTTGCCTCCTGCGGGCAATCATGCCGAAAAACCAACGGTGTGTCATTCATTTAGGCGGAAAATTCTATTCTAAGCACTTAAAAGTTGCGGGAAAACAACATAAATTTTCCATTGCATTCCATTTTTATATATTGCATTCGGATACTTTAATAAAAAACAAACAGCTACTTATCCTGTTAAACTGCATCGGGCAGGCTCGGGCAAAATATGCTAAATTACGCGCTGTTTGTCGTACAAAACCCACAACCAAGCCGATATGAAACTGCAACAACTCCGCTACGCCCTTGAAGTTTACCGACACAATCTGAATGTTTCCGAAGCAGCCGATGCGCTGTTTACCTCGCAACCGGGCATTTCCAAGCAAATCCGGCTGTTGGAAGAAGAGCTGGGCATTCAGATTTTCATCCGCAGCGGCAAGCGCGTGGTTTCGGTCTCGCAGCCGGGCATGGCAGTCTTGGAAATTTCCGAGCGGATTCTGCGGGATGTCCAAAATATCAAGAACATAGGCAGCGAATTTACCGATTACGACAGCGGTTCGCTGACCATTGCGACCACGCACACCCAAGCCCGTTATGTTCTGCCGCATATTGTAGCGGATTTTGTCAAGCGTTATCCGAAAGTCAGACTGACAGTCAAACAGGGTAGCTCTGCGGATATTGCGCAAATGGTCGGAAACGGCGAGGCGGATATTGCCATTGTGACGGAAAAACTTGACGAGCAGCCGGAATTGCGCAAACTAGATTGTCACCAATGGAATTATGCAGTTTTTGTACCCGACAGCCATCTGCTGCTGGAATGCCGCAATCCTTTGAGTATTGAGGATTTGGCGTCGTTTCCGCTGCTGACTTACGAATCCGCGTTTCAGGCCGGCAGCAGCGTTGCTCGGGCGTTTGAGAAAGCCGGGCTGGATCACCCCGAAATTGTGTTGGCCGCAGCCGATACCGATGTGTTGAAAACTTATGTCCGATTGGGACTGGGCGCGGGTTTGATGGCAAAAACGGCCTATAACGCCGAAACCGACAAAGACTTGCAGGCCGTCGATGTTGCCCATCTGTTTGAACCGTCACCGGTTTGGATTGCGGTACGCGCCGATACTTATCTGCGCGGCTACACTTATGATTTTATTGAGATGTTCTCGCCCAAGCTGACGCGGGAAGCGGTTGACCGCATTCTTTATATGCCGATTGTCGAAGATTTCTCGATTTAGTTTTTAGGGATATAAATAATGGCCGTCTGAAAATTCGATTGCTGAGCGCAGTTGAAGTTTTCAGACGGCCTTTTTCATTTATCAATATTTAGGTTGGGCTTACATCGCGTGTGCACAACCCGATACCATTTTTTTCAAAGCCTGCGTATCCAAGAGTTTGATGTGTTTGTGCTCCACCTGAATCAATCCGTCGTGATGAAATTTCGACAATGTACGGCTGACCGTTTCCAGTTTCAACCCCAAATAACTGCCGATTTCCTCGCGGGACATCCGCAAGATGAAATCGTTGGCGGCAAAACCGCGCGCATACAGGCGGTTGGACAGATTCAGCAGGAAGGCTGCCAAACGTTCTTCAGCGCGCATATTGCCGAGCAGCAGCATCACGCCCTGATCGCGCACGATTTCGCGGCTCATCAGGCGGAAAAAGTGGGTTTGCAGGCTGGGGATGTTCTGTCCCAATTCTTCCATGTGCGCAAACGGCAGTTCGCACACTTCGCTGTCTTCCAGCGCGACCGCGTCGCAGCTGTGAACATGGGCGCAGATACCGTCCATACCGATGAGCTCACCCGACATAAAAAAGCCGGTTACCTGATCCCGTCCGTCTTGGCTGGCGACGGTGGTTTTGAAGAAACCGGCGCGGATGGCAAAAAGCGAAGTAAACGGCTCGCCCGCGCGAAACAGGTATTCGCCCTTTTTCAGACGGCGGCTCTGGCGGATAACGGCATCTAATTGGGTAAATTCGTCCGGCACAAGCCCCACGGGCAAACAAAGCTCACGCAAAGAACAGGTGGAGCATAAAGTTTTCATCGGATGTGAATCATTGTGCGCAGCCATAAAACACCTTTATTGTAAAAACTTCTTGTGATCGGACTGATAAATTATTGACTCAGGTCAAAATAAGATTATCATAGCGTGGCATTCTAACAAACTATCCAAAATTTTACTAATTCATTAACTTATACATAAACTCCTGTCGAATATGAAAATTATCCCAATTAAAAACAACGAATTGCCAGAATTCGACCGCGAATTAATTGCCAAACTGCCCGCCAGCGGCCCGCGCTACACCTCCTACCCGACCGCCGACCGCTTTCACGAAGGTTTCAAAGAAGCCGAATACATCCGCGCCTTAGAGCAGCGCACAGGGGCTTTAAACAAGCCCCTTTCGCTTTATATCCATATCCCCTTCTGCAACACCATCTGCTACTACTGCGGCTGCAACAAAATCATCACCAAAGACAAATCCCGCGCTGACGCCTATCTCGAATATCTCGAACGCGAAATGGCGCTGCTCGCCCCGTACCTTAAAGGCCGCCATCCGCTTGCCCAACTCCACTTCGGCGGCGGCACGCCCACCTTCCTCAGCGACGGACAGCTCGAACGCGTGTTTGAAATGATCCGCCAACATTTCCAACCCCTTCCCGACGGCGAATACTCCATCGAAATCGACCCGCGCAAAGTCAGCCGCGAAACCGTGTTACACCTTGCCCGACTCGGCTTCAACCGCATGAGCGTCGGTATTCAGGATTTCGACCCCAAAGTACAGGAAGCCGTCAACCGCATCCAGTCTTACGAAGAAACCAAAGAAGTCATCGACGCCGCCCGCGACGCCGGTTTCAAATCCGTCAGCGTCGATTTGATTTACGGCCTGCCGCACCAAACCATCGACAGCATCCATACCACCATCGACACCGTATTAGGCCTCACCCCCGACCGCCTCGCCCTCTACCACTACGCCCATCTGCCGCATATTTTCAAACCCCAGCGCCGCATCGACACCGATGCCGTGCCTGACAGCGAAGAAAAACTCGACATGCTGCAATACTGCGTCCAAACCCTGACCCAACGCGGCTACGTCTTCATCGGCATGGACCACTTCGCCAAACCCGACGACGAACTCTCCGTCGCCCTGCGCGAAGGCCGGCTGCAACGCAATTTCCAAGGCTATTCCACCTACGCCGACTGTGACTTGGTCGCTATCGGCGTTTCCAGCATCGGCAAAATCGGCAGCACCTACGTTCAAAACGAACGCGACATCGACGCCTACTACGCCGCCATCGACGCCGGCCATCTCCCCGCCATGCGCGGCTACCAACTCAACCAGGACGACATCCTGCGCCGCGGCATCATCCAAGACCTCATGTGCCGCTTCGCCCTCAACTTTGCCACTTACGAACAGACCTTCCACCTCTCGTTCCCCGAATATTTCAAAGCCGAACTGGCCGACTTGCAGGGCTTACAGGAATTAGGACTGGTTCGCCTAGCCCCTAACAGCCTGACCGTTACCCCAAAAGGCCGCTTCCTCATCCGCAACATCGCCATGGTGTTCGACTACCACCTGCGCCACAAAGAAACCAAAGCAAAATACTCGCAAACCGTCTAAACGCAACACAGGCCGTCTGAAAATAGACAAATATTTTTCAGACGGCCTTCCGCACTTCTCCCCGTCATGGACCAACCCGACCTCTTTGCCATCCCCAGCCCCTGCATCGGCGTCTGCGAAGCCAACAGCAAAGGTTATTGCAAAGGCTGCCTGCGCAGCCGCGAAGAGCGGCTTTACTGGCAACAGATGACCGACGGCCAAAAGCACCAAGTCATGCGCCTTTTAGCCGTGCGCCGCAGCAAAATCCGCAACAAACAATGGGGACTCGAGCATTTTTCGGATACAGGCAACGCAACGGAAAAAAGCGGGCAGATCGGGTTTGATTTCTAAAACACGCAGACACGACAAAGGCCGTCTGAAAATTTTCAGACGGCCTCTTTCTATTCAAAAAAACCTTACTTCACAATCTGTTCCAACCCGCCTTTTGCATAGCGCGTGGCCATTTTTTCCAGCGAAACCGGTTTGATTTTTGCCGCCTGGCCTTCGCAGCGCCGTAGGTCGGATTCTTGAATCCGACAAAAGGGCAAAACTTCTGTGGGAGAATAAAGCCGTCTGAAAATGTCGGATGTAAATATCCGGCCTACATCGGTCGGCGCTGCAGGCCGGGTTCCGTAAACCGACTTTCTCCGGAGGAGGGGGGACAGCGGTAGTAAAATTTTCAGACGGCCTATTTAAACAGCAAAATCAACACCAGCGCCACGGCAATCACGGCGAGCCAGAGGCTTTGGCGCTGCTGGATTTTGACCAGATGGATATAGGCGTCGCGCATTTCCTGCCGGCGGTTTTCGTCCACCAGCGCATTGAGTTTGCGCGGCAGGGCGGGGAGGATTTGCGCCCAGTCGGGGGCTTCGTTTTTCAGGCTGTTGAAAAAGGCTTTGGGGCCGATTTGCTGGTTCATCCATTTGGTGAGAAACGGTTTGGCGGTTGCCCATAAATCCAAATCGGGGTCGAGCCGGCGGCCCAAGCCTTCGATGTTGAGCAGGGTTTTTTGCAGCAACACGAGCTGCGGCTGGATTTCGACATTGAAGCGGCGGCTGACTTCAAACAACCGTACCAACACGATGCCGAACGAAATCTGCGAAATCGGTTTGTTGAACACCGGTTCGCACACGCTGCGCACGGCGGCTTCCAACTCTTCCGCGCGCGTGTCGGCGGGCACCCAGCCCGATTCGATGTGGGCGGTGGCGACGCGGTGGTAGTCGCGGTTGAAAAAAGCGAGGAAATTAATCGCCAGATAGCGCTTGTCGTAGTCGGTGAGTGTGCCGACGATGCCGAAATCCAGCGCGATGTAGCGGTTGTCGTCGGCCACCAGAATATTGCCCGGGTGCATATCCGCGTGGAAAAAGCCGTCGCGGAACACTTGGGTAAAGAAAATCTCTACGCCGTATTCCGAAAGTTTTTTCAGGTCGGTATTTTTCGCCTTCAGCGTGGCAATGTCGGAAACGGGCGTGCCGTCCATCCATTCGATCGTCAGAACGTCGCGGCTGCAATAATCGTAAAACACTTTGGGCACAACCAGCATCGTGCTGTTTTGGAAATTGCGGTAAAGCTGGCTGGCGTTTGCTGCTTCGCGCATCAAATCCAGTTCGTCGTGCAGATATTTGTCGAATTCCGCCACCACCTCGCGCGGCTTCAGGCGTTTGCCGTCTGAAAACAGCTTTTCCACCCAATATGCACCCAGCCGCATCAGCGCCAAATCCTGCTCGATAACCGGCACCAGATTCGGCCGCAACACCTTCACCGCCACCGCCTCGCCCGTATGCAGCCGCGCTTTGTGCACCTGCGCAATCGATGCGCTGGCGACGGGTTCGGTTTCAAATTCCGCATACAGCGTTTCCACCGGTTGCCCCAGCGCCGCCTCGATTTGGCGTTTCGACAGCGCCGCGTCAAACGGCGGTACCTTGTCTTGCAGCTTCGCCAGTTCCACCGCGTAATCATGCGGAATCAAATCAGGGCGGGTCGATAACACCTGCCCGAACTTCACAAAAATCGGCCCCAGATTTTCCAGCGCCAAACGCAGGCGCACAGGCAGCGGCTCGTCCGCGTATTGCGCCAATTTCGGCAGCTTGGACACCAGACTGCGCAGCCAGTTTTGGCGGATACGGCCGGCCAAAAGGTCGGCAAGGGCGTAGAGATACAGCGTGCGGGCGATGGTTTTGATGCGTTTGAGCCATTTCATAGCGGAAATCCGGTTGCGCGGGAAAGTGGGGAATTATAAAGCATGGCCGCGGTTTGCCGAAACAAAGGCCGTCTGAAATGTTTTCAGACGGCCTTTGGCGTTTGCACATCCGATAAAAATCCATGCGCTTGCCGGCAACACTCAATCCATCCGATCCTGCCAAATGCAGCGGTGGTTTAGCGGGGCAGCATCCTGAAAAACTTTCAGACGGCCTGATGCAAAACGACAGCGGGAAATTATTTAAAAAATCATTAAAAACAATTTGTTGAAAATAAATTTACAAAATTCCAAAAAATGGCATTCCACATGCTTATTGATATTTAGCAATACAAAAAACGCATTACGGAAACGCAGAAATTTGCCGTTCGATTGATGATAAACGGTAGATTTTTAAGATAAAAGAAAAAAATCAAAAACTAAAGAAACTATCTCCATCAAAATATTCAATGCTGACGGAGTTTGCACAATCTTGACAATTTTCGTCAGTCGGTCGGAAAAACCGATAAACGGCACTTGAACCAATACTTATAGGAAACATCATGAATAAAAGTTACCGCACAATCTGGAACGACTCACTGGGAGCATGGGTAGCCGTATCCGAAATCGAAACCGCCAAAGGCAAGAGCGCGCAGAGTGAGTGCTCGGTCGGCAGTCCTGCTGTTACACCGAAACGCGTCCGCTTTGCTTATACCATGTTGATGTCGGTTTTTCTGTTGGCAACTGGGCAGGTAATGGCTGTAACGGGAACTGATGCGCAGACAACAGGCGATTTGCAGTGTTTCTTCGATACGGGGAGTAAAAACGTTGTGTGCGGTGAAAGGGCGTCAGCAGCGGGTGTATATGATGGTAAAACAGGGAAGTCGGTAGTCTTGGGTTTGAATGCCCAGGCTGCAGGCGAAAGTAATGTGGCACTAGGCTCGAATTCGATGGCTTCTTCTACCTCTGGGTTGGCAATCGGCTCGTCGGCGAAAGCGCTGAACAATCAGACGGTGGCTGTGGGTGAGGGCGCACAAGCCTTGGGTGAGGCAGGTGTTTCTATCGGTAAGTCAGCCGGCGCAGGCGTATCCGGGGGGGGGCGAAATATCGCTATCGGCGAGAATGCCTTAAGCGGTGCAACTACGGCCAATAACATCGTTGCCATCGGTACTGGTGCCGCAAGCGGTATTAATGGACAGCATGTGGTTGCGATCGGAGCCGGTGCAAATGCGGGACAGACGACCAGTAATGCTGTTGCCGTCGGTTATAACTCTATTGCCGGGAAAGGTGGAGCAACCGCACTTGGGTATACTGCACGAGCAACAAATTCGCAGGCAACCGCTGTCGGCTTTGGTTCACAATCCTCAGGGATATATGCAACAGCAACCGGCGCACAATCTGTTGCCTCTGGATCTTAATGCGACGGCAATCGGTGGTGCTAATAATGAAATCAATGCAACCACGGCTTCCGGCAATTACTCCATTGCTGTCGGTTTCGGCGCGAAAAGTACGGCGGCCGGTACAACTGCAGTTGGTACAAATGCTAATGCATCCGTGGTTGGTGCGACTGCGTTGGGTTCGGGAGCGGCAGCCACTAGGATTGGTGCAATCGCTATCAGCAGTACGGATGACAATGCTGCGATAAATGACAAAACGACAGCTTCCGCCGATTATGCTTTAGCTGTAGGCAATACCTCCACCGCTTCGGGCAAAATGTCAGTTGCAGTCGGCTCCGGTGCGAAAGCGACGGCAGGAAATGCCTTGGCTGCGGGAACGGGGGCCAATGCGCAGGGCGAACAATCTATTGCTATCGGTGATAATGCACAGGCAACGGCAAAATGGACAACCGCTATCGGACAAGGTGTTTTGGCAAATGCGGAGGGGGCTCAGGCTTTTGGTGTCAGCTCTCAGGCAACGGCTCAAAACGCGGCTGCAATCGGCCGTTGGTCGATTGCGACAGCCGCACGCGCATCGGCTTTCGGTGTTGGTAATACAGCCAGCGGTGCTTCAGCACTATCCTTAGGCGACCAAGCTGTTGCGTCCGGAGGAAATAGTATTGCTGCAGGTACGGAAGCTAAGGCATCGGACACAGACAGCATCGCTATCGGTAGAAGCAGTAATGCATCAGGGTTAAGAGCTATTGTCATCGGATCGGAAAGTGCGGCCACCAATCCGAACACAGTCGTCGTCGGTAATAATGCGTCGGCAGGCCGTGGTACGGCCGTTGCCGTGGGCTATCAGGCTCAGGCCAAAGACGGTCGATCGATTGCCATTGGTGAAAGCAGTACAGCGGGGGTAGGGCTTCAGGCAGGCGCAACCGAAGAAGAAGGACGATTGCATGATTCGACTTTCAGCAGCGCCATTGCCATCGGCTACCAGTCTCAGTCAACCAACGTCAGCACGGTTGCAATTTCCCGCGAAGCCAAAGCATCCGGCGAAAGGGCGGTTGCCGTAGGTTTTCAGACTTCGGCAGCGGAAAACAGTACCGCCGTCGGCTCCCAAGCGAAAGCGACAGCGGCGAGAACGCTGGCGATGGGCGACCGTGCTTCGGCTTCCGCAGATGAGGCTGTAGCCTCGGGCGTATTGGCAAATGCCAGCGGCAAAGGGGCATTTGCTTTGGGTTCGAATACCGTTGCTTCGGGGGAAAATTCTGTTGCGGCAGGTAAGGAGGCAAAAGCGACCGGGGCGGGCGGTACGGCTTTGGGTACGGGAACTTCTGCTGCTTCAGCCGCCATTGCGGCAGGCCAAGATGCTAAAGCAAACGGCTGGCAGTCAACAGCTGTCGGTAATGCAGCTACGGCAGGCTCTTCCGCAGCTGCCGTGGGTGCGGGCGCCAATGCTTCGGGTACCTATTCGACAGCGCTGGGCTACAAGGCAATAGCCGGCAATACCAGCTCGGTGGCATTGGGTGACGGCGCCCATACGCTCGGTGTCAGCTCTTTGGCATTCGGTACGGGTTCGCAAGCCGTCGGCACCAGCGCCGTTGCCATTGGTAATACGGCTCAGGCAAATCAGGCAGATGCTATGGCGCTCGGTACACGTTCCGTAGCCGCTAAAACCAGCTCGCTGGCAATCGGCAGCAATGCAAAGGCGACTGAAGTGAATGCCGTCGCCTTGGGCAGCGATACCTCCGTTACCCAGAGCAACGGCGTGGCGCTGGGTAAAAATTCCGTTGCCAACCGCGCCGCCATCGGCAATGCGCCGTCAACAAGCGCAACCACCATCAGAGTAACTGCCGATACTGCGCCGACAACGGTATATGCCAACACAAATGCGTCTTCTGCAAACATTGATGCCGTTAAAGCTACCGCTACCAACACCCTCGCAGGCGTATCGGTCGGCAGCGCAACGCAAAACCGTCAGATTACGGGCGTAGCCGCAGGTTCGGCCGACAACGATGCGGTCAACGTTTCCCAGCTGCGCGCGGTAGCCGATGTTGCCGCTTCGGCAGCCGGCGGCTTCACGCTGACCGCTTCGGCGACTTCAGACGGCCAATTGGGCAATGCGGCTTCCGTAAGCGACAACGTCAGCAGCGGCGATACCGTTACTTTTGAAGCCGATAAAAACATCAAGCTGACGCAGGCGGATGAGGGCAACCGTAAAATTACCATTGCCACCAAAGACGACGTGTCGTTCACTTCGGTAACGGCAGGCACGGGTGCGTCCGCCGTTACCTTAAACGGCAACGGCGTAGCAGTCGGCGGCAATACCTATATTTCCGATGCCGGTCTGAATGCCAACAATAAAGTCATCAGCAATGTGGCTGCCGGCAAGGCTGCCGGAGATGCTGCCAATGTCGGACAGTTGAGCAAAATTGCCGAAGCGGTTGGTTTGACGTTCAACAATAACGGAATGTTGACTACGCCGAGCTACACCACCGCCGGCGGTAAAACCGCAACGTCCGTCCAAGGCGCTTTGGACAATTTGGGCACAACGCCGATTACCTTTAAGGCGGATACGGGCAGAGATATTCCCCGTACTTTGGGCACGGATTTGAGCATCAAAGGCGGCAGCTACACCGGTACGTCTTCCGCAGACAATATCGTGACCCATGCCGACGGCACCGGCGTGGTTACCATCAAAATGGCCGACGCGCCGACCTTTGCCGGCAAACTGACCGCCGACGGTCTGGATGCAGGCAGTGAGAAAATCACCAACGTTGCCACAGGCGATGTACTCCAAAACAGCACGGATGCTGTGAACGGCGGCCAACTTTATGCCCAAGGCAAAGGCGTGGCCGATATTCTCGGTAACACCGTTTACGATCCGGCCACCGGCACTTACACCAATACCGACATCGGCGGCACAGGCGCAAGCAATATCAATGACGCCATTAAAGCCGTAAACACCGCAGCAGACAGTAAGCTGGGTTCGTTTACCGTAGGCGCAGATGCAGCCGCAACTGCCGCCGGCATCGAAGTCGGCAAAGCAGACAACCGCTTTGACATCGTCGGCGAAGACGGCGTAACCACCAAAGTTGACGACCGCAAAATTACTGTCGGTTTGGGCGACAGTATCACCGTAGGCGGCATCACCGTTAACGGCGCAGCCGCAGGCGGCAATGTCATCAGCGGTTTGGGCAACACTCTTGCCGAGCCCGCCAGTACAACCTCACAGGCCGTCCCCGCCTTTACCGGCAACGAAGGCAGCCGCGCCGCCAGCGTAACCGATGTATTGAATGCCGGTTGGAACGTACAAGGCAACGGCCAGGCCGTTGACTTCGTCAAAGCCTACGACGCCGTAAATTTTGTTGACGGCACCGGCACGACCGTAGAAGTTGCTTCAGACGGCAATGCAACGACTACCGTCAAAGTCAACGTTGACGCGCAAAAACTGGCTGAAACCGCCCAACTGCCCGTGGTGTACACCAAAGCAGACGGCACCAAAGTCTATAAGGAAGGCGGTAAGTTCTACACCGACCTGAACGACAAAGCGAACAGCGAAGTAGCCGCAGGCGACGTGATTGCCTCTATGCAAAACGCTGACGGTACAACAACTGCACCAACCACTTTGGCCAATGTTAAAGCCGGCAGTAAAGACAACGATGCCGTTAACGTCAGCCAACTCAAAGGCGCGGCTGATGCCTTGGGCGGCGGTGCGGCTGTAAATTCGGACGGTTCGTTCAAAGCCCCTGCATACACGCTGTTGAGCGGCGCGGATGCAGGGGCGGCAGACAAAACCTACAACAACGTAGGCGACGCATTGGCAGCTGTGGATAAAGTTGCCAACAGCCCGCTGACTTTCGCAGGCGACAGCGGCACGCCGTCCGGGCGCAAACTGGGCAGCACCGTAACCGTTAAAGGCGGCGTAACCGACACAGCCAAACTTTCAGACGGCAACATCGGCGTAGTTTCAGACGGCAACGGTACGTTGGATGTGAAACTGGCTAAAGATGTAAAAGTTGACAGCGTAACCGCAGGCGGAACGAAGATCGATTCAAACGGCCTGACTTTCGTTGACGCGCAAGGAACGAAAGTTTCCGACAGCCCGAGCATTACTGCAAAAAGCATCGACGCGGGTAATCAGAAAGTTGCCAATGTTCAAAACGGCGATATTACCCAAGCCAGCAAAGAAGCGGTTAACGGCAGCCAGCTTTATGATGTTGACCAAAAAGCGGAAACCAATAAAACCAATATTGCGGCCAACGCTGCCAATATTGCCAAAGGCATCAATGTCGGCGGCACAACGGGCAGCAACCAATACGCATTGGGCGATACCATCAATGTCAAAGGCGATAACAATATCAGCAGTGAAACAGTTGCCGGCGGTGTGCAGCTTAAGCTTAATGACAGCATTACCATTGGCTCGGCAGGTGGCACGAACAAACCTGTAACGATTGATGGTACTCAAGGCGTGATTTCAGGCTTAAGCAATACCTTGCCTGTAACCACCAATACCGGCACACCAACCACAAAACAAACCGCGCCCGTATTGGCTGGCAACGAGGGTTCGAACGCCGCAACGGTTAACGACATTCTGAACGCCGGTTGGAACGTACAAGGTAACGGCAAAGACGTTGACTTCGTCAAAGCCTACGACGCCGTAAACTTTGTTGACGGCACCGGAACGACCGTAGAAGTTGCTTCAGACGGCAATGCAACGACCACCGTCAAAGTCAACGTTGACGCGCAAAAACTGGCCGAAACCGCCCAACTGCCCGTGGTGTACACCAAAGCAGACGGCACCAAAGTCTATAAGGAAGGCGGTAAGTTCTACACCGACCTGAACGACAAAGCGAACAGCGAAGTAGCCGCAGGCGACGTGATTGCCTCTATGCAAAACGCTGACGGCAAAACCACTACGCCGACCACTTTGGCTAATGTCAAAGCTGGTGTGAACAACAACGACGCCGTTAACGTCAGCCAACTCAAAGGCGCGGCTGATGCCTTGGGTAGCGGTGCGGCTGTAAATTCAGACGGCACGTTCAAAGCCCCTGAATACACGCTGGTCAGCGGTGCGCCTTCAGACGGCACAGCCGCCAAATACGACAACGTAGGCGCTGCGTTGGGTGCATTGAATACAGCCGTAACCAGCCCGCTGTATTTCGAAGCGGATTCCGGCTCGACTGTTGAAAGCAAATTGGGTTCGACCGTACGCATCGTCGGCGGCAACTACAACAACCCGGCTTCAGCCGACAACATCATCACCGAAGCCGATGCCGCTACCGGCACGATTGCCATCAAGCTCGCGGATGCACCGACATTCAAAGGCAAGGTAACAGCCAAAGGCTTGGATGCAGGCGGTGAGAAAGTGACCAACGTCGGTGCGGGTAATGTTGCCGCAGACAGCCAAGACGCGGTTAACGGCAGCCAGCTGTTTGCCCAAGGCGAAGGTGTGAAAAACATCATCGGCGGCAACACGACTTACAACCCGGCGACCGGCGCGTATGAAAATACCGACATCGGCGGCACAGGCAAAGGCAACGTCAATGACGCCATCGAATCGGTCAACACCGCAGCCAAAGCGGCGAAAACCGAAGTGAAACAGGGCGACAACATTGAAGTGACTTCCGAAGAAGGCGCAAACGGCCAAACCGTCTATACCGTGAAAACGGCGAAAGATTTGGTTGTGGACAGCGTTACCTCAGGTGATACCGTTGTGAACAACGGCGGCGTTACCGTCGGCAAAAACGTCGCCCTGACTTCAGACGGCCTGACAGCAGGCGGTATTACCGTCAACAGTAATACCAACGTGATCAGCGGATTGAACGCCGGAACGGTTGCCGCAGACAGCAAAGACGCGGTTAACGGCAGCCAGCTGTTTGCCGCCGCCGATGCAGCCAAAACCTATTTGGGCGGTAATGCAGTCGTGAATCCGAACGGAACTGTCTCTACTGCCGACATCGGCGGCACAGGCAAAGACAACGTCCATGACGCCATTGCCTCCGTGAATGCAACGGCCAATGCCGGCTGGAAGCTGACTGCGCAAGGCCAAAACGGCAGCCAAGTTGCGCCGAACGACACGGTTGACCTGAACAATGCCGACGGTAACATCGTCATCAGCAAGACCGCAGATGCAGACAACGTGACCTTTAATTTGGCCAAAGACGTGAAAGTTGACAGCGTGACCGCAGGCAATACCGTTGTGAATTCAGACGGCCTCAAAGTAGGCAAGGTAGTCATCAGCAAAGACGGCCTCGACAACGGCGGCAACAAAGTAACCAACGTCGCCGCAGGCGCAGTATCGGCCGACAGCACCGATGCCGTAAACGGCGGCCAGCTCTATCAGGTGTACCAAGTCATCGGCAGCAACGGCGCAACGGTCAACACCACCACGCCGAGAACCGATGCCGGCACGGGCACCAGCAATGTCGGCAACATCAAAGGCATCACGCTGGTGGACAACAGCAACAATCCGAACGTGACCAACGTCACCAACAATACCCGGGTTGCCGAATCCAACGGCTACACGCTGACGACTTACAATGTCGAAGATCGGGGTATGTATGTGACCAACAACGTCATCGAAGCCGTAGGCCGCATGAACGAACAGGGTATCAAGTTCTTCCATACCAACGACAGCAGCGTTGACCCGGCCACCCAAGCCACCAACACCGAAGACTCCAGCGCGAGCGGCGCCTACGCTTCCGCCATCGGCTACCAGTCGGTCGCCAGCGGCAGTAACGCCGTCGCCGTCGGCAAAGGCTCGCAGGCATTGGCGGAAAACACCATCGCCATCGGTACCGGCAACATCGTCAGCGGCAAAAACTCAGGCGCCATCGGCGACCCGAGTACCGTCAGCGGTAGCGGTAGTTACTCTTTCGGTAACGACAACACCGTTGCCACCGACAATGCTTTTGTCGTCGGCAACAACGTGACCCAAACCCTGGCAAACTCCGTGATTCTGGGTAACGAATCCGCCGCAACCGCCGTTAACAAAGGCTCTTACACCTACAAAGCCGAAAATGAAAACGGCGTAGCCGGTAAAGACGACGTCGTCGGCGTAGTAAGCGTCGGCGCGGCAGGCAAAACCCGTCAGATCCAAAACGTCGCAGCCGGTGTGGTTTCCGCCACTTCGACCGATGCCGTCAACGGCAGCCAGCTCTACTACACCAACAAAGCTGTGGAAGACGTCGCCGGTAACGTGACCGCGCTGAAAAACGGCGGCGCAGGCGTGGTGCAGTACAGCAACGCCGATACGCCGGTTACAGCCAACGGCGGCGTACCGAGCAACGACGTGACCTTGGCCGGCGCGGATAAAAACGCACCGGTTGTCATCCACAACGTCGGCGAAGGCCGCGCACCGACCGATGCGGTAAACGTGAACCAGCTTGCCCGTATGGGAGACGCCTTGCAAAACAACATCCACAACGTTGGCCGCAAAGCCTATGCGGGTGTAGCGGGCGCAATTGCCCAAAGCTCGATTCCGCAAGTAACCCGTCCGGGCGCAACCGGCTTGGGTATCGGCGGCGGCTACTACGGCGGCGAGTCTGCGATGGCCATCGGCGTATCGTCGATGAGCGACGGCGGTAACTGGATTGTCAAAGGTAACTTCTCTACCAATACCGGCGGCCACATGGGCGTGGGTGCGGGTGCGCTGTACCAGTGGTAATCCGACGCTGATTGCGTAAAGCAAAGGCCGTCTGAAAAGCGAAATGCTTTTCAGACGGCCTTTTTGTTTTGATCTCAAGTTTGCAGGGCAGTTTTTTCTCCGCAGGCCGTCTGAAAAATTTTCGGACGGCCTTTTAATCCGCCCGCCGTTTTCCTTTAAAATACCGCACCATCCATTTTTTCAGACGGCCGCATCATGTTTCCCCAATCTTCCGAATCACCATCCGCACTTCTTCAGGGGCTGAACCCCGAACAGCTTGCCGCCGTGACCTGGCCGCCGCAGTCGGCGCTGGTGTTGGCGGGGGCGGGCAGCGGCAAGACGCGGGTGCTGACGACGCGGATTGCGTGGCTGTTGCAGACGCAGCAGGCGGGTGTGCACAGCATTATGGCGGTTACGTTTACCAACAAAGCGGCCAAAGAGATGCAGATGCGGCTGGGCGCGATGGTGCCGGTGAACGTGCGCGCGATGTGGCTGGGTACGTTTCACGGCCTCTGCCACCGTTTTCTGCGCCTGCACCACCGCGATGCGGGCTTGTCTTCGGCGTTTCAAATCCTCGACAGCGGCGACCAGCTTGCTTTGGTCAAACGGATGCTCAAGGCGTTGAACATCGCCGAAGAAATCATCGCTCCGCGCAGTTTGCAGGGCTTTATCAACGCGCAGAAAGAAAACGGCCTGCGCGCTTCCGCCCTGCACGCGCCCGACCCGCACACGCATCGGATGATCGAATGTTACGCGGAATACGACAAAATCTGCCAACGCGAAGGCGTGGTGGATTTTGCCGAACTGATGCTGCGCAGTTACGAGCTGCTGCAAAGCAACGAAACGCTGCGCCTGCATTACCAAAACCGTTTCAATCATATCCTGGTCGATGAATTTCAAGACACCAACAAGCTGCAATACGCTTGGCTGAAGCTGATGGCGGGCGATTCGGCGGCGGTGTTTGCGGTGGGCGACGACGACCAGAGCATTTACCGTTTCCGTGGTGCGCACGTCGGCAATATGACCGCGCTGATGCGCGAATTTCAGATTGAGGCGCCGATTAAATTGGAACAGAACTACCGTTCCGTCGGCAATATCCTCGCCGCTGCCAACGCCGTGATTGAAAACAACGACGAGCGTTTGGGCAAAAACCTGCGCACCGATGCCGAAGCGGGCGAGAAAATCCGTTTCCTTTCCGCTCCCAGCGATTTCGACGAAGCGCAGTTTGTCATCGACGAGGCCAAATCGCTGCAACGCGAGGGCTGGCCGCTCAACGAAACGGCCGTACTCTACCGCAGCAACGCCCAGTCACGCGTGATTGAGCAGGCACTTTTCCGCGCAGGCGTGCCGTATAAAATCTACGGCGGTTTGCGTTTTTACGAGCGTCAGGAAATCAAACACGCGCTGGCCTACCTGCGCCTCGCCGTCAATCCCGACGACGACAACGCCTTTTTGCGCGTCATTAATGTGCCCCCGCGCGGCATCGGCGCGCGTACGGTGGAAAATCTTCAGACGGCCTCGGGCGAGCAGGGCGTTTCTTTGTGGCAGGCCGCCTGCAACGCGGGTGCGAAAGCGACAAAAGTCGCCGCATTCGTGCGTCTGATTGAAAGTTTCCGAAACCAAATCGGCCAGCTCAACCTCGCCGAAATCATGGTCGGCATCGTGAAAGACAGCGGTTTGATTGAGTTTTACCAAACCCAGAAAGGCGACAACCAAGACCGTTTGGACAACTTGGACGAACTTATCAACGCCGCCGTCGAGTTCAAACCCGAAGAAAGCAATTTTGAAATCTTGCCCGAAAACGCCGCCGCCGACCCTGCGTTTCCCGTGTTGGCCTTTTTAAGCAACGCCGCGCTGGAATCAGGCGAAAATCAGGCGGGCGAAGGCGAAGAAGCCGTCCAGCTCATGACCGTACACGCTTCAAAAGGCTTGGAATTCAACGCCGTATTCCTCACCGGCATGGAAGAAGGCAGATTCCCCAGCGAAATGAGCCTCGCCGAACGCGGCGGCCTTGAAGAAGAACGCCGCCTGATGTACGTCGCCATCACCCGTGCCCGCAAACGCCTCTACATCACCATGGCGCAACAGCGGATGCTGCACGGGCAAACCCAGTTCGGCATCGTTTCCCGCTTCGTCGAAGAAATCCCGCCCGAAGTTTTGCACTATCTTTCCCCGAAAAAACAATCATTTGACAGCTTCGGCTTCGATACGCCCAAACCTCGCCGCACCGACATCCGCGCCGCCGAAACCTATCAGGCCGACAAAACCTACGGCGGTTTCCGCATCGGCCAAAACGTCCGCCACGCCAAATTCGGCACGGGCGTGATTATCGAGGCTGTCGATAAAGGCGAATCCGCACGGCTGACGATTAATTTCGGCAAACAGGGCGTGAAGGAATTGGATACGAAGTTTGCGAAGTTGGAGGCTGTCTGAAAAAACGATGCCGTCTGAAAAACGGTTGTTGTGCACAGCAGCCGGAGTATCAGACGGTATCTGTAACTTGATAAGTTACAGTTTGTGATTTATGATGTTACAGAAAACGAGGAAGGCGCAGAGGAAGGCGCAATGATTAAAAGTTTTACCCATAAAGGTTTGGAAAAATTTTTCCTGACGGGCAGCAAATCAGGCATTCAGGCTGCCCATGCCGCCAAACTTGCCCGTATTCTGGCTGTTTTGGACGAGCTTTCCGCCATCGAACAGCTCAACGGACTGTGGCGCTGCCACCAACTCGAAGGCGGCCGCTATCCGCAATGGTCGCTGACGGTTTCGGGTAACTGGCGCATCACGTTTGAATTGCAAAACGGCGATGTCCATATCGTCAATTACGAAGACTGCCACTAGGAGCAAAACCATGCGTATGCACAATCCGCCCCCGCCCTGCGACATTCTGCGCGAAGATGTTCTGCCCGGACTGGGTATGACCGTTACCGCATTTGCCGAACATCTGGGCTATACCCGCGAAGCCCTCAGCCGCACGCTTAACGGCAAAACGCCGATTACGCCGCAACTGGCGCTGCGTTTGGAACAGGCGGGCATCAGTACCGCCGAAATGTGGCTCAACCTCCAAGCAAAATATGATTTGTGGCAGCTGCGCAAACAGCCGCAAGCCGTTACCGTCAAGCCGCTGAATTTTCAGACGGCCTCAATGCACTAGCTGGAAAAACGTCTCTACACCACAGGATTCCTCATGTTCGACACCCTGCAAAAATGGCTTGAAAACCTGCCCGTCAGCGCGGAAGTCATCGAATCGGTTTTGATGATTGCCGCGGTTTTGGCTTTGCGCGGGATTTTTTTGGGTGCGTATTTCCGCAGCCATCCCGAGCTTGAAATTGAGGAAAAACGCCGCTCGGTGGTGTTCAGCCGCAATCTGACGCTGGTGGTGACGCTGATGGGGCTGGCGATGGTGTGGGCGGCGCAGATTCAGACGCTGGCGCTGTCGATGTTTGCCGTTGCGGCAGCTTTCGTGCTGGCGACGAAAGAGCTGATTATGTGTGTGTCGGGCAGTATCCTGCGGCTGGCGACCAAGCAGTATTCGGTGGGCGATTATATTGAAATCAACGGCTTGCGCGGGCGGGTGGTCGATATTAATCTTTTAAACACGCTGATGATGCAGCTCGGGCCGCATCCTTCTGTCGGGCAGCTGTCGGGGCAGACGGTGTCGTTTCCCAACAGCCTGCTGCTGAGCCATCCCGTGCGCCGTGACAATATTTTGGGGTCGTACGTGATTCATACGGTGGAAATTCCCGTGCCGGTTCATTTGGATTCCGACGCAGTTGTGAATGCGCTCAAAGCGGTGCTCAATCCGCTTTGCCTGCCTTATGTCGAGGAAATCGCGCGCCATCTCGAGGCGGTGCAGGCTGAAAAACTGTTTATCACGCCCGCCGCGCAGCCGCGCATTACCCGCGTTCCGCATGACGACAAGGTTTATCATGTGGTCGTGCGCTTCGCTTCGCCCGTGTACCGCCGTTTGGAAATCCAGCAGGCGGTGTTGGACGAATTTATGCGCGTGCAGTACCGGTTGTTGAACGCGCTGTCGCCGGCTTAGTAGTTTCAGACGGCCATTTTGGTTTTTATAACTGTTTCAGGCCGTCTGAAAAAAACAAATCAAACATTGCAAACTTTTTGAAATAATAAGGAAACCGATGCTGCCCGTATCAGCCCTGAAAGAAATGTACCCTGTCATCATGACGCCGAGCCACGACGGCAAATATTTCCACAATTACGTTTTGTCGCTGCTCAACCTTGTCCACCGTTGCGCTTCAGACGGCCTGAACGTGCAGGTCGTCATGCAGCGCGGCGAGAGTCTGATTACCCGCGCGCGCAATAATTGCGTGGCGCAGTTTTTGGAAAACAAAGAATGGACGCACCTCGTCTGGATTGATTCCGACATCGGCTTTTCCGCCGAAGCCTTCCGGCGCCTGCTGCTGGCTGACCGCGACATCGCCGCGGGCATTTATCCGCTCAAGCGCGAAAACTGGCCGCAAGAAGGTTTGCCCGAGGGCACGACGCGCGAAGATTTCGAACGCCGTTACGCCTCTTACACCATCAACGCCCAGCAAACCGACGAAAACGGCAACATCGCGCTCAAAGTCGATGCCGACGGCTTCATGCGCGTGGAAGACGCGCCCACGGGCTTTATGGCGGTCAAACGCAGCGTGTTTGAAAAAATGGCTGCCGCCTATCCCGAGCTGCGCTACGTTTCCGACAGCGATTACGCCGAAGACAACGGTTTTCACTACCGTTTTTACGACTGCATGATCGATCCCGAAAGCCGCCGCTACCTCTCTGAAGACTATGCCTTCTGCCGCCTCTGGCAGCAAATCGGCGGCGAAGTTTACGTTGACGTGCAGTCCAACCTGACCCATCAGGGCGCGAAAATTTACAGCGGCGCGTTTGCCGAATCACTGCAAACCAACCTCTCGAGAGCCGTGTCTGCTCCCAAAGGCGTGCCCATGCGCCTCGAGACCGAAGCTCCGCTGAAATCCAATCCGCGCGGATTTGAATAAACGGCTTGGAAAATTTGCGGGGTGGCACTATCTGTTTGGAAGGAATGGTTTTTCAGACGGCCTTTTGGTTTTCAGGCCGTCTGAAAGATTGAAATACGGTTTGTTTGGAGATGCCGGAAATTTTAGGCGTTCCGCAAACCCGCTCCCTCTCCCCGCGGGAGAGGGGTGGGGAGAGGACTGTTTGAAGCCGAACCGAAGTATCCGAAATAACAAACCGCCATACCTTATTATCCCAACCGATTTTTTCAGGCGGCCTCACCCCAAAAAGGCCGTCTGAAACCCACTTTCACCAACAAGAAGGAACACCGATGAGCGACAACATCCTCCTCAACCTCGGCGACGAGCCGCGTTTCAACGAGATTCAGACCGCCGACATCAAGCCTGTAGTGCAGACTGCCATTACCGAAGCGCGCGAAGCGGTTGCCGCGGTCAAAGCCCAAAGCGAGATCACTTGGGCGAACACGGTCGAGCGCCTGACCGACATTACCGAGCGCGTCGGCCGCATTTGGGGCGTGGTGGCGCATTTGAATTCCGTTGTTAATACGCCCGAACTGCGCGCCGTTTATAACGAGCTGATGCCCGAAGTTACCGTATTTTTCACCGAAATCGGCCAAGATATTGCGCTTTACGAGCGTTTCAAAACGATTAAGCAGTCCGCCGAATTCGACAAACTCACGAGCGCGCAGCAGACCAAACTCGCCCACGATTTGCGCGATTTCGTTTTGAGCGGCGCGGAACTGCCGTCTGAAAAACAGGCCGAACTGGCGGCGCTGCAAACCGAAGGCGCGCAGCTTGGCGCGCAGTTTTCGCAAAACGTGTTGGACGCCACCGATGCGTTTGCGCTCTATTTCGACAGCGCCGACGCGCTCGAGGGCATTCCCGAAGATTCGCTGGCGATGTTTGCTGCCGCCGCCGAAGCAGAGGGCAAAACCGGCTACAAAGTCGGCTTGCAGATGCCGCATTATCTGGCCGTGATGCAGTATGCCGACAACCGCGAATTGCGCGAACAGATTTACCGCGCCTACACGACCCGCGCCAGCGAATTGAGCAACGACGGCAAATTCGACAACACCGCCAATATCACGCGCACGCTGGAAATTTCGCTGCAAGCCGCGCAGTTGCTGGGTTTTGCAAACTATGCCGAATTGTCGTTGTCCACCAAAATGGCCGACACGCCCGAGCAGGTTTTGGCCTTTCTGCACAACCTCGCCGCCCGCGCCAAACCGTTTGCCGAAAAAGATTTGGCCGAAGTCAAAGCCTTTGCCGCCGACAAACTCGGTCTGGCCGAACCGCAGCCGTGGGATTTGACTTACGCCGGCGAGAAACTGCGCGAAGCCAAATACGCCTTCAGCGAAACCGAAGTGAAAAAATATTTCCCCGTCGGCAAAGTGTTGGCAGGATTATTCAGCCAAATCAATAAATTATACGGCGTGAACTTCATCGAAAAAACCGTGCCCGCGTGGCATAAAGACGTGCGCTATTTCGAGCTCGAAAAAGACAACCGCCTCATCGGCGGCGTTTACATGGATCTGTACGCCCGCAAAGGCAAGCGCGGCGGCGCGTGGATGAACGACTACAAAGGCCGCCGCCGTATCCTCAGCGGCGAAAACGCCGGACAGCTTCAAACCCCGACCGCCTACCTCGTCTGCAACTTTACCCCGCCCGTCGCCGGCCGCGAAGCGCGCCTGAACCACGACGAAATCATCACGCTCTTCCACGAAACCGGCCACAGCCTGCACCACTTGCTCACCCAAGTCGAAGAACTCGGCGTTTCCGGCATCAACGGCGTCGAATGGGATGCGGTCGAACTGCCCAGCCAGTTTATGGAAAATTTCGTTTGGGAATACGACGTTTTGGCCGGAATGTCGGCGCACGAAGAAAGCGGCGGAACGCTGCCGCGTGCGCTGTTCGACAAAATGGTTGCCGCTAAAAACTACCAGCGCGGCATGTTTATGGTGCGCCAGATGGAATTTGCGCTGTTTGATATGCTGATCCACAGTGAGTGCGACGCAGGCCGTCTGAAGAACTGGCAGCAGGTTTTGGACGATGTGCGCCGCGAAGTCGCTGTCATCCGCCCGCCCGAATACAACCGCTTCGCCCAAAGTTTCGGCCACATCTTCGCCGGCGGCTACTCAGCAGGCTATTACAGCTACGCCTGGGCGGAAGTCTTGAGTGCAGACGCCTACGCCGCCTTTGAAGAAAGCAACGACGTCAAAGCCACCGGCCAGAAATTCTGGCAGGAAATCCTCGCCGTCGGCGGCAGCCGCAGCGCCGCCGAATCATTCAAAGCCTTCCGCGGCCGCGAACCGAGCATAGACGCGCTGCTGCGCCACAGCGGTTTTGACAACGCTGCATAACGGGTTTGCATAGAAATAAAGTTTCAACGCAGCAGTTGCTTGGGCGGATTTTGTATCCGTCCAAAGGTCTCCCCCGCTAAAATGATTGAGTGCTTCTGACGTTTGTATTGCCGTGATTTATTGAGGCAGAGAAAAATAGAATTCGATGAGGTATTGATTTGGATGGGGGAATATTGAAATAAAAAAGCAGGCTTTCGGCCTGCTTTTTTTATTGGCTTTTATCGGCGGTTTTTGATGAAGCGGGTGTAAACCGCCAAGATGACGACGGCGGCGACAGTTGAGGCAATCCAGCCTGCGGGCTGGCCAACCTGATACAAACCGGCTGCTTCGCCGACAAAGCCGGCCAAAGCAGCGCCTGCGATACCTAGAATTGTGGTCATGATGAAGCCGAGATTGTCGTTACCCGGGTGCAGAAATTTTGCCAAAACACCGACGATAAAGCCGACGATAACTGTAACTAACCAGCCCATGATGGTTCCTTTCGTTGTGATGTGTTGCAAGCCGCCAAGTTTCGGCGGATGTTGCGGTGGGATTTGTCAAGCTGTTTTATAACGGGTGTTGCGGGCAGCATCATACTGGTTTGGTTGGATTTGATGTGGGGTAATTGCATGAATTTGCATATCGTTAACATAGTAAACTAAAATAAAAAATCTACTTCGTTGGCTGCGGCCGGGCTCAAAGAGGACGATTCACTAAGGCGCGGCGCTGAAGCGCCAAGTTCATCTGTCGCGTACTAACTGTACTGTCTGCGCCTTGCCGCTTTATATCTTTCTTATTTTATTTCACTATGTTTTATGAAGAGGCCGTCTGAAAAAAATGCTGTTTTTCAGATGGCCTCAAGTATGAGCTTGGTTGAAATTCAAAAGGAAAAGGGAAAAAAAGAAAAAGTCCGCCAGTAGCGGACTTTTTGTATCGGGTAAAACGGATTAGCGTTTTGAGAATTGTTTTGCGCGACGTGCTTTGCGCAGACCCGGTTTTTTACGTTCGACTTCACGGGCATCGCGGGTAACGAAGCCGGCTTGTGACAGAGCGGGTTTCAATGCTGCGTCAAAGTCGATCAGTGCACGGGTAATGCCGTGACGGATTGCGCCGGATTGGCCGGTTTCGCCGCCGCCGACAACATTTACTTTGATGTCGAAAGATTCGGCGTTTTCAGTCAGAACCAGCGGTTGGCGGACGACCATGCGGCTGGTTTCGCGGGCAAAAAATTCGTCAACAGGGCGGCCGTTTACGATGATTTGGCCGGTGCCTTTGGTCAGGAATACACGAGCCACTGAACTTTTGCGGCGGCCTGTGCCGTAGTAGTATTTACCGTTCATGTCGCGTCCTTATTTCAATTCTAAAGTTTTAGGCTGTTGCGCAGCATGGCCGTGTTCGGCGCCTGCGTACACTTTCAGCTTTTTGATCATGGCGTAACCCAAGGGGCCTTTGGGCAGCATGCCTTTAACGGCTTTTTCCAAAGCGCGGCCGGGGAACCGCTCTTGCATTTCGCGGAAAGTGCGCTCGTAGATACCGCCGGGGAAGCCGGAGTGGCGGTAGTATTTTTTGCCTTCGAATTTGGTGCCGGTTACACGCAGTTTGTCGGCGTTGATTACGATAATGTAGTCGCCGGTGTCAACGTGGGGCGTGTATTCGGGTTTGTGTTTGCCACGCAGGCGGTGGGCAACTTCGGCTGCAACGCGACCCAAAACTTTGTCTTGAGCGTCGATGACAAACCATTCGCGCTTCACCTCGTGCGGTTTTGCTGAAAAGGTTTTCATGGTGGAAATCCAAATAGATATAGAAAGTTGCAGATTTTAAAGGTCGGATTGCTTTTTGTCAATCGTGTTGATGCCGTCTGAAATGCTTTTATCGGGCGGCGGAAAGTGAAAAGCCATACCGGTAAGGGTATGGCTTTATGGGGAATCCCCGCAGATGCCGTTTCGACTGAATCCGCTTGAACCTTGCTGACAAGGCGGTCACCTCGGGCAATTTCGGGTTCGTCTCAGAGAGACAATCGCGCCCATTGCAACTCCCGGCAACCTTAAGCGAACGTATTGGTTCAAAGGAATGTATGCCTTCACGAACACCGCAGGGAAAAAGGAAAAATGTTAATCTAAGCGGTGTAATACTTTTTCACACGCATTAGTCATGTCGGTTATTTTACGCTCAAATTCGCCGATTGCCAAATCATCTTTCAGGCTGATTTTGAGTAGATCGTGCACGACATTGAGGGCGGCCATGACGGCGATGCGGTCGCTGCCGACGACGCGGCCGCTGTCTTTGATGGCTTCGGCTTTTTTGTTTAGTAAATCAACGGCCTGCATCAAGGTGGCTTTTTCTTCGCTCGGAGTGTTGATGGTCAGGTTGATGTGCAGGATGTCGAGGCTGACTTGTTCGATGCTCATTGTTTGTCCTTAGTGCGAATGTTCTTCTTTGGGCAGGCGCGAGAGCAGGCTGCGCAGATGGTCGGCGCTTTCTTCGAGGGCGCTGCGGTAGCGGTTTTTCTCTTCGGTCAGGGCATCGATTTTGGTTTGCAGGTCTTCTTTGAGTCTGCCGACTTGAACCAGTAGGGCTTCGCTCAATTCGTTAACGGCGGCTTCGTGTTCGAGCTTTTGGCGTTCCTGTGCCTGAGTGAGGCGCAGGGTTTCTTCGTTGTGGCTCTGTTTGAGCTTTTCGGCGGCTTCCTGATGCTCGCGCTTGAGGCGCTCGGTTTCGGCTTGGTGCTCGCGCGTTTTTTGTTCCTGCTCGTGTTTGAGTTGGGTAATGACGCTGTTGAGGCGGGCATTCTCGCCCAAGAGCGTTTCAAACTTCTGGGTAAGCCGGTAAACGCTGGCTTCCAGTTTGTCGAGAGATTGGTTCATAGCGTGTTTTTTGCGTTGGATAATGGTTTGCAAGCATAGAGAGTTGCTTTGCGGCTGTCAATAAAAGGCCGTCTGAAAAGGGGGCAGACGGCCGGTGCCTGTATGGTTGGTTTATTCGAAACGCGCGCTGCGTTCCATCAGCCGCTCGACGACTTGCTGCGGGGTCATTTCTTTGCGGATGAGTTGCAGCAGGGTTTGGGTAATCGGCATGTCGATTTGGTATTTGCAGGCAGTGTTGAACACTTCTTCGATGGTGCTCACGCCTTCGGAAACGTGGCCGATTTCTACCAAAACCTGATGCAGCTCTTTGCCTTCGGCGAGGCCGAGGCCGACGCGGCGGTTGCGCGAGAGGGCGCCGGTACAGGTTAGAATCAGGTCGCCGATGCCGGCCAGACCCATCATGGTTTTGGGTTGTGCGCCCATGGCAACGGCGAGGCGGGTGATTTCGGCCAGACCGCGCGTAACCAGTGCAGCGCGGGCGTTTAAGCCGTATTCGAGGCCGTCTGAAAGACCGGTGGCGATGGCCATGACGTTTTTTACCGCGCCGCCGACTGCGACACCGATGACGTCGCTGCTGCCGTAAAGGCGCATTACGTTGGTGTTGAGTTGGGGTACGAGTTCTTCAATCCAGGTTTTGTTTTCAGAGGCGAGTACAACAGCGCAGGGAAGTTGCTGTGCCAATTCCTGCGCGAAGCTGGGGCCGGAGAGGACGCCGATTTTTTTGTTGTCGGGCAAAACTTCTTTGACCACTTGAAACGTCAGCAGGCCGGTATCCTGTTCAAAACCTTTGCAGGCGGTCAGCACGGGCAAATCTGCCGCGCCGTTGGCTTTTAAGAGCCCGCAACTGCTGCGCAGGCCGGCGACGGAGGTCACGATTAAGGCCAAATCGGCGTTTTGCAGCGCGTCGGACAATTCGGCGTGTGCGTTTAAATTTTCAGGAAAAGCGAAGCCGGGCAGGGCGTGTTTGTTTTCGCGATCGGCTTGGAGCGTGGCGACGTGTTCGGCATTGCGTGCCCAGAGGGCGACGTCGTTGCCGTGATGTGCGAAGTGCAGGGCAAGCGCGGTTCCCCAAGAGCCTGCGCCCATAACGGTGATTTTCATGGTGGTCTTCCGTGTAAAAGTTGCGCCTAACTTTAAAACAATCGGCGGTACGCCGCAAGTTTTCGGCAGTTTCCGGGTTCTGTATTAGAGTGTCTTATCTATTAATTAAATTAAATAATGCTATCGTAAATTTATTTTTGATTTATCGCAAAAACGTCCTTTGAAAGACTGGCTATACTCCGGCTACATAATACAACAGGATGCAGGTGGCGGAGAAAGAAGGTTTATACCTGTTCGAACATTCGAGTTTTGAAGAACATTCGAGTTTTGAACCAAACTAACTTGCCAAAAGGAAATACATTATGAATTACGTCATCCTTAAAAAAGCGGCTCTGTCTTTTGCCGTTTTGGCCGCATTGGCGGCCTGCGGCGACAAGGCTGCGCAAAAAGCAGACGGTGCGGCGGCATCGGCTGTCCAATCGTCCCAATCTTCTACAGGTGCTGCGGTTGACAACAGCAATGCTTCGCCGGAAGACCAAGATTTGCTCAAACGTGCACAAGGTGTTTTCAAACCGCTGCCAAACGCGGAGGAAATGCAGAAAATCCGGCCGTTTACCGAGGAGCAGGTCAAACTCGGACACCAGCTTTGGTATGAGCCGCGTCTGTCGAAAGGCAATACGGTCAGCTGTAACTCCTGCCACAACCTTGCTTCTGCAGGTGTAGACAACCTGCCGACCAGCCAGGGGCACAAAGGTGCATTTGGTGGCCGCAATTCGCCGACGGCGCTGAATGCGGCGCTGTTGGATACCCAGTTTTGGGACGGCCGTGCAAAAGATGTGGAAGAGCAGGCCGGCGGCCCGCTGCTGAATCCGGTGGAAATGGCCAATGCCGATGAAGCGGCGGCGGCGGGCAAAATTGCCAATATCCCTGAATATCAGGAATTGTTTAAAGCGGCGTTTCCGGGAGACGGCGCGGTATCGTTTAAAAACATTACCACAGCCATCGCGGCATTTGAACGCACGCTGCTGACGCCGACCAAATGGGATGATTACCTGAAAGGCAATATCAATGCCTTAAACGAGCAGGAGCGCAAGGGTGTGCGCGCATTTATGGACAACGGCTGTATCGCCTGCCATGCGGGTGTGAACTTGGGCGGCAGCTCGTTCCAAAAATTCGGCTTGGTGCAGGGGCCTTACTGGAAGTTTATCGACGATCCGAAGCATGATACGGGTCGCGAGGAGGTAACCAAAAAAGCAGAAGACAAATTCTTCTTCCGCGTGCCGGGCTTGCGCAATGTGGCGAAAACGTATCCGTACTTCCACAACGGCAGCGTTTGGGAGTTGGATAAGGCGGTGAAAATCATGGGTCAGACCCAGCTGGGCAAGGACTTGCCGAAAGAGGATGTGGACAATATCGTGGCGTTCTTGGGCGCTTTGTCCGGTTCGGTTTCAGCCGAGGCGCGTACCGTGCCTGAGTTGCCGCTTTCCAAACCGCTGGAGTCGCACCCCGACAATAAATAACGGTTTCCGTTTTGCCTGAACGGGCTGGCAGGCCGTCTGAAACGTTTGGTTTTCAGACGGCTTTTGCATTCTTTGAAAGCGGTATTTTGTTTGAATCTTTACTTTGTCCTATCGGATATTTTGCTATAAACTACCAAGATGTCCGGACGGCCTTTGTATGCCCCGAGCCGTTTATACAGGAAGCGTATGGAAGGTCGTCTGAAAAATACAAAATGCCATATAAAAAATAAAGGATACCTCATGAGTGTACACAGCGATATTCTCGTTGTCGGCGCAGGACCGGCAGGTTTGAGTTTTGCCGCCGGCTTGGCGGGTAGCGGTTTGAAGGTGACGTTGCTTGAACGCAGCCCGCTTGAGGTGTTGCAAAATCCGCCTTACGACGGGCGCGAGATTGCGCTGACGCATGTGTCGCGCGAAATTATGCAGCGTTTGGGGATGTGGGATTTGATTCCGAAAGATGAGATTTACCCGTTGCGCGACGCGAAAGTGTTGAACGGGCAGTCCGACTACCAGCTTCATTTTCCTGCGCCGACTCAGGCGCGCGGCGAGCCGGCGGATTGTTTGGGCTTTCTGATTTCCAACCACAATATCCGCAAGGCCGCTTATGAAGTGGTGTCCGAACTCGACAATGTGACTATTTTGGCGGGTACGGGCGTGAAAGAAGTGGCGGTTTCCGATGATGAAGCGCAGGTGGTTTTGGACAGCGGCGAAGTGCTGACCGCAGGCCTGCTCTTGGCAGCCGACAGCCGTTTCTCGCAAACCCGCCGCCAGCTCGGCATTTCGTCGGATATGCACGATTACAGCCGAACGATGTTCGTCTGCCGTATGAAACATACCTTGTCAAACCAGCATACGGCGTTTGAATGTTTCCACTACGGCCGTACCATCGCGCTCTTGCCGCTTGAAGAAAATCTAACCAATACCGTGATCACGGTGGATAGCGATAAGGCCGATTCCGTCAAAAAACTCAGCCCCGAGGAGTTGGCGGTGACGGTGAAAGAACAGCTCAAAGGCCGTTTAGGCGATATGGAGCTGGTCAGCACGGTTCACAATTATCCGTTGGTCGGCATGATTGCCCAGCGTTTTTACGGCAAGCGCAGCGCGTTGATCGGTGATGCGGCGGTCGGCATGCACCCCGTTACCGCGCACGGTTTCAACTTGGGTTTGTCCGGCGCGGATCTGCTGTCCAAGCTGGTGTTGGAAGCAGAGCAGCGCGGTCAGGATGTCGGCACGGCTTCGTTGCTGGAAAAATACGGCAGCAAACACATGATGCACGCCCATCCGATTTATCACGGCACCAATATGCTGCTGAAACTGTTTACCAACGAAACCGCCCCCGCTAAAATTCTGCGCGGCTTGGTTTTGCGCGCCAGCAACAATTTCCCGCCGCTGAAAGCGTTGATTACCAAACAGTTGACGGGTTAGTTTGAATGTTGACGAAAGGCCGTCTGAAAACCCCGCTGCTTGTGCGGCTTGGTTTTCAGACGGCCTTTTGATTTTTGTAACGGTCTCAGGCTGTGTTTGGATAATGCGCTGATATGATGAAAGTTCCTGTAGGGTGGATTTGCACCCACGCGTTTTAATGCTTTCAGGGAATATAAAACAAATAACAACCCAAGCTGCGTGGGTGCAAGTACCCACCCTACGCAAAAATCACCATATTGTTAATGCGCAGCCAAATATAAAAGCCTCTGCGAAATGCAGAGGCTTTTGCCGTTTTTGAAAGAAACCGGATTATTTCAGTTTGGTTTCTTTGTAGATAACGTGTTTGCGGGCAACCGGGTCAAATTTTTTGATTTCCAGTTTGCCGGGCATAGTGCGTTTGTTTTTGGTCGTGGTGTAGAAATGACCAGTACCTGCACTTGATTCCAGTTTGATTTTATCGCGCATCGCAGTAATCCTTAAAATAAGCGTTCGTTAAATTAAGCTTCGCCGCGGGCGCGCAAATCAGCCAATACGACGTCAATGCCTACTTTGTCGATGGTGCGCAATGCAGCGTTAGATACGCGCAGGCGAACCCAGCGGTTTTCACTTTCAACCCAAAAACGGCGTGATTGCAAGTTAGGCAAAAAACGACGTTTGGTTTTGTTGTTGGCGTGTGATACGTTGTTGCCAGACATCGGGCGTTTACCGGTCACTTTGCAAACTCGTGCCATGTTGGTCTCCAAACTTCTAAATATAGTAAAACTTGATTTATACCACAAAACAGGGTTTTGGTTCAAGTATCTTTCTGAAAAAACGGTGTTTTGCTGTGCGGGAAAACGGGTTTGTTGTGTCTGTGCGAATGTGGGGGAACTTTATTATCTGGTTGAATTTAAAAGAATATTTTTCAACAGAAATAGTAAGGCCGTCTGGAAAAAATAAACGGGTTTTTTGAGTGTTTCGGGAAAACAAAGCCCCTGAATATTCAGGGGCTTTGACCGGCTTTTCAGACGGCCTAATCCAACTGTGCAACGGATACGGGCAAGTCGCGTACGGCTGCCAATGTGGCGTCCGACTCTTTCTGCCGGTTGCGGAATGCAGCCATGTTGGTCGGGGTCAGCTTCGGAGTCGGCAGGGCGACGGTGGCTGGGTTGACGGGTTGGTCGCCGATGCGGGCTTCGTAGTGCAGGTGCGGGCCGGTGGAGCGGCCGGATGAGCCGACGTAACCGATGATGTCGCCGGCGCGAACGCTGCCGTTGGCATCGGAAAATGCGCTCATGTGGCCGTAAAGCGTTTCAACGCCGTTGGCGTGTGTCAGCATCACGGTGTGGCCGTAGCCGCCTTTCCAGCCTTTAAAGGTAATTTTTCCGTCGGCCGGAGCACGAATCGGCGTGCCCATCGGGGCGGCGTAGTCGATACCGGTGTGCATACGGACGGTGTGCAATACTGGGTGGACGCGGTAGCCGAACGGCGAGGAAATGCGGGTGTAGATAACAGGCTGGGTGTTGAAGCCTTCTTTGTGTTGCAGCGATTTGCCGTTTTCGTCGTAATAGCTGCCGTTTTCCTCGTCGCCTTTGCCCTGGCTGTAATAATACGCGCGGTAGGCTTTGCCGCCTTTGACGACTTCAGCGGCGAGAATGTCGCCGGCTGTCATCGGCTGGCCACGGAAATACATGCTGTTATACAGCAGACGGATGGAGTCGCCTTCTTTGAGTTCCTGCATATCGAAAGAATCGGCAAAGATTTCTTTCAACTGGATATAGACATCCGACGGGATTTCGGCGCGAAGCATATCGCCGATGGCGGAGCTGCGGATTTGCACGGCGCGCAGCGTCGGCATGGTTTTCATGTCGATTTCGGAGGTGGAAGCCTGCCATTTGCCGTCCACTTTTTCCAGTGCGACCAAATTGCGTTCCAGCTCTTCGTCGGCAAAAAACTGCACATCGGTTACCGCGCCGGAGGCGTCCACACGGACATTAACCGACTGGTTTGGACGCAGATTGGTCATGTCGCGGTCGGCATTGTTTTTTGCCATGATGGCTTTGATGTCGGCATCGGCCACGCCCATGCGTTTCAAAACGTCGGCCAGCGAGTCGCCTTCCTGAACGACTTCCTGTGTCCAGTAGCTCGACTGGAATTTGTTGGCTTCCACAAACACCGCGGGCAGCTCTTCCGAAACGCGTTCTACTTTGAAATCATAGCGTTTGGGCATCGGATCGGTAACGGCATAAGCGGTCATCACGCCGGATACGGGCAACAGCATGCCCAAGAGCGACCAGCGCACGGGCTTGTTTTTCCAAAAACGGCTGAGAAATGAGAATTTGGCTTGTTTTGACACTCTTCATCCTTTTATTCATGGTTTGTTTGCCGAATCGTCTGTTTTTAATCGGTATCGACGGCATTTTTTGTTGCGCTGTCAAACCGTTTCAGACGGCCTGAAAAGTGCGGCGGTGGAAAACCGCCCTGACAGCATCCGATATTATCGGGGCTGACTGTTTGATCTACACCATTGTTTTCTGAACTTTACCTTGTGGATATTATACCACAATCCGCATGTGGGCCGTCTGAAAAAGCCTTGCGGTATCTGCTTGGAGGGTGGGGTGCGGTCGCGTAAAATGCGCGTTTTAACCGCCGTTTGCCGCCATGAATCTGACGTTTGCCGTTCCCTCGCTCAACCGTTGCAGCGATGAAACAGTTCCGCCGCTCGACCTTCCTGCATTTAACCGTTTGCTGCGTTACGGCAGATTGCGTAAGCAGGCATCAAGGCCGTCTGAATTTTACAGCCGTTATCTTTGGCGCGGCAGTCTGGCGGCGCAGGCCAAAGCCGCGCTGAACCTGCCGTCGGCTCAACCCGTCGCGTTTGCCGCGCCCGTTTCGCAGGAAATGGGGCTGCATCAGGCCAACATTATCGGCGGCAGCTATATCGGCATCCGCGCCGAAGAAGCGGCGGAACTTTGCCGCGGGCTAAACGAATTTTACCGCGTCGACGGCTGGCAGTTTTACCCGCTGCGCCCTGATTTCTGGCTGCTTTCCATGCCGTCTGAACCCGATTGGGACGCTGCGCCCGTGTTGGACATCTGCGGGCAGGGCATCGACACTTTTCAGACGGCCTCAGCCGACGGGTTCGACTGGCTGGGCAGGCAGACCGAAATCCAAATGTGGCTGCACAACCACCCGCTCAACCAAACCCGCACGGATAACGGCGCCGCCCCCATCAACGGCCTGTGGCTGTGGAATCGGGATTGGCAGGGCAGTCAGCCCGAAGCGCGTTTGGCGGCAGACAGCGGCTGGGCGCAGTTTTACCAAGGCGCAAAAACCGCGCTGCCCGACAACCTTGCCGCATGGCTGGAAGATGCGGCCGGACTGAAGTTTTCAGACGGCCTGATTTTTCTCGATGATTTGGTCGTGAGCGGGCAAACCGGCGATGTGTGGGCTTATCACGATATTCTGCAAAACTGGGAAACGCGCTGGTTTGCCCCTGCACAGCAGGCATTGGCGCGAGGCCGTCTGAAAAAACTGACCATTGCCACTGACGGCGAAAACGGCGGCGAACTGGCGGTTACGTCGAAATCACGGCTGGCGTTTTGGCGCAAAGAGAAGCCGTTTGCGGGGATTTGGTAATGCGCGGAAACCTTGCGTTGTGAAGTTCTGTATTTTGAGGCCGTCTGAAACTTCATGCTCAAGCTGTTGTATAGTGAATTAAAATAAGAAAGATACAAGGCGGCAAGCCGAAGACAGTGCAGGTAGTACGGCAAGGCGCAGCCAATGCTGTAGATTTCTTTTTTTGATTCACTATACAAATTTAAAACAGGCCGTCTGATACTTTCAGACGGCCTGTTTCTTTACGCAATTAACGCTGCTTACATTTGCTGTTGCGCGGCTTTAACGGCGTTCTGATCGGGGTTGATCAGGATTTCGACGCGGCGGTTTTGGGCGCGGCCTTCAGCGGTGTTGTTGGAGGCAACGGGTTGGCGCGAGCCGTAACCGGCGGTGGTCAGGCGGCCGGCGCTGACGCCGCGGGATTGCAGGTAGGAAGCAACGGCTTGGGCGCGGTTGCGCGAAAGCGGGTTGTTGATGGCGTCGGAGCCGGTGCTGTCGGTGTGGCCGTTGATGGTCAGGGTGGTGTCGGGATATTGAACCAGCGTTTCGGAAGCGGCGTTCAGAGCGCTTTGGGCGTTGCTGCTCAAGGCGGCACTGCCGGTGGCGAAGGTGACGTTTTCAGGCATCACGAGTTTGATTTGGTTGCCTTGGCGTTCGACGGCCACGTTGGTGTTGGCGAGGCTTTGGCGCAGTTTTTTCTCTTGGTAGTCCATGTAGCCGCCGATGCCTGCGCCGAGCGCGCCGCAAGCCAATGCGGAGTTGCGCGCGCCTTTGCCGCCGTGGGTCAGGGCGCCGACGATGCCGCAGGCTGCGGCGCCGCCCAATCCGTACATGGCGGTTTTGCTGGCTTTTTGCTGGCCGGTGTAGGCGTCGGTTACGCAGCCTGCCAATGCGAGGGGAGCTGCCAAAACGGCGAGGGTCAGGGGTTTCAGGAGTTTCATGTTTTTTCCTTTCGGGTGTGGATGATGTAATGGCCGTCTGAAGAACGCTTGTGCCTCAGAAGGCTGAAACGTTAGTTATGATAACCAACCTGATTGCTGCTTTAGAATTTGCTTAACCTGATATTACAACTGTTAGCGGATGTTAATCATTATGTGGCGTCGGGGCTTACGGGCGCAGGGATTTTTCACGGCCGTTTTTGGTTTGCTGATGGTTTTTATACCATCTGACCAACATGAATTTAATCCGCAGTTTGACATCGTAGCCCACGGATCCTGCGCCGAGTATGAAGAGAATGGCGGCAACGGGCAGGGCGAAATGGTGGCCGATGGTTTGATACCCCCATGCGCCGATGAACCCTCCTCCGAGAAAGGCGCTCATCAACCCGGTTAACAGGCGTATTTTGGGGCGGTTGACGTTGACGTGTGGTAAGCAGGGGTGTTGTTTCTTTTTGTAATACAACAGCTTGGAAAGCTCGATTCCCAAATCGGTGGCGGAACCGGTCATATGGGTGGAGCGGATGGCGCCGCCTGAGAGCAGGGTAATGACGGTGTTGTGCATGCCCATGATGAAACACAGTAAAAACAAGGCCAACGACGGCATCACCATGCCGTCGAGTCCGACGTTCCAATGCAGCGCGGTGGTGCCGAACAGGCCGAAAACCAGTAAATAAACCGCTTCCAGCCACATGGAAAAGCCGAAGCTGCCGCGAAAGCGTTTCTGCTGCGTCCAAAAGACAATCCAGCTCGAATGCGCCGCGCCGCCGATAAAGCAGAGGATGCTGATAAAGGCAACGGCTGCAATGCCCCATTCGCCCAGATAAATCATGTCGGAAAGCAGCGACATCGAACCGGTAACGTGCGAAGTGTAGCGGGCAAAGGCAAAAAAGCCGCCGGCATTAATCGCTCCGGCCAGAAAGGCCATGATGTAGCCTAAAAAACGGAAACGCGCGTCCGATACCTGCTGCTCGCGCAGGTAGGGGCGGTCGGCCTGCCAAAACGGCGGCGCGTGGCGGCGTTTGCGCCGTTTGGGCGCATGATGGCGGATGTCGTTTTCCATATATAGTGAAATAAAATAAGAAAGATACAAGGCGGCAAGGCGCAGACAGTACGGGTAGTACGACAAGCTGCAGCCAACGAAGTAGATTTTTTATCTTAATTCACTATATTTTTCGTTTTTCAGACGGCCTGTTGCCATATGGGAATTTTATCAATGATTCAGAATGTAGGGGGATGTCGGCAGCTTAGGCCGTCTGAAAAATGTAGTGGAAATTTCTTGTTGCGAAATAAGGATGACAGGCGTAGATTTTAGTTGTTGAGAACAGTTTTCGACAAAGGAGGGACTATGGAAGTTGTCCGGATTTTATTATTGGCTGCTTCGGCTGCCGCGCTTGCCGCCTGCGCGCTGACACCCGAACAGAAAGCCGCGCGCGAGGCGGCGCAGCGGCGTTATGAGCAGAATCTTCAGGTATCGCTGGCGGCGCAGTGCGACAGGGAAACTGCGGATTTGATGCGGCGGCAGTTCGATATGATGGAGCAGGGCGTTCAGGCGCCGAAAGCGTTTCGTTTGCGCTATGTGGATAAAACCGCCGATCCGATGTTCCAATCCTGCTATAAATTGGCTTGGCAGAACTATATCTCGCAGCAGCGTTTGCAGGAAATGCGCAACCGCTATGATTATTGGGACGATTTTTACGGCTATCCGTTCCGCCGCCATCCGTTTTGGTGGTAGTTTGGCCGGGGTGTTTGGGAAAATGACAGAGGCTGTCTGAAAAGTTGCATTGTGGGAACGGCTTTTCAGACGGCCTTTTCCCGCTTTGGCGTGGTAAAAACGGAAACTGGCAAACAAAAAACGCGCCTCCCAAAAAAAGAAGCGCGTTTTTCCTGATGCCGCTTATTCTTCGCCGGTGTAAGGGCGGATGCTAACGGTTTTGCGGTTCAATGCACCTTTGGTTTTGAACTCGACGTAGCCGTCCACTTTGGCAAACAGGGTGTGGTCTTTGCCCATGCCTACGTTGTCGCCGGCGTGGAATTTGGTGCCGCGTTGGCGGACGATGATGGAACCGGCGGGAATCAGCTCGTTGCCGTAGGCTTTCACGCCCAGTCGTTTGGCTTCTGAATCGCGGCCGTTGCGGGTGCTGCCGCCTGCTTTTTTACTTGCCATTTGTAATACTCCTAAACTAGCTTGAAATTAGGCGATTGCCACGATTTCGATTTGGGTGAAATTCTGACGGTGGCCTTGGCGTTTTTGGTAGTGTTTGCGGCGGCGCATTTTGAAAATGCGGATTTTTTCGCCACGACCGTGTGCCACTACTTTAGCCGTTACTTTTGCGCCTTCGATAAAAGGTGCGCCTACTTTTACAGATTCGCCGTCAGCAATCATCAAAACTTCGGTCAGTTCGATTTGGCTGTCGAGTTCGGCTGGTATCTGTTCTACTTTCAATTTTTCGCCAACGGTAACTTTGTATTGTTTACCGCCGGTTTTTACGACCGCGTACATACTCAACTCCATGAGAATTATGGTTAAATCAATCTGCACGCCATGTGCAGAACGCGGAATTTTATCGGTATCGGGCTGTTTTGTCAAAGATATTTCGGGTGCTTGGCAGTCTGCGGTATGATGCCGTCTGAAAAGGGCAGCGGAAAGATGTTTTGTCGGCACGTTGCTGCTATAATCGCGTGCCGTAACATTCTTATCCTGCCGACAAACCCTGCGCGTTTGCGTTTCCCGTTAAAGTTTCTGTCATGCTCGAAAATCTGCCTTATTTCCAACGCCATTTGCCCGATGATTTGGCCAAAGTCAATGTGGTCGTCAACCAGGCCGTGCAGTCTGATGTGGCGCTGATTTCCCAAATCGGTACCTACATTATCGGCGCAGGCGGCAAGCGTTTGCGCCCGATTATCACGATTTTGGCGGGCAAGGCGGTCGGTTATGATGATGAAAAACTGTATTCGTTGGCGGCGATGGTGGAATTTATCCATACTTCGACGCTGTTGCACGACGATGTGGTCGATGAGAGCGAATTGCGGCGTGGACGAAAAACGGCCAATAATCTGTTTGGCAACGCGGCGGCGGTGTTGGTGGGCGACTTCTTATATACGCGCGCGTTCCAACTGATGGTCGGTTCGGGCAGCATGAAGATTTTGGAAGTGATGGCGGATGCGACCAACATCATTGCCGAGGGTGAGGTGATGCAGCTGATGAACATCGGCAACACCGACATTACCGAAGCCGAATATGTTCGGGTGATTCAATACAAAACCGCCAAGCTGTTTGAAGCCGCCGCGCAGGTCGGCGCGATTTTGGGCGGTGCCACGCCCGAGCAGGAACAGGCGCTGAAGGATTACGGGATGTACGTCGGCACGGCGTTCCAAATCATTGACGATGTGTTGGATTATTCGGGCGAAACGGAAGAAATCGGCAAAAACGTCGGCGACGATTTGGCCGAGGGCAAGCCGACGCTGCCGCTGATTTATCTGATGCGAAACGGCTCGGAACAGGCGGCAAACGATGTGCGCACGGCTTTGGAAAATGCCGACCGCAGTTATTTTGAGAAAATCCACGACCATGTCGTCAATTCCGATGCGCTGGCGTATTCCGTCGGTGAGGCGCGCAAGGCGGTGGAACAGGCGGTGGCTTGCCTGAACGCGCTGCCGCAGAACGAAATCACCGAAGCCATGCGCCAACTGGCGGAGGAATCGCTGGCGCGGGTAAGCTGATAAAGTTTTGGGAACCTCGCCGTAGTTCAACGGATAGAACGTATGCCTCCTAAGCGTAAAATACAGGTTCGATTCCTGTCGGCGGGGCCAGATTCGAGAAAAGGCCGTCTGAAAAATTCAGACAGCCTTTTTCCTTATGATCTGCCGTTTCAAACACTTAGAATAAACCCTAAAGCCAACACAGCAGGACTTCCAGACAGATTGTCAACAAAATTTCCTCTGCCGCCTTGAAACCGAAGCCGTTTTGGCTTAGAATGCATTGCTTCTACGGCGCAGCCCGAGATGGCGGCTGAGGCCGAAAAAAGCACGTTACGCAGGTTTGAAATCTGCGGGGCGTGTTTTTTTTTAACCTGATACTTTAAGCAGATACCTTACAGGCCGTCTGAAAAGCAACCCCAGTTTTCAGACGGCCTCTTCAAAAAAATCACGCAGACAGGAATTCCCCCATGACTACTCCGGCACTTTTGGTTCTCGCAGACGGCAGCGTATTTCACGGCGTATCCGTCGGTTTTGACGGTTCGACTTCCGGCGAGGTAGTGTTCAACACCTCGATGACCGGCTATCAGGAAATCCTCACCGACCCGTCTTACTGCAAACAAATCGTTACCCTGACCTACCCCTACATCGGCAACACCGGCACCAACGGCGAAGACACCGAAAGCCGCGCCGTCTATGCCGCCGGCCTGATTATCCGCGACCTGCCCCTGCTGCACAGCAACTTCCGCAGCAGTGAAAGCCTGCAGGAATATCTTGTTCGCAACCAAACCGTTGCCATCGCCGACATCGACACCCGCCGTCTCACCCGTATCCTGCGCGACAAAGGCGCACAGGCCGGTGCCATTCTCACCGGCGCCGACGCCACCGCCGAAAAAGCCCGCGAACTCATCGCCCAATTCGGCAGCATGGTCGGCAAAGACCTCGCCAAAGAAGTAACCGTATCCGAAGCCTACCAATGGACCGAAGGCGAATGGCAGCTCGGCAAAGGCTTCGGCAGGCCGTCTGAAATGCCCTACCACGTCGTCGCCTACGACTTCGGCGTCAAAACCAATATCCTGCGTATGCTTGCCGAACGCGGTTGCCGCCTGACCGTCGTGCCCGCGCAAACCCCCGCCGCCGACGTGCTCGCCATGAACCCCGACGGCGTATTCCTGTCCAACGGCCCCGGCGACCCCGAACCCTGCGGCTACGCCATCACCGCCATTCGGGAAATCCTTGCCACCCGCAAACCCGTATTCGGCATCTGCCTCGGCCACCAACTGCTCGGCCTCGCCAGCGGCGCCAAAACCAGCAAAATGCCCTTCGGCCACCACGGCGCCAACCACCCCGTGCAGGATTTGGACAGCGGCCGCGTGATGATTACCAGCCAAAACCACGGCTTCCAAGTCGACGAAAACACCCTGCCCGACAACGTGCGCGTTACCCACCGTTCCCTGTTCGACGGCACCGTGCAAGGCATCGAACTCACCGACCGCGCCGCCTTCAGTTTCCAAGGTCACCCCGAAGCCAGCCCCGGCCCGCACGACGTCGCCTACCTGTTCGACAAATTCATCGACAGCATGAAAGCGGCCAAAGCAGCATAAAACTTTCAGACGGCCTGCCACACAATAAGGCCGTCTGAAAAACCGTTCTAGCTGAGACCTTTGCACAAAACAAAATGTCTGCCTCAAAGCCGTTTGCAACAGACAAAATGCCAACTGCCGTTATTCCGGTGCAGGCAGGAATCCATGCCTGATTTTATGAAACATATTTCAAAACAGCATATTGCTTGATTTTAACCATAGATTCCCGCCTACACGGGAATGACGGCAGCCGAATTTTCAGACGGCCTTTGAAATTTCGGCAATACCGTAGGTTGGGTTGAAAACCCAACAAAAACGATTGGGCTGAATTTAAGTATGGTTTGTGACGCATCGCGTCTCGAATTCAAAACACCCAATCACATGAAACACAGGAACCGCCATGCGCTACCGTCGTGCCTTTACCCGAGGCGGCTGCTATTTCTTTACCCTTGCCCTGCAAGACAGGAAACAAGACACGCTGGTGCGGCATATTGACGAATTAAGACAGGCATTTTATGTGGTCAAAAAACGGCATCCTTTTGAAATCATTGCCGTATGCGTTTTACCCGAACACCTGCATTTATTGGTCAGGCTGCCTGAAAACGACAGCGACTACCCCACCCGCCTGCGCTTGATTAAAGCCAAATTCTCGCAGGCGTTACCCAAGACAGAAAACCTGTCCGCTTCACGCCAAAGCAAAAACGAACGCGGTATTTGGCAGCGGCGTTATTGGGAACACGAAATCCGCGACGAGCGCGATTTGAATGCCCATATTGATTACATTCATTTCAATCCCGTCAAACACGGATATGTAACGCGCGTGGCGGATTGGCCGTTTTCATCGTTTCACCGGTATGTGGCAAACGGGATTTTGCCGAAAGATTGGGCGGGCAACGGCGCGGAAATTGAAGGAAATTTTGGGGAATAACGGTAGGTTGGGTTGCCAAACCCGACAAAGCCGTAGGATTTAAGAAAGCGTTGGGTCATGACCCAACCTACACAGAAATTCCACGTTTTCAGACGGCCTTTGAAGTTTCGGCAACACCGTAGGTTGGGTTGCCAAACCCAACAGAACCGTGAAATTTAAGAAAGCGTTGGGTCATGATCCAACCTACACAGAAATTCCACGTTTTCAGACGGCCTTTGAAGTTTCGGCAACGCCGTAGGTTGGGTTGCCAAACCCAACAAGACCGTGAAATTTAAGAAAATGTTGGGTCACGACCCAACCTACGCTTGCTTGCTTTTGGTAGGTCGGGCATTAATGCCCGAAATAATTCGCACCCAAGTAACAGTCGGGCATAAATGCCCGACCTACGGTTGCTTTGAAACAACAGCAACCCCGTAGGTTGGGTTGCAAACCCAACAAAACCGTTAAATTTAAGAAGAGGTTGGGTATTGACCCGTTAAAGAAGTTGGGTTGTCGAACCCAACGTTTTGAAATAATTGAACGATGTAATGTTGGGTTTTCAACCCAACCTACGCTTGCTATCTAAATACATTTGAGGAAAAAAGAATATGAACAAGTTTTCATCTGAAGTTTGCAAAGCCCTTGCATATTACGTTTACCGCTTAATTGACCCAAGAAATGGTGAAACTTTTTATGTGGGCAAAGGCAAGGACAACCGAGTTTTTGAACATTTGAAACAATGTTTGAAAATAACGGAAGATGGCGAAGATGAACTGACTTTGAAATATAGTAGGATTCGCGCTATCCAAAAAGCCGGATTGGAAGTTATCCATATCATTCATCGACATGGCATGAATGAGAAAACCGCTTTTGAAGTAGAAGCTGCTTTAATAGATGCCTATCCAGGGCTATCAAATGAACAAAACGGGCATGGCAATAGTGAATTTGGTTCGATGCATGTATCCGAAATACAAGGTAAATACGATGCACCTGTTGCACAATTTGACAGTAATCACAATTTATTGATTATTAATATTAATCGTTCTTTAGATAAAGAAAAATCAGCTTATGATGCTGTTCGCCTAGCCTGGCGGCTTGATGTTGAGCGGGCAAAGCGTGCGCATTACATCTTGGCGGTTGAAAAAGGCTTAATTGTGGATGTTTTGCAAGCGCATGAATGGCTGCCTGCTACTAAGGAAAATTTTCCTGAGCTTAATGAAACCATAGAAGGACGTTTTGGTTTTCACGGAGAATCACTTTCTAAAAATAATGAAGTACGCCATAAATATCAACGCAAAAGGCTGCCCGAAGAATATCGTAAACGGAGTGCCAGCAATCCCGTTAAATATAGCTTTAAATAACTCAAAATCTCTAAGGTAAAACACCATGCCCAAACGTACCGACCTAAAATCCATCCTAATCATCGGCGCCGGCCCCATCGTAATCGGCCAGGCCTGCGAGTTCGACTATTCCGGCGCGCAAGCGTGCAAGGCTTTGCGCGAGGAGGGCTATAAAGTCATTCTCGTCAATTCCAACCCTGCCACGATTATGACCGACCCCGATATGGCCGACGTTACCTATATCGAGCCGATTATGTGGCAGACCGTGGAAAAGATTATCGCCAAGGAGCGCCCTGATGCGGTGCTGCCGACCATGGGCGGCCAGACGGCGTTGAACTGCGCGCTGGATTTGGCGCGCAACGGTGTGCTGGCGAAGTATAACGTCGAGTTAATCGGCGCGACGGAAGACGCGATTGACAAGGCGGAAGACCGCGGCCGCTTTAAGGAGGCGATGGAGAAAATCGGCCTCTCCTGCCCGAAATCTTTTGTCTGCCACACGATGAACGAAGCCTTGGCGGCGCAGGAACAGGTCGGCTTTCCGACGCTCATCCGTCCGTCTTTCACGATGGGCGGTTCGGGCGGCGGCATTGCCTACAATAAAGACGAGTTTTTGGCGATTTGCGAACGCGGTTTCGATGCGTCGCCCACGCATGAGTTGCTGATTGAACAGTCCGTCCTCGGCTGGAAAGAGTACGAAATGGAGGTGGTGCGCGACAAAAACGACAACTGCATCATCATCTGTTCCATCGAAAACTTCGACCCGATGGGCGTGCACACGGGCGACAGCATCACGGTTGCGCCCGCGCAAACGCTTACTGACAAGGAATACCAAATCATGCGCAACGCGAGTTTGGCGGTGTTGCGCGAAATCGGCGTGGACACGGGCGGCTCCAATGTGCAGTTTGCGGTAAACCCGGCCAACGGCGAGATGATTGTGATCGAGATGAACCCGCGCGTGAGCCGTTCTTCGGCGCTGGCTTCCAAGGCCACGGGCTTTCCGATTGCGAAAGTGGCGGCCAAGCTGGCGGTGGGTTTCACTTTGGACGAATTGCGCAACGACATCACCGGCGGCCGCACGCCGGCATCGTTCGAGCCTTCGATTGATTATGTGGTAACGAAAATCCCGCGTTTTGCCTTTGAAAAATTCCCCGCCGCCGACGACCGCCTGACCACGCAGATGAAATCGGTGGGCGAAGTGATGGCGATGGGGCGCACCATTCAGGAATCCATGCAGAAAGCCCTGCGCGGGCTGGAAACCGGCTTGTGCGGCTTCAACCCGAAAACCGACGACAAAGCCGAAATCCGCCGCGAACTGGCCAACCCAGGCCCCGACCGCATTCTGTATGTCGCCGACGCGTTCCGTGCGGGCTTCACCATCGCCGAAATCCACGAAATCTGCGCCATCGACCCGTGGTTCTTGGCGCAAATCGAAGACTTGGTGAAAGAAGAGCAAACCGTCGCTTCAGGCAGCCTGAAAGATTTGGATTTCAACACCTTACGCCGTCTGAAACGCAAAGGTTTTTCAGACAGGCGTTTGGCGCAACTGCTAGGCCTGTCTGAAAAAGAAGTGCGCGAACACCGCTACGGCCTGAAGCTGCACCCCGTGTACAAGCGCGTGGACACCTGCGCCGCCGAGTTCCAGTCCGACACCGCCTACCTCTACTCCACCTACGAAGAAGAATGCGAAGCGAGGCCGTCTGAAAACAAAAAAGTGATGATTTTGGGCGGCGGCCCCAACCGCATCGGCCAAGGCATCGAGTTCGACTACTGCTGCGTACACGCCGCGCTCGCCCTGCGCGAAAGCGGTTTCGAAACCATCATGGTGAACTGCAACCCCGAAACCGTGTCCACCGACTTCGACACCAGCGACCGCCTCTACTTCGAGCCGCTCACGCTGGAAGACGTGCTGGAAATCGTGAAAAAAGAAAACCCGTGGGGCGTGATTGTGCATTACGGCGGGCAAACCCCGCTCAAACTCGCCAACGCGCTGGTTGAAAACGGCGTGAACATCATCGGCACGTCCGCCGACAGCATCGACGCCGCCGAAGACCGCGAACGTTTCCAAAAAGTGCTGAACGACCTCGGCCTGCGCCAACCGCCCAACCGTACCGCGCGCAACGAAGAAGAAGCCCTTGTTTTGGCGGAAGAAATCGGTTATCCGCTGGTGGTGCGCCCGTCTTACGTACTCGGTGGCCGCGCCATGCAGGTGGTGCATTCGCAGGAACAGCTCAAAACCTATATGCGCGAAGCCGTTCAGGTTTCCGAAGACAGCCCCGTGCTGATCGATTTCTTCCTGAACAACGCCATCGAAGTGGACGTGGACTGCGTTTCAGACGGCACCGACGTCGTCATCGGCGGCATCATGCAGCACGTCGAACAGGCCGGCATCCACTCGGGCGACTCCGGCTGCTCGCTGCCGCCGTATTCCTTAAGCGTTGAAATCCAAGACGAAATCCGCCGCCAAACCAAAGCTATGGCCTATGCGCTGAACGTGGTCGGCCTGATGAACGTACAGTTCGCCGTGCAGGACGGCGTGGTGTTCGTACTCGAAGTGAACCCGCGCGCCAGCCGCACCGTACCGTTCGTCTCCAAAGCCACCAGCGTGCCGCTCGCCAAAGTCGGCGCACGCGCGATGGCTGGAATTTCGCTGAAAGAACAAGGCGTTGAAAAAGAAGTCATCCCCGACTTCTACGCCGTCAAAGAAGCCGTGTTCCCCTTCATCAAATTTCCCGGCGTGGACACGATTTTAGGCCCCGAAATGCGCTCAACCGGCGAAGTGATGGGCGTGGCCGAAACCTTCGGAGAAGCCTACCTCAAAGCCCAGCTTGGCGCAGGCGAGCGCTTCACTGCCATCGGCAAAGTCTTTATCGCCGTGCGCGACGAAGACAAACCGCTGGTGCTGCAAACCGCCAAAAACTTCCAATCGCTCGGCTACGGCCTCTGCGCCACCCGCGGCACCGCAGCGTATCTGGCCGAACACGGCGTCATCGCCCAGCCGGTCAACAAAGTGCTCGAAGGCCGCCCGCATATCGTGGACATGATTAAAAACGGCGATATCGCCGTCGTCGTCAACACCGTCGGCAGCGATCCCCAATCCGTCACCGACAGCCACAGCATCCGCCGCAGCGCGCTCACCCAGCGCATCCCGCAATACACCACCGTAGCCGGCGGCGAAGCCATCAGCACGGGCTTGCGCAGTTTGAACGACACGCATGTTTACAGCGTGCAGGAACTGCATGGAAGATTGAAGAAGTAGGCCGGTAAGAGCGTAAAAGGCCGTCTGAAAATTTTCAGACGGCCTTTTTGATTTTTATAAAGGTCTCAGGACGTCTGACACTTCGATTACGCTCAGTGCGGGTACTTCCTGTTCGGCAAACCGCCCCAACGCTTCTCCCCGGGCGAACGTCCGCCGTATAATGTTCCCATTCTTTCCAACTCTGTAAACGAGGCTGAAAAATGACCGTATCCAAACAAGACGTTTTAAACGCGTTCACCTTCCGTGCAGCCTGCCGCCACTACGACGGCAGCCGAAAAATCAGCCGCGAAGACATGGACTACATCCTCGAATTGGGGCGGCTTTCGCCCAGCTCCGTCGGCTCCGAGCCGTGGAAATTCGTGGTTGTCCAAAACAAAGCGCTGCGCGATGCCATCAAACCCATAGGCTGGGGCGTTGCAGGGCAGTTGGACGATTGCAGCCATCTGGTGGTCATTCTGGCCAAGAAAAACGCCCGCTACGACAGCGAATTCATGCGCAACGTCTTGATCCGCCGCGGCCTCTCGGGCGAACAGCTTGAGGCAGGTTTGGCAAAATATAAGGCGTTTCAGGTAAACGATATGAAACAGGCGGCAAACGAGCAGACGCTGTTTGACTGGGCGGCCAAGCAAACCTATATCGCGCTGGGCAATATGATGACCGGCGCGGCGTTAATCGGCATCGACTCATGCCCGATTGAGGGTTTGGAATACGACAAAGTGAACCAACTCTTCACCGACGCGGGCGTGTTCGACCCTGCCGAATGGGGCATCGCGACGATGTGCACTTTCGGCTACCGCGCCAAAGACATCGCCAAAAAAGCGCGCAAACCTGTGGAAGAAGTGGTTCAGTGGGTGGAATAGGCCGTCTTTCAACTGCGTAGGTACGATTAGCCGCCGCAAGCGGCGTAATCGTACGAACGGTTGGGATTGATTAAGATGCCGTCTGAAAAGTTTGTTAGTTTTCAGACGGCATTGTTGTCTGTACGGTTTTCAGACGGCCTGAGACTTTTGCAAAAGCCTCAGGCCTTTATCTTCCCCCGTGCTTGAAATCTGCCAAACCGTGCCAACATCAACACAACGTTTCACTTTAAAGAAGGCAAAAAAATGACCCACGAAAAATACGCGCCGCTGTTTCAGCCCTATACGCTCAACAACGGCGTCGAAATCAAAAACCGCCTCGTCGTCGCGCCGATGACGCATTGGGCGTCAAACGAAGACGGCACGCTTTCCGACGCCGAGCGCACGTTTATCGGCAACCGTGCGCAGGATTTCGGCATGTTTATCATGGCGGCGACGCTGGTGTCGCCCGAGGGCAAGGCGTTTGCGGGCGAGCCGGGCGCGTTTGCCGAAACGCAGCTTGCCGGTCTGACCGAGGCGGCCAATATTATTAAAAAACAGGGCGCCAAGCCGGTTTTGCAGCTTCATCACGGCGGTTATCAGGCGGTTGACGAACTCATCGGCGGGGCGGACAAAGTCGCGCCGTCCGACGTGCCGCCCGGTGTGAGTTCCACCGGCACGCCGACTACCGCCGCCCGCGCGATGACGGAAGAAGAAATCGCAAACGTGATTCAAGCCTTTGGTTTTGCAACCGATTTGGCCATCCGCGCAGGCTTTGACGGCGTGGAAATCCACGGCGCCAACGGCTATCTGCTGCAACAATTCGTGTCCGGACATTTCAACCGCCGCAGCGACCAATGGGGCGGCAGCATCGAAAACCGCCTGCGTTTCCCGATGGCGGTGGTGGACGCCGTGTGCGCGGCGAAAGCCAAACACGCCCGCGATGATTTTATCGTCGGCTACCGCTTCTCACCCGAAGAGCCGCAGGAAGACGGCATCACAATGGCCGACACCTTCGCGCTGATTGACGCGCTGAAACAGAAACCGCTGCAATATCTGCACGCTTCGCTGTGGGATTTCTACAAAAAAGCCCGCCGCGGCGCCGACACCGTGCGCAGCCGCCTCGACCTGATTCACGAACGTCTCGGCGGCGCGCTGCCGCTCATCGGCGTCGGCAACCTGTTTACCGCCGACGATGCGTTAAACGCGCTGAACACCGGCTGGGCAGAGTTCCTCGCGTTCGGCAAAACCGTGCTCATCAACCCGAATTTCGCCACGCTGATTAAAGAAGGCCGCGAAGCCGAAATCCAAACCGAAATCGACCTCGACCGCCCCGACCGCTACGGCTATTCCGATTACCTCTGGAACCTGCAACCGTTGGGCTTGGACTTCCTGCCGCCCGTGAAAGGCAAAAGTGCGGATTGGAAACCGCTGGACGCGGGTTAGGCGTTAGGCTGTTTTTTTTGTGAACGAGGCCGTCTGAAAATTGGTTGCTGAGCGCAGCCGAAGTCAGACGGCCTCGTTTTGAATAGTGGTAGGTACGGTTAGCCGCTCTAAAGCGGCGTAACCGTACGCTGTTTGGACGTACCTGCCGGCTATGCCGTCTGAAAAATAAGGCTGCGGGCTTTGGGGATTTGTGCGATACGGCTTTTGCGGGTTTGTACGGTTACGCCGCCTTTGGGGCGGCTAACCGTACCTACTGCTGCCATCCTGATTTCCTCAAACCTTCCCGCTGATACAACACTCAAGGCCGTCTGAAATATCGTTTCGTCGTTTTCAGACGGCCTGATGCCGTTTGTCGTGTTAAAATGCCGTCTGAATTTATAATGACGAAATTAACAATCATGAATACAAAAATCCAACACGCATTACATCAGCTCGGCGGTCTGATTCTGGGCAAGGAACACGTTTTGCAGCAGCTTTTCGCCGCAGTCTTGGCGGGCGGGCACATTCTGCTCGAAGACGTGCCGGGCGTCGGTAAAACCACGCTGTCGCAGGGTACGGCGGCGGTTTTGGGTTTGCGCTACCAGCGCGTTCAGTTCACCAACGATATGTTGCCTTCCGACCTGCTCGGCGTGAACATTTTCCGGCCGAACGAGGGCAGATTCGAGTTTCACGCCGGCCCCGTGTTCCACGAATTTCTGCTTGCCGACGAAATCAACCGCGCGTCGCCCAAGCTGCAATCCGCGCTGCTGGAGGCGATGGAGGAGCGGCAGGTTTCGGTGGACGGCAAAACCTACCCTCTGCCGCGCCCGTTTATCGTGATGGCGACGCAGAATCCGACCGAACAGCTCGGCACGTTTCCGCTGCCCGAATCGCAGCTCGACCGCTTCATGATGCGCCTGAGCATGGGCTATCCGAGCGCCGAGGCCGAGCGGCAGCTTTATTTTCAGGGTACGAGCCGCAGCCTGATTGGCGCTTTGCAGGCGGTGTGCAACGCCGAAACTTTGCAGCTTTGGCAGTACGAAGCGGCAGACGTCGCGTTTTCGCAGGCTGCCGCGGATTATGTGTTCCGCCTGGTTCAGGCCACGCGCCAATCGGGGCGTTTTGTGATGGGGCTCAGCCCGCGCGCGGGTTTGTCCGTGGTAAACGCCGCCAAAGCGTGGGCGTATATGCAGGGGCGCGGCCACGTTTTGCCCGACGACATCAAAGCCGTGTGGGTCGCCGTGGCCAACCACCGCGTCAAATCCGTGCAGCAGGGTGTGTCTTCGGCGCAGGTTCTGACGGAAATGCTCGACCATGTGGCCGTCTGAAAACTGCCCGCCCGTCGCGCCGCACGAAGCCGCAGCGCTGCGCCACATCCGTTTCAGACCGACACGGCTCGGCCTCGGATTGGCGGTGATGGTCGGGCTGCTCTGGCTGGTCGGGCTGAACTACCAAGCCAACCTCGCCTACATCGCCGCGTTTTGGCTGTTCGGTTTCATCATTGCCGCCGTGATGCAAAACCTGCGCCAGCTTACCGGCCTGCGCCTCGAATGGACGATGCCGTCTGAAATTTTCGCAGGCCAGCCCGCCGCGTTTACCCTAAACGCCGCTGGCAACACCCGCCGCCGCCATCTCCGGCTGGTGCACAACCATCAGGAAAACTGGCAGCAGTGGCCGCTTTCAGACGGTATGGACAGCCTGCCGCAAACCCTTACTGCACCCATGCGCGGCTATCTGCGCCTGCCTGAAATCCGCATTGCCACAGCCGCCCCCTTCGGCATCTGCACCGCCGAAGCCGCGTGGACATGGCACAGCGACAAAATCGTCTTCCCCGCGCCCATCGCCCACGATGCCCCGCCGGGTTTCCACGCCGATGAAAGCCGCGAAACACAGGCTGTGTTTGCCCAAAGCAGCGACGACCTGTCCCACCTGCAAGCGCACCAAGACGGCACGTCATTGCAGCACATCGCATGGAAAGCCTACGCCAAAACCGGCGAAATGCTCGACAAACGCTTTGAATCCGTGGAACAAAACCGCGGCAGCCACATCATTTCCTACCGCGACTACCCGCCCGACAGCAGCACCGACCAACTCGCCGGACGGCTGTGTTTCCGAATCCTAGAAGCCGAACGCTGCGGCCTGCGCTACGAATTAGAGCTGCCCAGCCAAACCGTTGCCCCGCAGAAAGGGCAGCGGGAAATGGCGCTGACGGCGCTGGCGTTGTGGTAGGGTCGGATGGAAGGGCAGAGGCCGTCTGAAAATATTTCAGACGGCCTGAATAAGGAGGCTTTGTAGGCCGGGCTTCAGCCCGGCAAAATTTTCCGAAACATTTCATTAAACCTGCTGGGCTGAAGCCCGGCCTACGGCAAACGGCGTTTCAGTAGGCAGGTCGCGAGGAACGCTTAGCTTTATCCCTAAGCAAAGCTCAACCGTCCGAATGATAATGCCGTCTGAAAAGTCCAAACCTTTCAGACGGCATCTTGCCAACCCAAGCCCTTTTCAGACGGCCTGTTATAATGCAGGCCGTTTTATTTATGGAAAAAGGCCGTCTGAAATGACTTTGGATGAATGGCTGCGCGCCTGTCCGCTGCCGCGTTCGGAAGCGCGGATGCTGTTGCAGTTTGCGGGCGGGTTTTCGCGGGCGGAGCTGGTAACGCGTGGAAATGAAGCGCTGCCCGGTGTGGCAGCGGAGGCATTGGCGGCATTGGTTGCACGCCGGCAGGCGGGGGAACCGGTGGCGTATATTTTGGGTGAACGCGGGTTTTACGGGCGGATGTTTGCGGTCAATCCGAGCGTTTTGATTCCGCGCCCCGAGACCGAGCATTTGGTCGAAGCGGCGATGGCGCGGCTGCCGCAGGGCGGGCGCGTGTGGGATTTGGGAACGGGCAGCGGCGCGGTGGCGGTGACGTTGGCGTTGGAACGCCCCGATGCAGCGGTTCGCGCGTCGGACATCAGCGAGGAGGCACTGGAAACGGCGCAGGGCAATGCGGCCAAACTGGGCGCGGCGGTGGAATTTGCGCTCGGTTCGTGGTTTGCGGTTGACAGGCCGTCTGAAAAAAACAGCTATGATGTGATTGTTTCCAACCCGCCGTATATCGAAAAAGATGATGCGCATCTGCAACAGGGCGACCTGCGTTTCGAGCCGCAAAACGCGCTGACGGATTTTTCAGACGGCCTGACCTGCATCCGCGCGCTGGCGTCGGGTGCGCCGGAATATCTGAAAACGGGCGGTTGGATTTTGTTGGAACACGGTTACAATCAGGGTAATGAGGTTCAAAAAATTCTTATAAATCAAGAGTTTGAAAACGTGGAAACGCTGCCTGATCTGGCAGGGCTTGACAGGGTGACATTCGGACAATGGTTACGCGCGTGAAAGTTATCTTTTGGTAAGATGACGAAAGGGCGGGTTTTGTTTACGCGCTTTTGCCGAGCGGCTACAAAACGGCGGCGGAAATGGGGGCATAATCACCATACATTCACTCCCGTATGTATGAAAGGACGAGGACATGAGTTACAAAAAACAAATCGCAGTCGCGCTGACCGCCGCTGCGCTGATTTTCCCAAGTACCACCGTTCAGGCGCGCGGTACGGAGAACCGTACCAAAGCCACGTTGGCCGGTGCGGCCGCAGGCGCGGCACTGGCGGGCATCATGGGTGCGAACGGCAAAGGTATGCTGGTCGGTGCAGCAGCCGGCGGTTTGGCGGGTAATGCCTATGCCTACCGCAATAAGAAGAAAAATCAGGAAGACGCGCGCGAAGAGCGTAAACGCCGCTGGCACGATGCCCGTCGCGACTGGTATAAGGATCGCAAGCACAAGGCAAAGCGCCATCACAAACGCCATTACCGCGAGTGGGATGAAGATTGGGATGACGAGAACACCTGATTCCGATAGGATTTCCCAGTATCACAACTCCCTGACTCATGCCGTCTGAAAAAGCCAGAATGCTTTTCAGACGGCCTTTTTGTTTTTTGCCGGGTCTCTGTTTCAGACAGCATGGTCTTTTGGACAAAACGGAAGACCGGCCAAGATCTGCCGGCGTTAGTCCTAAGGAAACAGTGCAGTTCGGAGGGCTGTTTCGGACGGTCTTTCTGCGTTTTGGGAACTGCTTAAAACTGGTATGTAAAAGCGTGTTAGGTTATGATATTTCTTCTGACGTTATCTTGATCACCCCTGAAACCGCGCTGCGGTCTAATAGAATGGAGGAAACATGAATGCCGTTGTGATTGCGGTTGTAGTGATGTTGGCGCTGTCGTTGGCGCGGGTGCACGTCGTGTTGAGTTTGGTCATCGGCGCGTTTGTCGGCGGGCTGGTAGCAGGTATGCCGCTGACCGATGTGGCGGCGGGCGCGGACGGAAAAGCGGTGGAGGGTATTATCACCGTGTTCCAGAAAGGTTTGGCGGGCGGAGCGACGATTGCGCTGTCTTACGCCATGCTCGGTGCGTTTGCGATGGCGATTACCCATTCGGGGCTGCCGCAGCAGCTGACGGGCGCGGTGGTGCGCAAACTGAACGCGGAGGGCGGCCATCATGCCGCAAGCGGTGTGAAATGGGCGCTCTTGATGGTTTTGCTGGCGATGGGGGTGATGAGCCAAAACGTCGTTCCGATTCATATTGCGTTTATTCCGATGATTGTGCCGCCGCTTTTGATGGTGTTTAACCGCCTTGGGGTTGACCGTCGCCTGATTGCCTGCGTGATGACTTTCGGTTTGGTAACGACGTATATGTTTCTGCCTTACGGCTTCGGCTCGATTTTCTTGAACGAAATCCTGCTCGGCAACATCAAACAGTCGGGCATGGCGGTGGACGGCATCAATGTGATGAAGGCGATGGCGATTCCCGCGCTGGGCATGGCGGCAGGCTTGCTGTGGGCGTTTGTCCACTACCGCAAACCGCGCGTTTACCAAATCAGCCAGGTTGATGCGGACAACAACGATGCGTCGGTCAAGCAGCCCGAGCCGTCGTCTTACCGCAGTCTGGTGGCGGCGGTGGCGATTGCGGTTTGTTTCGCTATCCAGTTGATTTATAAAGATGCGCTGCTCTTGGGCGCGATGCTCGGGTTTGCCGTATTTATGACTTTGGGCGTGGTGCGCCGCAATGATGTGAACGACGTTTTCGGCGCAGGCATCCGCATGATGGCGATGGTCGGTTTCGTGATGATTGCCGCGCAGGGTTTTGCCGCAGTGATGAAGGCCACGGGCGACATCCAGCCGCTGGTGGAGGGAAGTATGGCGGCGTTTGGCGGCAGCAAAGGCTTGGCCGCGTTTGCCATGCTGGTTGTCGGTCTGCTGGTGACAATGGGCATCGGCTCGTCGTTTTCCACGCTGCCGATCATTACCGCGATTTACGTTCCCCTCTGCATCAGCCTCGGCTTTTCGCCGCTGGCAACCGTGTCCATCATCGGCACGGCGGGTGCGCTCGGTGATGCCGGTTCGCCTGCATCCGATTCGACTTTGGGCCCCACGATGGGCTTGAACGCCGACGGACAGCACGACCACATCCGCGATTCCGTCATCCCGACCTTCCTCCACTACAACCTGCCGCTGCTCGCTGCCGGCTGGATTGCCGCGATGGTGTTGTGATGGAAGAATTGGAACAGCGCATTACCGAGCTGGAAATTCAGACGGCCTTGCAGGACGATTTGATTGCCAGCCTGAGCGACACCATCGCCAAAATGCAGCAGACGCTGGATTTGCAGCAGGCGCAAATGCGCGTGCTCTACCAGAAAATGCAGGACAAAGGCGCAAACGGCGAACGCGAAGCATACAGTTTGCGCGACGAGATTCCGCCGCATTATTGAATACTGTTTGGGAAACCAAAGGCCGTCTGAAAATTGTTTTTTAGACGGCCTTATTTTTTAGCGTTTGATTGCACCGGTATTTGGGCAATGCTGTGGGTTATCGGAATCAAAGTATTCGGCGGATTGGAGCCGCCGTGAGAATTTCAGGTATCAGGCCGTCTGAAAAGGTACGCTTTGTTTTCAAACGCTTGAGTTGAGGTAAATCACGTTCTGTCTGTTGAAAGCCGTGATTTCTAACTTTATAATCCGCTGACATTCTTAAACACATCGACTGAACATGACCGGACAATCCTCTGTTTCCCAAGCAGAAGCCATGCGGCTTTTGAAAGACTGCATTCCCATTTTCACGGTATTGTCGGATGAAAACCGCCATTTGATTTTGAAACTGCTGCTGGAAAACGGCGAGATGAACGTCAACCAAATCACCGAAAATCTGCACCTTTCGCGCCCTGCGGTTTCCCATCACCTTAAAATCATGCTGGCCGCCCATGCCGTCAGCGTCCGGCAGACGGGTAAAGAGCGGTTTTATGCGTTGGCTATGAAAGAAGAAGTGGAAAAGATGGGTGTATTGGTTGAGGTGCTGAAATTTTATTGTCCTGAGCAAACCGACTGATTTCAGACGGCCTTGAAGTGCGGTTATTTCTTGACTGAAAGTCTGCATACGGTATAATAGGTTTAAATTTTTAAACATATAAACTGATAAGGTATAAAAATGCTTTTCCAACCGTTTACTTTCCCCAACGGCGTAACCGCCAAAAACCGCTTTTTCAAATCCGCTATGGAAGAGCAGCTTGCGCATAACGACCAGCCTACGCAGAATTTGGTCAAGCTCTACCATACTTGGGCAAAAGGCGGAGCAGGCGTGCTGGTAACCGGCAATGTTATGGTGGCCGAAAACGGCAAAGGATCGATTAACGATGTGGTATTGCATGATGAACGCAGCATGGCTGTGCTGAAAAGCTGGGCGGAGGCCGGTAAACAGAACCAGTCCCTCATCATTATGCAGATTAACCATGCCGGCAAACAATCACCCAAAGCCGTCAATGCCACCCCCGTCGCACCAAGCGACGTGCCGTTGGTGGGTATGGACGGTTTCATCAACCCGCCGCGGGCATTGGGTGGCCAAGAAATCGAAGAGTTGGTTCAGGCTTTTGTCCGTACGGCGCAGCTGGCTGAGCAGGCAGGATTTTCCGGCGTGCAAATCCATGCTGCCCACGGATACCTCATCAGCCAGTTTTTATCGCCGCACCACAACCGCCGCGATGACGAATGGGGCGGAAGTTTGGGCAACCGTATGAATTTTCTGTTAAAAATCTATCAGGGAATCCGGGAAAATGTCGGCAGGGATTTTTTGGTGGGGGTAAAACTGAATTCGGCCGATTTTCAAAAAGGCGGATTCGATGAAGACGAAAGTATTCGGGTGGTACAAAAATTATCTGAATTAGGGATTGATTTTATTGAAATTTCCGGTGGGAATTATGAAAGCCCGCAAATGCTGTCTGAAAAATCCAGCACGCGCCGACGCGAAGCCTTTTTCATTGATTATGCCGAAAAAGCACGCAAAGTCAGCCGTGTGCCGCTGATTATTACCGGCGGTTTCCGCTCGGAACAGGCGATGAACGAAGCATTGCAAAGTGCTCATCTGGATATGGTCGGCGTGGCGAGGCCGTTTGCACTCATGCCCGATTTGCCCAACCGAATCCAAAACGGCAATTATCAGACTGTGCAAACTGAACGCATCCAAACAGGTTTCCGCCTGTTGGACAATAAGGTCGGTGCCGTACTGGAAATGGATTGGTATATGGCGCAAATGGCTTTAATCGGGCAGGGGAAATCACCCAATCCCAAATTGTCGGCGTGGAAAGTATTACTCAAAACCTTGTGGCAAAACGGCAAAGCAGGGCTTTCGACAGGGCGCAGCTGATTCGTCTGCTTCTTGATTGTGTGATTTCTGATTTGTAAAAATATTAAGAGGCCGTCTGAAAAATATTTTTCAGACGGCCTCAATCATTAAAAACAAACTCTTACAAACACGCCAACTCATTGGCCATTTGCTGTTCCAGCGTTTCGCGTTGGCGGATGAGCTTGGCTTCGCTGCCACTGACCAACACTTCCGCCGCGCGGTTGCGGGCGTTGTAGTTGCTGGCCATGCTCGCGCCGTATGCGCCTGCGCTGCGCACGGCCAGTAAATCACCCGCTTCGCAGGCGATTCGGCGGTTTTGGCCGAGGAAGTCGCCGGTTTCGCAAATCGGGCCGACGATGTCGGCGGTGAAGGCGGGCGTGGTTTTTTCTTCCGTGTTTTCAATATGATGGTAAGCGTCGTAAAGGGCAGGGCGCATGAGGTCGTTCATGGCGGCATCGACCATCACGAAGTTTTTCTCTTCGCCCTGTTTGACAAATTCCACGCGCGTGAGCAGCGTGCCGGCGTTACCGACCAAGCTGCGGCCGGGCTCGAGAATGAGTTTGAGCGGACGGCTGCCGATGAGTTTTTTCACTTCGGCGGCGTAGTTTTGCAGGTCGGGAACGGTTTCGTCGTTGTAAACGATGCCGACGCCGCCGCCCAAGTCGAGGTGTTCGATGGCGATGCCTTCGGCGGCGAGGGTATCGACCAAGAGCAAAATGCGTTCGCAGGCTTCGATGAGCGGGCTTAAGTCGGTGAGTTGCGAACCGATGTGGCAGTCGATGCCGACGATTTTCAGGTTTGGCTGCTTGGCGGCGTATCGGTAGGCTGCGGGCGCGTCGGCGTAGGCAATGCCGAATTTGTTGGCTTTCAGGCCGGTGGAAATGTAGGGGTGGGTTTTGGGGTCGACATCGGGATTAACGCGCAGCGATACGGGCGCGGTTTTGCCCAGTCGTTCGGCTACGGCCTGTATGCGGTCGATTTCGGGAATGCTTTCCATGTTGAAGCATTTCACGCCGGCTTCGAGGGCGTAGGCGATTTCGGCTTCGCTTTTGCCGACGCCGGAGAAAATGGTTTTGCCGGCATCGCCGCCTGCGGCCAAAACGCGGGCGAGTTCGCCGCCGGAAACAATGTCGAAACCGCTGCCGAGCGAGGCGAAGTGTCTGATGATGCTGAGGTTGCCGTTGGCTTTGACGGCGTAGCAGATCATGGGGTCAAGCGCGGCAAAGGCACGGGTGTAGTTTTGGTAGGCTTCGGCCAGCGCGCTTTGGCTGTAAACGTAAAGCGGGGTGCCGAATTCTTCGGCGAGGCGGGGCAGGGGGATGCGTTCGCAATGTAGGGTCATGGTGTTAATCCGGAGATTGGGCGGTCGGCTCTTTGGAATTGTTGAATTTCAGGCCGGTTTGGATAACGCCGAAACGGGCTTTGTCGCCTTCTTTGGGCAGGTATAAATCGCCTTTGTAGCCGCAGGCGGAAAGCAGCAGCGCGGCTGCGGCGGCAAAAATGAGCTTGTGTGGCATGGTAAACTTCCGTGTTGAGCGCGAATATGGCAAGATTCGGTATCTTAAACAAAAAGCCGGCAAAAAGCCATGATGACCGAAAGCGATTTTATCCGCCGCACCGAGGCGCTGTTTACCCATATTGAAGACCAAATCGATGAAAACGGCTGGGATTTCGACTGCCAAAGCACAGGCAACGTCCTGACCATCGAGGCTTCAGACGGCACACAGATTATTGTCAACCGCCACACGCCGAATCAGGAATTGTGGATTGCGGCGAAAAGCGGCGGCTACCATTTCGCCGAAAAAGACGGCAAATGGCTGGCAACGCGCGACGGCAGCGAATTTTTCGCGGTGTTGAACGAAGTATTGAGCGCGGCTTCGGGCGAAGCGGTTGCGATTGCTGCGCTGTAAATTTTTCAGACGGCCTGAGGTTCAGGTTAACTCAATGATTGCAAAGGACAAAAAATGCCCCTCTTGGACAGTTTCAAAGTCGATCACACCCGTATGCACGCCCCCGCCGTGCGCGTGGCGAAAACCATGACCACGCCGAAAGGCGACACGATTACCGTGTTCGACCTGCGTTTTACCGTGCCCAACAAAGAAATCCTTTCCGAAAAAGGCATACACACGCTGGAGCATCTGTTTGCCGGCTTTATGCGCGACCACCTCAACGGCGATGCGGTTGAAATCATCGACATTTCACCGATGGGCTGCCGCACCGGTTTTTACATGAGCCTGATCGGCGCGCCCGGCGAACAGCAGGTCGCCGAGGCTTGGCTGGCTTCGATGAACGACGTTTTGGCAGTAAAAGACCAAAGCAAAATCCCCGAGCTCAACGAATACCAATGCGGCACTTACCTGATGCACTCGCTAGAAGAAGCGCAGCAAATCGCGCAAACCGTGTTGACGCGCGGTGTGAAAGTGAACCGCAACGACGAGCTGACGCTGGACGAAAGTTTGCTGAACGCTTAAACCAGGGCCGTTCGGCATCCGATTCTGAACGGACAATATGAACGAATTTGACTTTATCCGATCCGCCGCTATCTGCAAAAGCAGCAGCACGATGCCGAACTGCTGCTCGGTGACGGTGCGGCGGTTATCCGCCCGCGCATGGGGTTCGATTTGTGTTTCGGTGGCGATATGTTGTTGAAAGACAACCATTTTTTTTGCCGATGTTTCGCCGGAGGATTTGGCTTGGAAAGTATTGGCGGTAAACATTTCCGACATGGCGGCGATGGGTGCGAAACCGCGTTGGGTGCTGTTGAGCGCAGGATTGCCGGAGTTGGATGAAGACTGGCTGGCGCGTTTTTGCGGCAGTCTGTTTGAACTGGCGGCACGTTTCGGCGTGGTGTTGATCGGCGGCGATACAACCCGCGGCGATTTGGTGTTTAACGACACCATTATTGGTGAGCTCCCCAGTGGCCGAGCCTTGCGCCGTGATGCGGCGGAATGCGGCGACGATGTTTGGGTGTCGGGCAGGGTGGGGTTGGCGGCGGCGTTGCAATGCCGTCTGAAAAAAATTGCGCTGCCGTCAGATGCCTTTTCCTTTATTTTGCCACATTCACAAGCCTATGAAAAAGGCAAAAAGATTGTGGAAAAAATGAAACATTTAATCCCACGCAAACTTTATCCAATGCCCGTGCAATCTATCGTTGAGAATAAAGTTATTGCCCGAGAAGATATTCCGCCACTACGCAAAAGTGTCACAGGAGAAGGCTTTTCAGGTAGTCTTTCCAAGAAAAAACGCACAGCGAAGAAAATAAACAACGCCAACGTAAATTAGGCAATGCAGATGTGCCACAATCAGCATTTCATGCGATTTTGAATTTGGATTAGTTGAAAAAAATCTCTTTTAGATTGCATAGTTAGAATCTGAATGGGACCTTGCGGAAATATTTAAGCAACTCGCATAGCAAAACAGTAAAAAAATCAGTGGAATTTGACCGCTTGCAACATCAAAAGAAGGAGTTTTTATGGCGATTGTGTCAGTACCAGTAGAAAAATCATACCGATTATTAAACATCGGAGCGACGACCTTGGTGTCGGCAAAAGCGGAAGGCATTGAAAACGTGATGGCGGTGGCGTGGTCGTGTGCCTTGGATTATGGGGCGTTATCGAAAGTCACCACCGTGTTGGATAAACAGGCGTTCACCCGTGGCTTGGTGGAAAAGAGCGGTCTGTTTGCTATTCAAATTCCCGTGGCAAATCAGGCGGAATTGGTACTCAAACTCGGCACCACATCACGCCATACCGACCCACATAAATTAGACGGCGTGGAGATTTTCTACCAAGACGGTTTCGATATTCCGCTCGTCAAAGGCTGTGCTGGCTGGATTTTATGCGAACTGATACCAAGCGAAGACAACCAACAAAACCACGATCTCTTCATCGGCAAAGTTATCGCCGCCTACGCCGACGACCGAGTGTTCAAAGACAACCATTGGATCTTCGACCAAGCCCCGAATGAGTTAAGAACCTTGCATTATGTGGCGGGCGGGCAGTTTTATTTGATTGGGGAAGGGGTTGAGGCGGAGTAATGAAGTAGGGTGGGTTTGCTAACCCACCAATTCAAATATTTTAGGAAAACTAGAGATGTCTTTACTGAATGTGAAAACGAGCTGCTGCGTCCGATGCCGCGTGTGGCGTTGAGCGGGGCGATCTTGCCGTTTGCGCACGCCGCGCTGGATGTTTCAGACGGCCTCGCGCAGGATTTGGGGCATATTTTGAACGCTTCGGGCGTGGGCGCGGAAATCTGGACGGAACGGCTGCCGACGCTGCCGGCGCTGAAAACGGCGTTGACCGCCGAGCAATGGTTTGCCTGCACACTGGCAGGCGGCGACGATTACGAGCTGGTGTTTACCGCGCCCGCGTCCTATCGCGAGGCGGTATCGGCGGCAGCAGAACGCAGCGCCACGCCGGTGGCGCGCATCGGTAAAATCAACGGCACAGGCCGTCTGAAAATTTTGGATTCAGACGGCCGCGAAATCAAACTGACTCATTTGGGATTCGATCATTTTGGCTGACTTTAAACCCACTTTCGGCTGGCTGGTGCAGCGGCCGCTCTGTTTTCTCGCTTTCGGCTTCGGCAGCGGTCTGGCGCCGGTTGCGCCGGGGACGTTTGGCACGCTGCCTGCGCTGCCGCTGGCCTTTGTTTTGCACTATTGCGGGGTATCGGGCTGGTTGCTGGCGATATTGTGCACAATTCTGTTTGCCGCCGGCATCGTGATTTGCAATACCGCCGAAAAATTGTTGGGGATACAGGATTACGGCGGCATCGTTTGGGACGAAATCGTCGCTATGCTGCTGGTGTTGGCGTTTGTGCCGTTTGACGGATTGTGGTGGCTGTGGGCATTTGCCGTTTTCCGTTTGTTTGATGCGATAAAACCCTTTCCGATCAAATGGTTTGATGCACGGATACACGGTGGTTTCGGCATTATGCTGGATGATGTCATTGCGGCATTCATGACGCTGATTGTCATGAATGCAACAGTTTTGCTCGTGTAGTTTGCCTACTTTCAAATGTCTTTTGCCAAAACCGAATACTTGTCAGTAAAATATACCGAGTCATATAAATGACGTAAATTAACAAAATTTAAAAATTTTCAAACAATACACGGGGCAAAAAATGAACGAAATCGAAATCAGCGTGCAACCGCGCTATATGGCTGGCCAGAGCGACGTTTACCGCGACCGCTACGCGTTTAACTACCAAATTACCATCTGCAACCGCAGCGACCACGTTGTGACCCTGCGCCGGCGTTTTTGGGAAATTACCGACGGCCACGGCGAAACCGGTCCGGTCGGTCAGGCAGGTTTGGTGGAAGAGCAGCCGGTTCTGTATCCGGGCGAGCAGTACGAATACAACAGCGGTTCGCAAATCAGCACCCCGTGGGGCAGCATTGAAGGCGCGTATGAATTTGAAGACAGCATCGGCAAACGCTTTATCGTCGGCGTGCCGAAATTAGAATTTAAAGCGGGATTTACTTTGCAATAACAAGGGATTGGGAAAGGCCGTTTGAAAGAACTTTTCTTTCAGACGGCCTTTTTATTTGCAAAACTGCCTGAAATCTGCACTAATGAAATTTTCTTTTGGAGAGCAGAAAGTGAAAACGGAAAAGCAGAAAATGCTCGAGGGTGTGCTTTATGATGCCAATTATAATCCTGAATTGGCGGCGGAGCGTGTGGCGGCGGATTTGTGTTTTGAGTGGTGGTTGCGGCGGGCAGCGTGGTCACGAAGGATATTCCCGGCGGCGTGGGGTTGCAGGTGGTGTTCCTTGTCGGGTATTGCGTAAGATTACGGAACAGGATACGGGAAATCTGCATGCTTTCGGGTGAGCGAAAACAGCAGTCGCGCGTCAGCCTGTCTGCGCCGTGCGATTCCGTTTTCAGGCAGGCGTTTTTATTTTTGTTTTTGATTTTTGACATTCAGGCCGTCTGAAAATCCATTGTGCCAACGCAGTCGGATTTTTCAGACGGCCTTTGTGCAGCCAAAGCTACGCAATTTCTGCAAACTTCGCCCAATGCGCCTCTACATATGCTGCTACGGCGGCCAGATCTTCGTCGGCGGCATCGTAATAGTCGCCGTCGAGTTCTTCAAAATCAGGAAACTTGGCGCGGATTTCGTCTAAGGGCGCGTCCTGTTCCGCCAGCGCTTCGATTTCGGCGCCGTGTTTTTCGTAAAGCGCACGGGCTTTGTCGAGGATTTTCGGCGTCGGCTTGATGCGCCAGCGGCGCAGGCTGTCGGCCAGCGGGTTGAGCAGCACATATTCGCCGTAGCCCGCGGCAATCAGCTGCACGAATCCGCCTTCCTGCACTTGGCTGTCGAGGTAGGTAAAGGCCAAAAGCGTGTGCTGCTCGTCGTTGAGGCAGGCCATTTCCGCGTCGTTTTGCCGTTCGGCGTAATCGAGATAGGCGGCGGAGAGAGTGTAAAGAAATTCGGCGGGATTGTTTGAATTTAATTCGTGGGGTTGGAAAAGTGTGGTCATGATAGATATGTTTTGATTGAAAAAATAACAGAGTTAATTATAAACATAATATTTTAAACTAGCTAGATTCAATAAAACTGCTGATTTATAAATAAAACTTAAATGACAATATCTTTTTTTGATTGTAAATTTTAAAAATATTTCTATTTTTAGTGAACTAAAACAATTTTTTTACATCAGATAGAAGTTGTTTTTAGAGTAAAGCCAACAAACGGCAACTTTTATTGCCGAACGGTTAATCTTGAATCGGAAAAGGAAACCATGTCTAGCCTACTTTCTTCCATTGGTAATACCACTATTAATAATAACAAGGTAAATCATTATAAAACCTATCAACACAATCAATACGGCAAATACATCGATGTCGAAGATTTCGGTGCCGACCCGACGGGTAGAAAAGACAGTTCGGCCGCCATCAATGCCGCGCTGGAAGCCGCGCATAAAGAAAAAGCCATGCTCTATATGAAAGGCACGTTTTACATCTCCGAACAGATTGCCATCGACGCCGGCACCTCGGGTGTCAAAGGCATTTTCGGTGCGGGCATGGATAAAACCGTGATTAAGTTTAACAAAGCGCAAAAAGGCGTGTTCAACTCAAACTCCAACAACGACGACATCCGCGAATACGCCGGTATTCTGATTGACGGGCAAAACCGCAAAACCGTCGCCGATTTGTCGGTCGAATACACCGGCAGCGATTTTTACCGCAAAGGGCAGAGCTATTTCGGCAAAGTCACCGGCATTTTGGTCAACGACGCCGACAACACCTTAATCAGCAAAGTCGAAGTTTCCGGTGCCAACCGCGCGGGCGTCCACTTCACCTCCACCGCCTCGCAAATCCACGAAAACGGCCACCGCCTGACTTTTAAAGAGCGCGTCGCCGGCGGCCAGCTCGACGAAAACGACGCCAACGTCCCCTTGGGAGAAAACAACCGCATCGTCGATTCCAACCTCCACCACAACCGCGTCGCCGGCGTCTTGGTCGCCTATCAGAAAAACTTTACCGCCGACGGCAACTATCTGGCCTGGAACGGCCACAAAGCCGACGGCGGTACCGGCTACGGCATCGCCACCATGGCGGGCAGCTACAACTATGGCGTGACCTACAAAAACAACACCACCGACCACAACTACCGCAAAGGATTAGACGTACACGACGGCAACAACATCCTGATTGCCAACAATATTTCCAACGGCGACCGCCTTTACGGCATCGCCGTTTACAACCGCCAGTTTTATATGGACGACGTCAAAATCATCGGCAACACCGTTACCCAAGACAAAAATTTCCGCCTTGCCGCCGACGACAATCCCGGCCTGAGCTACCATATGTATTCAGGCATCCAGCTCCAGACCAACACCCAGTTTAAAAACCTGCCCGGCGACGGCGACGGCTATTTCAAAATCAGCAACAACACCATCAAAGGTTTGGATGTTTACAAAGACGACATCCAAACCTACGGCATCGAGTTCCGCAACCACGAAAAGCAGATGGATTACACCCTGAACATCACCAACAACAACATCAGCGGCGATTCCACCAAATATCTGGTTGCCGTCATCAACGACACCCGCAACGGCATCGGCTCGGGCGACATAAACATCAGCGGCAACAAAGCCGACATCGGCAGCATCGGCAAAGGTGCTTCTCCGGTTTACATTGACGAACGCAATTCGGACAAACTCGGCCTCCACGGCTCCGTGACCGTCAACGGCAACAGTATCAGCGTGCGCGATGCCGCCGACGGCTACAACGACTTTGCCTTCCTGCGCGGCAACGCCGAAACCTACAACATAACCCGCAACAAACTGAATTACGGCGACAACATCGACCGCACCCTCGTCGAAGTGCGCGGCACCGGACGGCTGGATTCCGACGTCAACGTCGCCGGCAACCAGTTCAACTCGTCCGACGAAAGCTTCAACGACGCACGCTACGGCGGCTGGCTCAAATACCAAACCGCCGACGTTTTTTCAGACGGCAACAGCCACAACAGCGCCAAACTCGCCGCCCTCGACACCGGCAGCCGCGGCATGACCCTGCTCGACGTTTACACCAGCGTCCTCCACACCGTCAACACCGCCCAGCAAGCCGAATATTCCGCCAATGCCGCAGCAGTCAGAATCAATGACGACAGCGCGGGTAACGGCTCGGTTTATTAAAGGTAAGGTGGAGGCCGAGACCTTTGCAAATATCAAAAATGCCGTCTGACACTTCGACTACGCTCAGCGCTAGAACTTTCACGGACGTTATTCCCGCGCAGGCGGGAATCCACGCTTGATTGTCTGAAACTTATCAAACAACACATTGCCTGTATTTAACCGTGGATTCCCGCTTGCTCGGGAGTGACGTCGGTTGTAGGCGTAACCGTTTTCAGACGGCTTTCGGGCAGGTGATTTCTTGTTTTTGCAATCATCTCGGATTGATTCAAACCGCAAAGCCAAAGGCCGTCTGAAATTCAGTTTTCAGACGGCCTTTGGCTTTTTACAAAAGTCCCGTTTTTTTAAACCCGCTCCGCTACTCCGCCACTTCCGTAAACACAATCACTTTTTTCCCGCGCGTCAGCGTAGCGAAACCTTCCTGAACGTGCCAGCGCGTTTTCGGGTTGGCGTATTCCACACCTTTGGCCCAAGTCTGAATCTGCTTGAGCTTTTCCGCCGTATGCCCTTGGCGCAGTTCCACCGTCAGCGGGCTGCTGTTGTTGTGGTAAACCGCCGTAATCCGCTGCCCGCGCGCGGCTTTGTATTTCACCGCATACGACTGTGTTTCGAGCACAACGGCACGCGGTGCGTCGGGACGCACGGCTTTGTACGAACCGCAGGCGGCCAGCAGCAGCGCAAGCGCCGGCAGGAAAATTTTCAACATCCGTTTGTCCTCAATGATGGCCGGCTTCGCCGTGCAGGCGGTACACCGTGCCGCAATAGGGGCATTCGATGGAGGAATCGGATTCAATCGGCAGAAAAACGCGCGGGTGGCCGTTCCACGTTTCGTGCTTCGGGCCCGAGCAGGCAAGCGGCAGGTCGTTCGGCGTAATATCGACCACTCTGTTTTCAGCGGTAGTGTTCATGTTTGGATTCCTTTGCGGGTTTCGGGATATTGTACCCGACGGAAAGGCCGTCTGAAAATCCGATTACGGAAGTAATCAAAGTTTTCAGACGGCCTCTTTATTGTTCCGACTGTTCAAACCGCCAATCAGCAGACTTCGACCAGCCAGCCGTATTTGTCTTCCGCTACGCCGTATTGGATGTCGGTAATCGCTTTGCGCAGGGCGTAGCCGCGCTCTTGGCTTTTCACTTCGATTTCTTTGCCATCGATGACAAACGAGGTCACGGGCGAAATCACGGCGGCGGTACCGGTCAGCACGGCTTCGGCGCCGTTTTCGACGGCGGCTTTGAGTTCGGCCACGGTGAAATTGCGTTCGCTGACTTTATAGCCCAAATCTTTGGCGACGGTCAGCACGGAATCGCGGGTTACGCCGTGCAGGAATTCGTCGGTCAGCGGTTTGGTGATGATTTCGTCGCCGTTGATTAAAATGAAGTTGGACGCGCCGGTTTCTTGAACGTCGCCGTCGGGACAGAACAAAATCTGGCTCGCGCCGTGTTCGGCTTTGGCTTTCAACACCCACGGCATCGCGGAGGCGTAGTTGCCGCCGCATTTCACGCGGCCCATGTGCGGTGCGCAGCGGATGTGTTCGGTTTCGACCAAAATTTTGACGGGCGAACCGGCTTTAAAATAGTCGCCGACGGGCGAAGCGAGAATATAGAGCAGCGCGGTTTCAGACGGCGCGCCGGCTTTGCCGATAACGGGGTCGGTGCCGATCAGTGTAGGGCGCAGGTAGAGCGCGGCAGGGGCATCGGGAATTTCTTCGGCCGAGCGTTTGACCAACTCGATTAAGGCAGCGAGGTAGGCGTCGGTTTCGGGTTTGGGCAGATGGAGGATGTCGGCGCTCTGCTGCATACGCGCGATGTTGGCGGCGGGGCGGAACATCACGATTTTGCCGTTTGCCTGGCGGAAGGCTTTCAGACCTTCGAAACATTCGCTGCCGTAATGCAGCGCGTGTGCGCCCGGGGCAAGGGTAAGGTCGTGCGACGACTGCCATTCGACCGGCTGCCATGCGCCGTCTTTAAACGCGATAACGGGCATTTCGGCGTGGAAAACGCTGCCGAATACGGCGGGTACGGGTCTGCTCATGATGAAACTGCCTTTCTTATTTTTTGCTGCGGCTGCCAAACGCGCTTTATCGCGCTTTGCGGCAGCACTTGCCTAGGTGGAAACAAAGGTTAAACGATACGCCTGCGGATATGGTTTTGGCAAGCGGAAAACGAGGAATTTTTTGCAGTTTTCGGTGGTGGCGGATTTTGCAAAGTGCCGACTGTTGCGGATAAGGGAAAAATCGGCCGGAAAAATTGTCAGCAATACGCCGCTGCAAAAACAGAGCCGCCTGAAAAGCCCCATACCTTGCCGGCAGTACCCGAAAGCGGATAAATCGTTTAAACTAGCGCTCCCATCCCGACTTTCAGACGGCCTCTGTACCGCTGCGTTTTCCAATCCGACCGCTTGTCGGAAAAACTCTGCCTTAGAGGCCGAAACGCTGCATCATTCCGCTCTTTATGCCGTCTGAAATCCCCTGTTTATCGGAGACTTCGATGAAAATCATTTCCCTCGTTATCAAAATCGTCATCCTGCTGGTATTTCTGCTCTTGGCTATTGCCAACATCCACATGGTCGATTTCAATTACCTGCCCGGCCAAAAAGTCAACACCCCGCTGATTATCGTTTTGTTCGGCGCTTTCGTGATCGGTGTCGCTTTCGGTATGTTTGCACTCTTTGTCCGACTGCTCGGCCTGCGTGCGGAAAACAACCGTCTGCGCGCCGAAGTGAAGAAAAACGCCCGCTTTACCCAAGCCGCGCAGATGGTTGCGCAAAACAGCCCCGTGCCGTCTGAAAACACCAAGCCCAAAGTCTGAGCCGCTTCTTAAAGGAAGATTATGGACAACGAAATCTGGATGTTCCTCCTGCCGATTATCCTGCTGCCCGTATTTTTCGCGATGGGCTGGTTTGCCGCACGCGTCGATATGAAAACCGTGCTCAAACAGGCAAAAAGCATTCCCGCCGGTTTTTACAAAAGCCTCGACGCGCTGGTTGACCGCAACAACGGCCGCGCCGCACGCGAATTGGCCGAAGTCGTCGATCAGCAGCCTGAGTCTTACAGCCTGAACCTCACTCTGGGCAAACTCTACCGCCAGCGCGGCGAAAACGACAAAGCCATCAAAATGCACCAAGCCCTGCTCGAATCGCCCGACACCGTCGGCGAAAAACGCGAGCGGGTTTTGTTCGAGCTCGCGCAAAACTACCAAAACGCCGGCCTCGTCGACCGCGCCGAACAAATCTTCCTCAACCTCAAAGAAAGCGACATGGCGCGTGAGGCGCAGCTGCACTTGATCAGCATCTACCAGCAGGATCGCGACTGGGAAAAAGCCATCGAAATGGCGCAGCTCTTAAGCCGAAACGAACAAACCTACCAGTTTGAAATCGCCCAGTTTTACTGCGAACTCGCCCAAGCCGCCCTTTTCAAATCCAACTTCGACGCTGCCCGCGGCTTTGTCCACAAAGCGCTGGAAGCCAACAAAAAATGCGCCCGCGCCAACCTGATTCTGGGCGACATCGAATACCGGCAGGGCAACTTCGCCGCCGCCGTTGACGCCTATTCCGCCATCGAACAGCAAAACCATGCCTACCTGAGCATGGCGGGAGAAAAACTCTACGACGCCTACGCCGCCCAAAACAAACAGGAAGAAGGGCTCAACCGCCTCATCGGCTACATGAAAACCTTCCCCGATTTAGACTTAATCAACGTCATCTACGAAAAATCCCTGCTGCTCAAAGGCGAAACCGAAGCCGCGCAAACCGCCGTCGAAATGGTGCGCCAAAAGCCCGATCTCAACGGCGTGTACCGCCTGCTCGGCCTCAAGCTCAGCGACATGAACCCGACCTGGAAAGCCGACGCCGACATGATGCGCGCCGTCATCGGCCGCCAGCTGCAAAAAAGCGTGATGTACCGCTGCCGCAACTGCCACTTCAAATCCCAAGTCTTCTTCTGGCTCTGCCCCGCCTGCAACAAATGGGAAACCTTTACGCCGAACAGGATCGAAGTTTGAAGTCTGCCCCGTTCCGGCGGGAAGAGGCCGTCTGAAACGTATTCAGACGGCCTTTGACGTATCCGCCGAAAGGCGGGCTCCCGTTTGAATGCCGTTCAGACGGCCTGATACCGTTTCTGCATCATCAATGCTAGAATCCGTTAACTTTTATCTTTATCCGAACAATCCAAACAGGAAAACCCATGTTTGCTTTCAAATCCCTACTCGATATGCCGCGTCTCGAAGCGGCGGCGGTGGCGGCGGCCTTAATTGCCGCGCTGGGTTATGCGATTATCGCGCTGGGCTGGCTGCCGCATATGGCGGTTTTGACCGCGATTGTTGCGCTGCTGTTTTACGGCCTCGCGCGCGGTTTGAAATACACCGATATGCAAAACGGCATGATCGGCGCGGTCGGGCAGGGCATGGGCGCGGTTTACCTGTTTTTCTTCATCGGCCTGATGGTCAGCGCGCTGATGATGAGCGGCGCGATTCCGACGCTGATGTATTACGGTTTCGGCCTGATTTCGCCGACTTATTTTTATTTTTCCGCGTTTGCGCTTTGTTCGGTCATCGGCGTGGCCATCGGCAGCAGCCTGACCACCTGCGCCACCGTCGGTGTGGCGTTTATGGGCATGGCAACAGCGTTTCATGCCGATTTGGCGATGACGGCGGGCGCGGTGGTTTCAGGCGCGTTTTTCGGTGACAAAATGTCGCCGCTCTCAGACACCACGGGCATTGCCGCCTCGATTGTCGGCATCGATTTATTTGAACACATCAAAAACATGATGTACACCACCGTCCCCGCATGGCTGATCAGCGCCGCGCTGATGCTGTGGCTGCTGCCCAATGTCGCCGCCAACGATTTGAACAGCGTCGAACTTTTCCGCAGCCAGCTTGAAGCCACGGGGCTGGTGCACGGTTATGCGCTGATTCCGTTTGTATTGTTGGTGGTATTGGCGCTGTTGCGCGTCAACGCCGTCGTTGCCATGCTGTTTACCGTCGTCGCGGGGATTGCCGTTACCTATTTCCATTCCTCGCCCGATTTGAAACAGCTCGGCGCGTGGTTTTACAGCGGCTACAAACTCGAAGGCGACGCCTACAAAGACATCGCCCGCCTGATTTCGCGCGGCGGCTTGGAATCCATGTTTTTCACGCAAACCATCGTGATTTTGGGCATGAGCTTGGGCGGACTGCTGTTCAGCCTCGGCGTCATTCCCGCCCTGCTCGACGCCGTGCGCTTGCTGCTGACCAACGCCGCGCGCGCGACTTCCAGCGTTGCCGCCACCGCCGTCGGCGTGAATTTCCTCGTCGGCGAACAGTATTTGAGCATTCTCTTGGCGGGCGAAACATTCAAGCCCGTGTACGACAAACTCGGTCTGCACACCCGAAACCTCTCGCGCACGCTCGAAGACGCGGGCACCGTCATCAACCCGCTCGTGCCTTGGAGCGTCTGCGGCGTCTTCATCAGCCAAGCGTTCGGCGTGGCGGTTTGGGACTACCTGCCGTATGCGTTTTTCTGCTATTTGTGTTTGATTCTGACGCTGCTGTTCGGCTGGACGGGGCTGACGTTGAGTAAGAAAGAGGCCGTCTGAAAAGTTTGTTTGAATCCGATTAAACCCTCTCGCATTGACGCGTTTGCAAGGCTCGTTAATCAATCCGGTTTGTGAGGGTGAATTACTGTAACGTGTAGATTTTCAGCAAGCGCCGTAGGCTGGGATTCAGCCCGGCTTTTCAGACAGGCGCGCTATTTTCTGCTGGGCTGAAGCCCAGCCTACGACGCCGAAGGGCAAAACATATTTAGGCCGTCTGAAAAATCTTCAGACGGCCTGACGCCGAAATCAAAAAACCATAGGAAAACCCGATGCACACAAATCCAACCCTAGACGTCGTCATTCCCTGCTACAACGCCGCGCGAACGCTGCTTACCGCCGTTGAAAGCGCCGCCGCGCAGCGCGATGTGCGCAATATCTGGCTGGTGGACGACGCTTCTACCGACAACACCCGCGACGTGATGCGCAACCTGACGATGGCTTTCCCGCAGGTGCGCTGCGAATATATGCCGCAAAACGGCGGTTCGGCCAAAGCCCGCAACTGGGGCGCGTTGCAGAGCGACGCCGATTTCGTCGCCTTTCTCGACGCCGACGACGCCTACGAAACAGGCGTGCTCACGCCCGCCTATATGGCTTTAGAGCAGTTCCACTACCTCAGCCTCGTGCGCCTGAAACTGCGCCCCGTCGGCTTTCCCGCCCGCTATCTCGACCATCCCGAATTTCCCCGCGCATGGCAGCGGCTGGCCATGACCGTCGGCGGCAATACCGTGTTCCGCCGCTGTATCCTGCTGGCGGCGGGCGGTTTTCCGCAAGACGGACTGTTCCGCCAATTCGGCGGCGAAGACGCCGCGCTCGGCATCGCGCTCACCCGCAGCAGCGTCGTCGGCACGCTGTTCGGCAGCGAAGACGCCGCCGTGCAACACGTTTACCGCGACGGCATCCACGCCGAACGCCTGCTCGACGCCGAGCTGTTCGGCCAGACATTTGCCGACATTACCCCCGAACACGCCGCGCAGGCCGAAGCCGTTACCGCCAAAATCTGCCGCCGCCTCGACGAAATGAAAGCGCATTCGGCGTTCGACCAAACCGGCATCACCGCGCTGGAAGCAGGGTACGAGGCCGTCTGAAAACTTCGGTGGTCGGTGGGTATGGTCGGACCACTACGCTGTCTAACCGAAGTTTTCAGACGGCCTTCAGGCATTTTTTCCGGTTTTTTTGCAAAGGCCTTACGCTGATTGTTTTGAGGGAACGAAAAACAAGGCCGTCTGAAAACAATCTATTTTCAGACGGCCTTTTCCCATTCAGCCAAGCCCGCTCAATCCCAACCCTGCAGATTCCGCTTCACCAAATCCGCCAGCGCCGAGAGCCAGGCGGCGTTGTCGTTCAGGCACGGAATGTAGCTGTATGCCTTGCCGCCGGCGGCGTGGAACTGTTCGCGGCCGGTCAGGGCGATTTCTTCCAGCGTTTCCAAGCAGTCGGCGGTAAAGCCGGGGCAGAAGACGTCGAGTTTGTTTACGCCTTGTGCGGGCAGTTTGTCCAATAAATCCTGCGTGCTCGGCTCTACCCATTTGGCGCGCCCGAAGCGGCTTTGGAAGGAAACGATGTAGTCTTGTTCCGCCAAACCCAGTGCGTCGGCGAGGAGGCGGGCGGTGTGGCGGCATTCGTCGGGGTAGGGGTCGCCGTCGTCATGGCTTTTTTGCGGAATGCCGTGGAAACTCAACATCAATTTGTCGCCGCGCCCGTGTTGCGCCCAATATGTTTCGATGTGCTGCTTCATCGCCGCGATATAGCCCGCATCGTCATAAAAACGCGAAACGGTGCGCACGCTCATTTGATTGCGCTGTTTGAGCAGGTTTTGAAACACCTTATCCAAGGCCGCGCCCGTGCTGGAAGCCGCATACTGCGGATAAAGCGGCACCACCAAAAGCCTGCCCACCCCCTGCGCCTTAAAATCCGCCATCACGTCCGCCACACTTGGATTGCCGTAAGTCATCGCATGGCGCACGATGACATCGGGCAACCGCGCCGCCAGCGCCGCCGCCTGCCGTTCGGTGTAAACCGCCAGCGGAGAGCCTTCCTTAAACCAGATTTTTTCATAACCGTGCGCCGATTTTTTCGGGCGCAGCGTCAACACCAAACCGCGCAAAACCGGCTGCCACAGCCACGAGGGCAGCTCCACCACGCGCTTGTCCGATAAAAAATCACGCAGATAAGGCTTCACCGCCGCCGTCGTCGGCGCATCGGGCGTACCCAAATTCAGCAGCAATACGGCGGTTTTGTTTTGTTTGTCGTAGGGGAGGGCAGGTTCGGTATGAAAATACGGCATGGTTTCGGCTTATGGAAATTGAAAGTGAAGTGAACGGCATTTTAGCAATGATAAGGCCGTCTGAAAAATTTTCAGACGGCATGGGAGACCGGCTGCCGTATCTTCAGCCGCTTATGCTTTAAGACGAAGCGGAATCATGGAAAATCCGTTAAAATCCCGACTATTTCCAATTCCCCAAACAAAGGGCGCAACAATGGCCGAACCGAACCGAACCGAACCGAACCGAACCGAACCGAAATTATACACGATTTAGAAAATAATCTCAATCAAAACAATCTGTTAAAACTCAAATCCCTGTTCCCCGAAGTCTTCTGCGAAGACCAAATCGACTTTGAAAAGCTCAAGCTCATTCTCGGCGCAGACAACCTTTGCGCCGAAAACGAACGCTACCAGCTCAACTGGGCGGGCAAAACCGCGGCCTACCGTGCGCTGCAAACGCCCACTTTCAACACCTTGATTCCCTGCAAAAGCGAAAGCGTGGATTTTGATGCCACGCAAAACGTCTTTATCGAAGCCGAAAACATGGAAGCGTTGAAAATCCTGCAAAAATCCTATGCAGGCAGCGTGAAAATGATCTACATCGACCCGCCCTACAACACGGGCAGCGACAGCTTTATCTATCCCGACAAATTTTCCGAAACCCGCGACGAATACGCCCGCCGCGTGGGCGACAAAGATCAGGAAGGCTACCTGAAACGCGACGGCGTATTCCAAGGCGCGTTCCGCAAAAACGGCAAAGACAGCGGGCATTACCACAGCAACTGGCTCAACATGATGCTGCCGCGCCTGCATCTGGCGAAAACGCTGTTGCGCGAAGACGGCGTGATTTTTATCTCGATTGATGACAACGAACAGGCGCAGTTGAAATTGCTGTGTGATGAAGTGTTTGGGGCGGAGAATTTTGTGGCTGATGTGATTTGGCAGAAAAAATACGCTGCAACAAATGACGCAAAAGGATTTTCTACCTTACACGATTACATTTTGGTTTATCAAAAAAGTTCTGAATTTGAAAGAAATTTACTTCCACGAACAGAGGCTCAAAATAAACCCTATAAAAACGATGATAAAGATGGAAAGGGTCTATGGCGAAGCGATAATTTATTAGTTAAATCATTTTCTGCCAGTGCAGTATATCCCATTACAAATCCAAATACAGGGGAAAAATTCTTTCCCCCACAAGGAAGTTCGTGGCGGGCAAGTCAATCCACAATGGAAATTTGGTTAAAGGAAAATCGCATATTTTTTGGGAAAGATGGTTTAGGAGCACCACAATTAAAAAGATATTTAAATGAAGTTCAACAAGGCAGAGTGCCAACAACGTGGTGGAATTTTGAAGAAGTTGGACACAATGATGCCGCCAACAAAGAATTGCAAAATCTTTTTAATTCCAAAGCACCATTTGACACGCCAAAACCAACAACATTATTAGCACAAATGTTAAAAATTGGTTCAAATTCAGACGGCATCATTATGGATTTCTTTTCAGGTTCCGGCACCACCGCCCACGCCGTGATGCAGCTTAACGCCGAAGACGGCGGCAACCGCCGCTATATCTGCGTGCAGCTTCCCGAAGAAACGGACGAAAAATCCGAAGCGCGCAAGGCGGGTTTTGCCAACATCGCCGAAATCGCCAAAGAGCGTATCCGCCGTGCGGGTGCGCAAATCCGTAGGTCGGGCATTGATGCCCGACAAGACAGGCCGTCTGAAAATGCGGAGGTTGTCGGAGACGGTGTGTCGGGCATCAATGCCCGACCTACCGATACGGGCTTCAAAGTCTTCAAACTCGCCGAAAGCAACTTCAAGCAATGGCGCAGCCCCTCCGACCGCAGTTCAGACGGCCTTGAAGCGCAGCTGGAAATCTTCCGCGATGTGGTCGAACCGCACGCCACCGCCGAAAACATGGCCTACGAACTGGCCTTGCGTTTGGGCTTCCAACTCACCGACCCGATGATTTTTTCAGACGGCGTGGTGTGGCTCGACAACGCGGCAGGCAGCCGCAAAACGGCCTTGCTGCTGGAAACGGTCGGCGATGAATTGTTGCGCGATGTGCTGGCGCAGTCGCCGCAAAAAGTCTTCGCGCTGGACAAGGCGTTCGGCGGCGATGATGCGCTGAAAACCAATGCGGCCTTGCAGTGCAAAGATGCGGGTGTGGCGTTTGAAACGCTTTGATGCCTGTCTGAAAAAGGAAAAAAGCGATGCAGTTGAAATTTGAAACGCTGGATTACCAAAGCGATGCGGTTGAGGCCGTTGTCCGCCTGTTTGAGGGCGAGCCGAACCATACGCAACTTTTTGAACTGAATGCGGCGGGTGCGTCGCCGATTGTGGCGAACCGCCTGCATTTGGTGCGCGATGAAATCGGCAAAAACCTGAATGCGGTGCAGCGGGATTTCAGGCTGCCTGAAACGCCGATCGGCGAACACGGCCTGAATTTTTCGGTGGAAATGGAAACGGGCACGGGCAAAACGTATGTGTATCTGCGCACGGTTTTTGAGCTGAACAAACGCTACGGCTGGAAAAAATTTGTGATTGTGGTGCCGAGCGTGGCCATCCGCGAGGGCGTGGTGCAGAGTATCCGCGCGATGAGGCCGCATTTTCAGACGGCCTTTGACCATCCGGTTTTCCAATCGGCGGTGTACAGCAGCGACCGACTGAATACGCTGCGCAATTTTGCCGCCAACAATCATATTGAAATTCTGATTATGAACATCGACGCGTTCAAGAAAGACGACAATGTGATTAACCGCGTGAACGAAAGCGGCGATGCGCCGATTGAGTGGATTAGCGGCACGAACCCGATTGTGGTGATTGACGAGCCGCAGAATATGGAAACGGAGTTGGCAAAACAGGCGATTGATGCGCTTCATCCTTTGTTTGTGCTCCGTTATTCTGCGACGCATAAAAATCCCTACCATAAAATCTACAGCTTAAATCCGATTGAGGCGTACAACAAAAAGCTGGTGAAGCAGATTGAAGTCGAGCCGGTTTTGGCGAAAAACGATGTGAACGGCGCGTATGTGGCCTTGAAGGAATTTGTGTCGGGCAAGAAAAAGCTGGCGGCGAAAGTGGAAATCCATGTGGCCGATAAAAAGGAAACCAAGAAGAAAACGGTGAGCGTGTCGTCGGGCGACGATTTGTTTGACAAGTCGGGCGGCAACGAAAGCTACCGGCACGGTTTCATCATCAACGGCTTAAATGCGGAAATGGGCGAAATGGCTTTGTCGGGCGGGCAAATCATCACGCTGGGCGAAAGCGACGACCTAATCCGCGACGAAGTGATGAAAAAGCAGATTGAATGCACAATCAAAGAGCATTTGGCGAAGGAAAAACGCTTAAAGCCGCGCGGCATTAAGGTTTTATCGCTGTTTTTTATCGACAAAGTGGCGAATTACCGCAACGGCGGCAAATTCGCGCGCTGGTTTGAGGAAATTTACCGACGTGAAACAGGCGAAAATTCAGACGGTGTGCATGACGGCTATTTCAGCCAAGACAAAGATACCAGCGGCAAAACCAAAGCCGATGAAGATACTTACGATCTGATTATGCGCGACAAGGAAAAGCTGCTTTCCTTCGACAGCCCGTTGCGCTTTATCTTCTCGCATTCCGCGCTGAAAGAGGGCTGGGACAATCCGAACGTGTTCCAAATCTGCACGCTCAACGAAACCCGTTCGCCGATTAAAAAGCGGCAGGAAATCGGGCGCGGTCTGCGTTTGGCGGTCAATCAGCAGGGCGAGCGTGTGCGCGACGAGGGCGTGAATATTCTCACCGTTATCCCGAACGAAAGTTACGAAAGTTTCGCTACCAATCTGCAAAAAGAATACGAAGACGAATGCGGCATCAAGTTCTGCAACGGCGGTGTGAAGGAAAAAGCGAAACGCACGCGGCAGACCTTCCGCAAAGGTTTTACGCTCGATCCCGTTTTTCTGGAAATCTGGCAGAGATTGCAGCATAAAACACGTTATTCGGTGCAGTTTTCGCGTGATGAATTAATTCAGACGGCCTCTAAAGCGGTGCACGGTATGCCGACAATCGACAAGCCGAAAATTACGGTGCAAAAGGCGGCCATTCATCAAACGCAAACCGACGGCATTTGGGGCGAGGAACGCAATTCTTGGGCGGAACAGGCGGATATTGAATGGGATATTCCCGATGTGCTGGGCGAAATCCAAAAGAAAACCAGGCTGACGCGGCAGACGCTGTTTGAAATCGTGCAGCAGTCGGGGCGCGCAGGCGATATTGCCGACAATCCGCAGCGTTTTGTGGATTTAGTAAGCGAAAAAATTCAGACGGCCCTGCACGGCCTGATGATTGAGGGCATCGAATATTTCAGGCTGTCTGAAAACGGCGAATATGCGCAAAGTCTGGCACGCTGGCAGGAGTTGGAAGAAATCGGCGCGGAATTTTTTATGAATGAATATACGTTTAAGGTAAACCAAAATGACGGGAACAAGCAGGAAAAGACCATCTTTGCCGACTATATCCCGCTTGATTCCAATACGGAAAAACGGTTTGCCCAAGATTGTGAAAGCCATGAAGATGTGCAACTGTATTTCAAACTGCCTGACTGGTTTAAAATCCCGACGCCAATCGGTAATTACAATCCCGATTGGGCCGTCGTGATGAGAAACCGCGAACGGATATTTTTTGTTGCCGAAACCAAAAATACCGGAAAAGGTATTCAGGATGGCGTGTCTGAGAAACAGTTATCACTAAAAGAGCAGCAAAAAATCGTGTGCGCCCGCAAGCATTTTGAGGTATTTGATGGAATTGAATACCGCGTTGTGCAGAAGCTAAATGAGTTGTAAAGGTTGGGTTGCTGTAAGGTAACCGCCTCTTAATGAGTAAGGCCGTCTGAAATCATGTGTATATTAATTTCAGACGGCCTTTTATGTTTAACAGGTCAAATCCAATCAATCCACGCCGCGCGCACGGTTCTCATGGAATTGCGCCTGCCAGTCGGCAAATTTGCCCTGCTCGATGGCTTCGCGCATTTCGGCCATGATGGTTTGGTAGAAATGCAGGTTGTGAATGGTGTTCAACTGTGCGCCGAGAATTTCGCCGGCTTTGTGCAGGTGGTGCAGATAGGCGCGGCTGAAGTTTTGGCAGGCATAGCAGGTGCAGCTCTCATCAATCGGGCGTTTATCGAGTTTGTGTTTGGCATTTTTCAGTTTCAAATCGCCGAAGCGGGTAAACAGCCAGCCGTTACGCGCGTTGCGGGTCGGCATCACGCAGTCGAACATGTCCACGCCGTGCGCCACGCCGTACACCAAATCTTCCGGCGTGCCGACACCCATCAGATAATGCGGTTTGTGTTCCGGCAGCATCGGACCGACTGCACGCAGCATACGGTACATTTCCGGCTTTGGTTCGCCGACGGAGAGGCCGCCGATGGACAGACCGGGGAAGTCGAGCGCTTCCAAGCCGCGCAGCGATTCTTCGCGCAAATCTTCATACATCGCACCTTGTACGATGCCGAAGAGCACGTTCGGGTTGCTCAGATCTTCAAACGCTTTTTTGCTGCGCTCCGCCCAGCGCAGGCTCATTTGCAGCGATTTTCTGGCCTGATCGTGCGTGGCTTCGCCGGGCGTGCATTCGTCGAGCTGCATGGCGATGTCGGAATTTAAGACGGTTTGGATTTTCATGGAGATTTCGGGCGAGAGAAACAGCTTGTCGCCGTTAATCGGGCTTTTGAAGGTGCAGCCTTCTTCGGTTAATTTCCGCATGTCGGAAAGCGAAAACACTTGGAAACCGCCCGAATCGGTAAGAATCGGTTTGTTCCAGCCGATAAAATCGTGCAGTCCGCCGAATTGTTCGATGACTTCCAAACCGGGGCGCAGCCACAGGTGGTAGGTGTTACCTAAGATGATTTGGGCGTTGATTTCGTGCAGGTTCTGCGGGGTCATGGCTTTGACCGAGCCGTAGGTGCCCACGGGCATGAACACGGGCGTTTCGATTTTGCCGTGATTGAGTTCGAGCGTACCGCGGCGGGCGTGGCCGTCGGTTTTGTGGAGGGTGAATTTGAACATTTCTGTAAGGCTTTAGAACAACGGTTTGAATGTTTCAGACGGCCTGTTCCGGCAGGGTGTCGCGTTGCGGCTGCGTGCCGAGAAAGGCCGTCTGAAAAGCAAAAATGCAATCATAACGTGTTTTCAGACGGCCTGAAAGCAGCAGGCTGTTGTGTTTGCCGAAAAACGCCGTTATAATTGCGCCTTACTTAATTTCAGGCACGTAGCTCAGTTGGTTAGAGCACCACCTTGACATGGTGGGGGTCGTTGGTTCGAATCCAATCGTGCCTACCAGAATACTGGAACAGCAAAAGGTTTCTGGCAAACTTTTTGCTGTTTTTTATATGTTTTTCAAAATGCCGTTTCAGGTCGTCTGAAAATCTTCGGAGTCTAAATAATAAAATGCTGAACATCACTTTGCCCGACGGCTCTGTCCGCCAATACGAAGCCCCCGTTACCGTTGCCCAAATCGCAGCGTCCATCGGTTCGGGTTTGGCGAAAGCGACGGTGGCCGGTAAGGTCAACGGCAGATTGGTGGATGCGTCAGACCCGATTAACGAAGATGCGCATGTGCAGATTATTACGCCTAAAGACCAAGAGGGTGTGGAAATTATCCGCCATTCCTGCGCGCATTTGGTCGGTCATGCCGTCAAACAGCTTTATCCGGAAGCCAAAATGGTCATCGGCCCGGTGATCGAAGAGGGCTTCTATTACGACATCGCTACGGAAAAGCCGTTTACCCCTGAAGATGTCGCCGCCATCGAAACGCGTATGAAAGAATTGATTGCGCAGGATTACGATGTCGTCAAAATCATGACCCCGCGCGCGGAGGCGATTAAAATTTTCGCCGACCGCGGCGAGGAATATAAACTGCGTCTGATTGAAGATATGCCCGAAGTGGAAGCGATGGGGATGTATCATCATCAGGAATATGTCGATATGTGCCGTGGCCCGCATGTGCCGAATACCCGTTTCCTGAAAAACTTCAAACTGACCAAGCTGGCAGGCGCTTATTGGCGCGGCGACAGCAACAACGAAATGCTGCAACGTATCTACGGTACGGCTTGGGCAAGTAAAGAAGAGCTGAAGGCCTATATCCAGCGGATTGAGGAAGCGGAAAAACGCGACCACCGCAAATTGGGCAAGCAGCTTGATTTGTTCCATTTGCAGGAAGAGGCGCCGGGTATGGTGTTTTGGCACCCGAAAGGCTGGGCACTTTGGCAGGTGATTGAGCAGCATATGCGCAAAGAATTGGATGCTGCGGGCTATAAAGAGGTGAAAACACCTCAGATTATGGACAAAACTTTTTGGGAAAAATCCGGCCACTGGGAAAACTACAAAGACAATATGTTTGTCACCAGTTCGGAAAAGCGCGAATACGCGGTTAAGCCGATGAATTGCCCGGGACACGTCCAGATTTTCAAGCACGGCCTGCGCTCTTACCGCGATCTGCCGATGCGCTTGGCGGAGTTCGGTTCGTGCCACCGAAATGAACCTTCCGGCGCTTTGCACGGTCTGATGCGTGTGCGCGGATTTGTTCAGGATGATGCGCATATTTTCTGTACCGAAGATCAGATTGTCGCCGAATCCCGCGCGTTTAACGAACTTTTAATGCGCATTTACAGGCAGTTCGGCTTTCATGATGTGTCCGTCAAACTTTCGCTGCGCCCCGAAAAACGTGCGGGCAGCGACGGAATTTGGGATAAAGCCGAAAACGGCTTGCGCGAAGCCTTAACCGCTTGCGGTGTCGAATGGGAAGAATTGCCGGGTGAGGGCGCGTTTTACGGCCCCAAAATCGAATACCATGTCAAAGATGCCATCGGCCGCTCTTGGCAGTGCGGTACTTTGCAGTTGGATTTTGTTCTGCCCGAGCGTTTGGATGCCGAATATGTAACCGAAGACAACGGTCGTGCCCGTCCGGTTATGCTGCACCGCGCCATTCTCGGCTCGCTGGAGCGCTTTATCGGTATCTTGATTGAAAACCATACCGGTTCGTTCCCGTTGTGGCTGGCGCCGGTGCAGATGGTGGTAATGAATATTACCGAGCACCAAGCCGATTACTGCCGCGAAGTGGCGGCAAAACTTCAGACGGCAGGTTTCCGTGTCGAGTTGGATTTGCGTAACGAAAAAATCGGCTACAAAATCCGCGACAACAGCCAATACCGCTTCCCTTATCAAATCGTGATTGGCGATAAAGAGAAGCAGGAAGGCAAAGTGGCCGTGCGCCGCAAAGCAGAAGATTTAGGTTCGCTGGAGTTGGATGATTTTATCGCTCAGTTGAAGCAGGAAATCGCAGAATCTCTGGCCAATCATTAATTTAAAACAAGGAGTATCATCATCGCTCAAGAACGCGAAGCACGAATCAACGGCGAAATCACCGCCAAAGAAGTGCGATTAATCAGTGATTCAGGAGAACAGCTCGGTGTCGTGTCTGTTCGTGAGGCTCTGGCTATGGCCGAAGAGCAGGACGTTGATTTGGTGGAAATTTCCCCTACCGCCAAACCGCCCGTCTGCAAACTCATGGACTACGGCAAATACAAATACCAGCAGGCGAAAAAACGCGACGAAGCCAAGAAAAACCAAAAGCAGGTGCAGATTAAGGAAATCAAGTTCCGTCCGGGTACCGACGAAGGCGATTACCAAATCAAGATGCGCAACATCAACCGCTTTTTGGCTGACGGTGACAAGGTGAAAGTAACCTTGCGTTTCCGCGGTCGCGAGATGGCCCACCAGCAGCTTGGCGCACAACTTTTGGAACGTGTAAAAGAAGATTTGGCCGAAGTGGCTCAAATCGAATCGTTCCCGAAAATGGAAGGCCGTCAGATGGTGATGATGATTGCGCCTAAAAAGAAATAAAGCTATAATGCTCGGCTTGTTCCGTTGCCGTGCGGGGCAGGTTTTGATGAAAACGGTAAAAACCGTGGTGTTCGGGTTGCAAGTGTTTAAAGCCTCAGGTTTTAAACCCCCCTTATGCCTTATCTAAAAAACGAATGGAGTTTTCCCATGCCTAAGATGAAAACCAAATCCAGCGCGAAAAAACGCTTTAAAGTTTTGGGTAACGGTGGTGTAAAACGTGGTCATGCGTTCAAAAGCCATATCCTGACCAAAAAAACTACGAAAACAAAACGCCAATTGCGCGGTACCGCTATGGTCAATGATCGTGATTTGGCTTCTGTTGCTAAAATGTTACCCTATGCTTAAGGAGTTTGAATTATGCCACGCGTAAAACGCGGTGTAACCGCACGTGCCCGTCATAAAAAAGTATTAGCATTAGCCAAAGGTTATCGTGGTCGCCGTAAAAATGTCTACCGCGTTGCCAAACAGGCGGTAATGAAAGCAGGACAATATGCCTACCGCGACCGCCGTCAACGCAAACGCCAATTCCGCCAACTGTGGATTGTGCGTATCAATGCAGGTGCCCGTGAAAACGGTTTGTCTTACAGCAAATTCATGAATGGCCTGAAACGCGCTGCAATTGAAATCGACCGCAAAGTACTGGCTGATTTGGCTGTATTCGACAAAGCAGCATTTGCACAGCTGGTTGAAAAAGCCAAAGCCGCTTTGGCTGCTTAATCTGTTAAACGATAAAAAAAGGAAACCCGAAGGGTTTCCTTTTTTGTATTTTTAGAGGTGCTATGTATTTGATTTTTTTCTTTAAAAGCCCTATTTTTTTAATAATGTTTGCGCTAAAATACCAACCGATTTCATCTAAACGGATTGGTCGTAAGAGGTTGTTTTTGCAAATATCTGCAACCTGTCAGGGCCGTCTGAACATTCAGACGGCCTTATCCTTTCAATCCGTCAACAGCCAACCGCAAATATCAAAAGACCGCTATGGAAAATGTAAACCGTATCGTATCCGAAGGCATCGCCGCCATCGAAGCCGCCGCCGACCAAAATACCCTCGAACAAGTCAAAGCCCAATACCTCGGCAAAACCGGCGAACTCAACCTCCTGCTCAAACAGCTCGGCCAAATGTCGCCCGAAGAGCGCAAAACTGTCGGCGCCCACATCAACGAATGCAAAAACCAATTTCAGACAGCCTATAACGCCAAACGCGACGCCCTCAACGCTGCCAAACTCGAAGCACGGCTCGCCGCCGAAGCCCTCGACGTCACCCTGCCCGGACGCGCCCAAAGCACCGGCGGGCTGCATCCAGTTACCCTTACCCTGCAACGTGTGGTCGAACTCTTCCACAGCATCGGTTTCGACGTAGCTGACGGCCCCGAAATCGAAGACGACTTCCACAATTTCCAAGCCCTCAACATCCCGCAAAACCACCCCGCCCGCGCCATGCAGGATACCTTCTATGTCGAAAACGGCGACGTCTTACGCACCCACACCTCGCCCATCCAAATCCGCTACATGCTCGACAAAAAAGAGCCGCCCATCCGCATCATCGCCCCCGGCCGCGTCTATCGCGTCGACAGCGATGCCACCCACTCCCCCATGTTCCACCAAGCCGAAGGCCTGTGGGTGGAAGAAGGCGTCACCTTCGCCGATCTCAAAGCCGTATTTACCGACTTCATCCGCCGCTTTTTCGAACGTGACGACCTGCAAGTCCGCTTCCGCCCCTCGTTTTTCCCTTTCACTGAACCCTCCGCCGAAATCGACATCATGGGTAAAAACGGCAAATGGCTGGAAGTCGGCGGCTGCGGCATGGTACACCCCAACGTCTTGAAAAACGTCAACATCGACCCCGAAAAATACACCGGCTTCGCCTTCGGTATCGGCCTCGACCGCTTCGCCATGCTGCGCTACAACGTAGGCGACCTGCGCCTGTTTTTCGACAACGATTTGAACTTTTTGAAACAGTTTGACTGAATTTTCAGACGGCCTGAAAAGCAATATTCAGAAAGAGTGTTATAGTGTTCTCTCATCCAACACTTTTCCTCAAACATTAAACCCAACCGACTAATACACCATGCTGGCTGAGACCGAATTAATCAACAATATTGCCGTTATTATTGAGCAAGCGCGGCAACATGTTCGCCAAAGTGTGAACAGCGCAATGGTATAAAGTTATTGGGAGATTGGCCGCTTAATCATTGAGTACGAGCAACAAGGTAAAGAACGCGCAGCTTATGGAAAAGCACAGTTGCAGCGTATTTCAGAAAAGCTAACCAAGCGTGTCGGCAAAGGGTTTGATGTGACCAATTTACGCAATATGCGTGCTTTTTATTTGGCGTTTCCAATTCGAGAGACACTGTCTCTCGAATTGAGCTGGTCGCACTACAATCGTTTGGCAAAAATAGAAAATCTTGAAGCCCGCCAATGGTACGCACAGGAAACCATCAGCCAAAATTGGAGTGTTCGTGCGCTTGACCGTCAAATAAGCAAGCTTTATTACGAGCGTCTGCTCGCCGCTCAAAATAGGGCGCTGGTCGAGCAAGAGGCAACTGCGCAAACACAACCGTTGACCGACAGTATCCATCATTATTTGTGTGACCCATATATCCTTGATTTTCTGAGTTTACAAGATAAAACTTATCAAGAAAGCGATTTAGAGCAAGCCATTATCAGTAATTTGCAGGACTTTTTACTGGAAATGGGTAAGGGTTCGCTTTTGTTGAGCGGCAGTAGCGCATCCGCTTTGAAGATGAAGATTTTTACATTGATTTGGTCTTTTACAACTATAAGCTTAAATGCTTTGTTTTGATTGATTTGAAACTTGGTAAGTTCAAACACCAAGATGTCGGCCAAATGGATACTTATGTCCGTTTGTATAATGAGAAATATAAGGCTGCGGACGATAATCCCACCATTGGTTTGTTGCTATGCAGTGAAAAAAGTGAAGCGGTTGCCCGCTATTCCGTATTGGCAGACCAGAAACAGCTTTTTGCCGTGAAATATTCACCCTACTTGCTCAGTGAAGAAGAGTTGCAAGCTGCGTTGGCCGTGCAGCGACAAGAAGCTATGTGGCATTTATCAGGAAAAGAATAGGCTGCCTGAAAGTAGAAAAATGAAAAAACTAAGCTATCTAGAATTATCCGTACTGGCCGCACAAGCGCTAAACCGCCCAGCAAGTCCAATGGAAATCTGGGATTACATTATTGAAAAACAACTTTATACGCAGCTGAAATCGTATGATGCGCAGTTTGGACTTGCCTCACTTGGTAAAACACCATGGGCAACAGTTGGTGCAGGTATTTATGAAAACGCAAAAAAAAAAGCAACAGGACAATTCCAACAACTGGAGGGTAGTAAGAATCCTAAGCGATTTATTTTAAAGGGAATGGCTGAGAAACATATTTATAAACAGCCCAAAATCGAAAAAATAACGGGACATGAATTTCATGAACGTGATCTACCCCCTTTATTGGTAAAATGGCTGTGGATTAATCCGGTTTTTAATGCTTATGCACGGACTATCTTTCACGAGAGTAGCAAGAAAAATCAAAAAGGTGCAGACAAATGGCTGTACCCAGATGTGGTGGCGGTAAATTTTGAATATGCCAACTATACTGAAAATAATGTTTTAAATTTAATTAAAAAATTTGATAAGTTACCAATCAAAATTTTCTCTTTTGAATTAAAAATAGATCTAAATTTCTCAAATTATAAAGAATATTTTTTCAGGCAGTCAGTAATTCCAGTTGGGCAAACGAAGGTTATTTAGTGGCCCTGAATATTTCAGAAGAAGATGAATTTATTGAAGCTTTACAGAAGTTAAGTTTGAGTTTTGGTATCGGTATCATTAAGTTAGATGCCAAAAATATTTCACAAAGTAAGATACTTGCACCGGCTCGATTTAAAACACAAATGGATTATTCGGTGGTAAGTGAGCTGGTGGGTAAAAACAATATATTCTCTAAATTCTTAAAGACAACAGTTGAATTTGACCCTGAAAACGAAAGCCGTTATTCAAATGAATTTGACAAAATATTGGATGACGAATCCTTTGAACAGCATTTAAAAACCAAGAAAATTTTAAATTTTCTAATTAATCACGAGTAAATCATGCAATTCTCCTACACCTGGCTCAAAACCCAAGCCAATCCCAATCTTTCTCCCGAGCAACTTGCCCACCTGCTGACCATGGCCGGTTTGGAAGTTGAAGAAACCGAAACCGCTGCGCCCGCATTCAGCGGCGTGGTGGTGGCGGAAGTGAAATCGGTGGAGAAACACCCCGATGCCGACCGTCTGAACGTCACCCGTGTGGATGCGGGGACAGGCGAACTGATTCAGATTGTCTGCGGCGCGCCGAATGTCCAGACAGGCATGAAAGTGCCGTGTGCCTTGCCGGGTGCGGTGTTGCCGGGCAATTTCAAAATCAAGCCGACGAAGATGCGCGGGGCGGAGTCGAACGGAATGCTGTGCTCCACCGACGAGCTTGGTCTGCCCGACGACGGCGTAAACGGCCTGCATGCGCTGTCGGCGGATGCGCCCGTCGGCCAAAATCTGCGCGATTATCTGGATTTGGACGACACGCTGTTCACGCTGAAAATCACGCCGAACCGTGCGGACTGCCTGAGCATCAAAGGCTTGGCACGCGAAGTGGCAGCGCTGACGGGCTGCACGTTCAGGCAGCCTGAAATTCAGACGGCCTCCGTGCAGAGCGCAAAAACCCAGCCCGTGCGCATCGATGCGCCGGAAGACTGCGGCCGCTTTATCAGCCGCGTGATTGAGAACGTAAACGCGGCCGCGCCCACACCCGCGTGGATGCGGCAGCGGCTGGAGCGCAGCGGCGTGCGCAGCATTTCGGCGTTGGTGGACATCGGCAATTATGTGATGCTGGAACTCGGCCAGCCGATGCATGTTTTCGATGCCGACAAGCTTTCGGGCAGCCTGATTGTGCGCCGCGCGAAAGAGGGCGAAACGCTGGCCTGCCTGAACGAGAAAACGGTATGCCTGTCTGAAAACACTTTGGTAATTGCCGACGAAAAAGGCGCGCTGAGCATGGCCGGTTTGATGGGCGGCGAGGCGAGCGCGGTTTCAGACGGCACGCGGAACATTGTGCTGGAAGCCGCGTGGTTCGCCCCCGAAATCATCGCGGGCAAGTCGCGCCAATACGGCTTCGGCTCCGATTCGTCGTTCCGCTTCGAGCGCGGCGTGGACTACACTTTGCAAGCCGACGCCGTCGACCGCGCCACCGAATTGGTGCTGCAAATCTGCGGTGGCACGGCAGGCGAAACGGTGGAAGCCGTAGGCAGACTGCCGTCTGAAAAACGCGTGTCCGTGCGCTTGGCGCGCGTGGAAAAACTGCTCGGCGTCGCCATTCCCGCCGCGCAAATCGAAACAATTTTGCAACGCCTTGGGTTGAACCCCGTTGCCGTTTCAGACGGCTTTGAAGTGACCGCACCGGGCTTCCGTTTCGACATCGAAATCGAGGCCGATCTCATCGAAGAAATCGGCCGCGTGTACGGCTACGAAAACATTCCCGACGACGCCACCTCAGGCCGTCTGAAAATGATCAGGCTGCCTGAAACCCGACGCAGCCGCTTCGCCCTCTATAACGAAATGGCCGCGCGCGGCTACCGCGAGGTCGTCAGCTACGCGTTTGCCAACGAGCAGTGGGAAACCGATTTCGCCGCCAGCGCCGACCCCATCCGCCTGCAAAACCCGCTGGCCGCACAATACGCCGTGATGCGTTCCACCCTCATCGGCGGGTTGGTCGAAATCCTGCAAAACAACCTGAACCGCAAGCAAAACCGCGTGCGCATCTTCGAAATCGCCCGCGTGTTCCGCAAACATTCAGACGGCAGTTTCGAGCAGACCGAACGCCTCGGCGGCCTCGTATACGGCAGCGCCGCGCCCGAACAATGGGGTGAAAAAGCCCGTGCTGCCGATTTTTACGACGTTAAAGCCGACGTCGAACAGCTTTTGTCCGGTAAAAATGCCGCCTTCGCCAAAGCCGCCCACCCCGCGCTGCACCCCGGCCGCACCGCCGAAATCCTGCTCGACGGCCGAACCGTCGGCTTCATCGGCGAGCTGCACCCGCAATGGCTGCAAAAATACGACTTGCCGCAAGCCCCGCTGGTGTTCGAAATCGACACCGCCGCCGTACTCGCACGCGACAAAACCGTGTACCGCCCCGTTTCCAAATTCCAACCCGCCCGCCGCGATCTGGCCTTCGTCATGCCCGAAGCCATGACCCACGACCAGCTTCTCACCGCCTTACGCAGCGTAAAAAGCCCGCTGATTCAAGAGATTGAAGTATTCGACGTGTACCGCGGCGCCGGCCTGCCCGAAGGCGCAAAAAGCATGGCGGTGAAAGTGCTGCTCCAAGACATGAATGCAACACTGACCGATGAAGCGGTGGAGCCGGTGATGGCGAAAATGGTGGAAGCCGCCGCCGCAACCGGCGCGCAACTGCGCGGTTAAGCCCCTTTTTATACCGCCAAACAGCGAAATCGGGCAGGGCGGAAAATCTGCCCGATTTTCCACTTTGGTACTTGAATTTTAAGCGAAAATTAGTAATAATCCTCACCTCTTGAAACAGAAGGGAATAACATGACTCTGACTAAAGCCGAATTGGCCGACATTTTGGTGGATAAAGTAAGCAACGTGACCAAAAACGATGCCAAAGAAATCGTCGAACTCTTTTTCGAAGAAATCCGCACCACATTAGCGCGCGGCGAAGAAATCAAAATCTCAGGCTTCGGCAATTTCCAGTTGCGCGACAAACCGCAGCGCCCCGGCCGCAACCCGAAAACCGGCGAAGAAGTACCGATTACCGCCCGCCGCGTGGTTACATTTCATGCCAGCCAAAAACTCAAAGGTATGGTGGAGCACTACTATGACAAACAGCGCTAACCCCCTTATTCCCGCCAAGCGCTATTTCACGCTCGACGAATTGTGCGAACTGGTACAAATCAGCCCGATGCAGTTTGCCCAATGGCAGCGCGAAAACGGCGTAGTCGTCGGCTACGGCGGCGACCGCTATACCCGCGCCGATGCAGTTAAGCTATTGAAACTGAAAGACACTTTCGCACCCTATATCGACGGTCTCAGCCAAGGCAGATTGGATGCCGAAGGTAATCCTGCCGCCGATGCGGAAGAAGTCCGCAGCAGCTTGAAAAAAATTCTGGCAGGCGTCGAGCAGGCATTGGCCGGATAAATTTTTATAGCCGGATGGCTGAAAACGGATGCTAAACAGTCGGGTATCAATGATATGGTAGGAAAAATATTTTAGATTTGTTTTATTTATAGCGATCGAAGATGAACCAATTAGTGTACCCACTAATTGGTTTTTATATTAAATGATTCAGAAACAATGCCGTACTAAGAGTTTGTCTTACGGAAGCACTTATCTTTTTTGATCAATAAACTTGCACCTCAGGCCGTCTGAAACCAAACCACTTTTCAGACGGCCTTTCTTTATCAGTTTTAAATCACGCTGACATTGGCAGAAGAATCCACTTTTACCGTTGCATCTTCAAAGGCGAACTGCTTGTATTGGTAAGATGAACCGTAGAAGAAGTTTTGCACGTTTACCTGATCCTCGCTATCGAAAGCCTTAACCAGCAAATCACTGCCATTGCGGGTAAAGGTAGTATTTTCGAGCAAAGCGTTTTCAAACTGCAAAACATCGATATGATCGATACTGCTGCCATAGTCGGAAACCACATCTTTACCGTGGCCTTTGGCAAAGACGTAAGTATCGGCACCGTAGCTTCCACCTTCCAAACGGTCGTTACCTGCACCGCCGACAAGGATGTCGCTGCCGTTTTCGCCGTAGAGCGTATCATCGCCGTCACCGCCATTCAACGCATCGTTACCGTCGCCACCGTAAAGGGTGTCGCTGCCGTCGCCGCCGTCGAGCGCATCATCTCCTGCGCGGGCGGAAAGATAGTCGTTGCCCGCCCCTCCATTGATGGCATCTTTGCCTTCCCAGCCGTAGAGGTGGTTATTGGATCCGTTGCCGTTGGTTTCAAACACAATATTGCGGACATCTTCTGTAGAAGTCGTTTTATCGGTGAAAGCAAAATTCATATAACGGTAGTTGTCGCCATAGAAATAATTTTGGACAGTAACTTGGCTGCCGTCATTAAATGCAGCAATAACCAAATCGTTGCCGCTGCGGGTAAAGACCGCATCGGCAAAGTTGGCGCCGTCGAAACGTAAGGTATCGGTATGCTCGGCTTTGCTGCCGTAGTCGGAAACGACATCCTGACCGTGACCTTTGGCGAAGACGTAGGTGTCGGCTTCGTAAGAGCCTGCGTAGAGTTTGTCGTTGCCGCTGCCGCTGATAAGGATGTCGGAACCCGCTTCGCCGTTAAGGGCATTGTCGCCGGAAGAGGCGACCAGCGTATCGCTGCCGTTGCCGCCGTAAAGGTTGTCGTTGCCTTCGCCGCTTTCCAAACGGTCGTCGCCGTCACCGCCGTAGAGGTAATCGTTGCCCGCACCGCCACGCAAAACGTCGTTGCCGTTGTAGCCGGAGAGGTTGTCGTTGCCCAAACCGCCGTCCAATACGTCGATGGTGTCCCAGCCATAGAGGGTATCGTTGCCGTCTGAACCGTTGCCTTCGACGGTAACGGCAGCCATATCTTCAGCCGTTACGGTTTTGTCGGCAAAGGCAAACTGGTAGTAGCGGGAGGACCAACTGTTGAAATAGCCGTCGACTGTTACCGCATCATCGCCGCCGAAGGCTTTGATAACGAGGTTGTTGCCGTCGCGAGTAAAGACCGCATCGGCAAAGTTGGCGCCGTCGAAACGCAGGGTATCGGTATGCTCGGCTTTGCTGCCGTAGTCGGAAACGACATCCTGACCGTGACCTTTGGCGAAGACGTAGGTGTCGGCTTCGTAAGAGCCTGCGTAGAGTTTGTCGTTGCCGCTGCCGCTGATAAGGATGTCGGAACCCGCTTCGCCGTTAAGGGCATTGTCGCCGGAAGAGGCGACCAGCGTATCGCTGCCGTTGCCGCCGTAAAGGTTGTCGTTGCCTTCGCCGCTTTCCAAACGGTCGTCGCCGTCACCGCCGTAGAGGTAATCGTTGCCCGCACCGCCACGCAAAACGTCGTTGCCGTTGTAGCCGGAGAGGTTGTCGTTGCCCAAACCGCCGTCCAATACGTCGATGGTGTCCCAGCCATAGAGGGTATCGTTGCCGTCTGAACCGTTGCCTTCGACGGTAACGGCAGCCATATCTTCAGCCGTTACGGTTTTGTCGGCAAAGGCAAACTGGTAGTAGCGGGAGGACCAACTGTTGAAATAGCCGTCGACTGTTACCGCATCATCGCCGCCGAAGGCTTTGATAACGAGGTTGTTGCCGTCGCGAGTAAAGACCGCATCGGCAAAGTTGGCGCCGTCGAAACGCAGGGTATCGGTATGCTCGGCTTTGTTGCCGTAGTCGGAAACGACATCCTGACCGTGACCTTTGGCGAAGACGTAGGTGTCGGCTTCGTAAGAGCCTGCGTAGAGTTTGTCGTTGCCGCTGCCGCTGATGAGGATGTCGGATCCTGCGCCGCCGTGCAGTTCGTCGTCGCCTGATTCGCCGGCAAGAATATCGTTGCCGTTGCTGCCGTGCAGACGGTCGTTACCGTTTCCGCCGTTTAAAATATCGTTGCCGTCGTATCCGTCTAAATAGTCGTTACCGTTTCCGCCAAGCAGATAGTTGGACGATTGGTTTCCGTAGAGTGATTCGTCTTTTTCCGTACCGATTTGATGTCCGAGCTTGGTAAAAGCTTCACTGCCCAATGCGTCGATGTAATCGGAAAGCGTACCGTCTTGTACAGCGGTTTCCACATAGTGAGCAAACAGTTCGCCTAATTCGGCAGAGGAATCGGCACTCATTTTCCCATACGCCAAAAACTCCCCCAAATCCACAAACGCTTTTTCAGGATTTTTTGCATACACTTCGCTGAATTTCGCCAATACGCCGCTGTAATCCAACGCGAATTCGTTGCCTTCGAGCTTGAGGCCGATTTCGTTCAAATACGGCTGCAGACGGGTTTGGAACAGCAGGCTTTCATAGACGTTGCCGGCCAGCTTGTCGTAGGTGGCGCGGGCGGTGTCGAGGAAACTCAGGATTTGGTTGGCGTTTTGGACGTAGATAACCGCCGAGCGTTCGCCCGAGAATGCGTCCAAAACGGCGATTTTCTGCAAAGATTCCTGAATTTTCAGCTTGTATTCTTCGGAGATTTCAACCGGCAGCAGCAGATTGCTCGCTTGTGACGGCGTCAGCGCCGTTCCTTCGTTTGCCGTCTTAATCATCGGCGGCAAAAACTGCACGCCCGTGCCGTAGGCGGGGTCGGTTTCCGCCCATTTGTTAATCAGGCTGTTCAACAATTCCTGCTGCTCCGCTTTGGTTTCCGCCGCGCTGTAGGCTTTCAATGCCTCGGCTAATTCAGGCGAGAGGGCTGCGGCTTCACGCAAATCACGCAGTCTGCCGATGCCTTGGAGATTGGCGGCGCGCGCCTGTTCTTTGGTCAGGGTAACGGAATCGGCATAGCGGCTGTGGAGATGGTCTGCGGCAAGGAGCAAATCGCCCATTTGCGCGGTAGTGCCGTCGGCTTTGGTATAGCTGCCATCTTGGGCGAGGGTGTTGCCGTTGCCCAATGCTTTATTTGTGTCGGTATGGGCGACGTTGAGGGATTTCACGCCGGCATCGGCCAATGAAAACAGCTCACCCGCATCGCTGATGCCGTCCGAATCCAAATCACGCCAAATTTTCAATTCCTTAAAGCGCTCATCGTTTGCATCGACAATGCCGTCTGAATTGGTATCGAATTCGGCCAGCGCAGCAAAGCCGTTGGCAGCGGTGTTACCGTCTTTCAAAACATAGTTGTCGCCGAACAGTTCGCCGCCGTTGTTGACCTTGCCGTCGCCGTTCAAATCGACGACGAGCAGGCCGTCGTCGGCGGAAACCCAGCCTGTTGACGTGCGGATGCCGTCTTTGCTGTGGTCGAACAGCGCACCTGCGTAGCCTGAAGTGCCGACGGTTTCGATTCCGTCGCCGTCCAAATCCAAAGTGAGCGGGTCGTAAACGTGGTATTTGCCGTCGCGGTTGACTACAAGCCAGCCATCTTTCTTATTTTTTTGTAATTCATTTAGAAAAGTGTCTAACTGTCCAGATGGAAATCCTAATCCTCCATCAAAATCAGAGTCGGCCAGCCCTGCATCTCCTAATGCCTTACCTGCAAAATCAATACAGCTATTAGTTAATAAATTGTAACTGTCATCAAAGCCATCAATTTCACCATTTACTGCTCTATCAGGGAAAGAATTTAAACGATCATATTGTTCCTTTGTAATAGGTACAATGATTGAACTTATAGGATTTTCAGAATTTTCTTGATAGTTAGTATTATCATTGCGAACTATATTATCAGCACCGCTTTGGGACATGCTATTTCCTGTAGACCAGCCATAGCTATTGACTTCCCCTTCAGAACTTCTTGTTTCAATCCATACATGACCAAATCTTGAAGTTCCTCCGCTTGCTAATGGAGTACCTGCTTTGGAAAATTTTACTGTTACTGTGTATTGAGTAGCACCGTTCATAGTTATCTCCTTGATTTTATTTGATTGATGTATCTACAAAAATGTCGATTGATGTTTGTATCTTCTTATATTTATCTATTGGCTTACTCCTGTCGGTTATTTCAAATCGATATTGACCTGCGGGTAGTGTGATAAATCCAAACGAACGGGTAAAAGCAGAATTTTTTGGATTTTCAGTAATACTATCATTGTCATACGAGATATTATTTTGAGTGATGATTTTTGTGATAAATAACGAATAGTCATTTCCTGATTTTTTGTACCCTTTTATTTCCAGTTCGAATGGATAGTTCAATTCTTTATACACCTTATAAGATGGATGCTTTGAACCATCTATAAACTCCGTCCTTAAGGAAATCAAATACGGTTTTTCTATATAGGTTTTTTCAATTTCAATTAAAATTTTCTTATTTTCTCCTAATGGGAAGACTTTATAATTTGGTTCAGGACTGGTCGCTGCATATAAAAAAGTTTTGGCAATACCACAACCTGAAAGAATAATTGTAAGAGCTATAGAAATTAATTTTTTTATCATAATTCTCTCCTGTGATTTAGAAACTCTATTCATAAAATATGAAGTAAGCTATATCTTATAGACTTACCTATACATCTTAAAGCACAATAATTAAACCAGATTGAATTTTCCCCGAATGGCAAATTCACTACTTTTGACTGCAGCTTGTAAAGAAAAATGTTATTTGAGAATTTTCAGACAATCTCAAGTAACTTGGAAATAACGATAGTCGTTGCATCCCACAACATTGGAATAAGCGGTCAGTGCGGAGGCGAGTTCGGGCGACAGTACGGCGGCTTCACGCAAATCACGCAGTCTGCCGATGCCTTGGAGATTGGCGGCGCGCGCCTGTTCTTTGGTCAGGGTAACGGAATCGGCATAGCGGCTGTGGAGATGGTCTGCGGCAAGGAGCAAATCGCCCATTTGCGCGGTAGTGCCGTCGGCTTTGGTATAGCTGCCGTCTTGGGCGAGGGTGTTGCCGTTGCCCAATGCTTTATTTGTGTCGGTATGGGCGACGTTGAGGGATTTCACGCCGGCATCGGCCAATGAAAACAGCTCACCCGCATCGCTGATGCCGTCCGAATCCAAATCACGCCAAATTTTCAATTCCTTAAAGCGCTCATCGTTTGCATCGATAATGCCGTCTGAATTGGTATCGAATTCGGCCAGCGCAGCAAAGCCGTTGGCAGCGGTGTTACCGTCTTTCAAAACATAGTTGTCGCCGAACAGTTCGCCGCCGTTGTTGACCTTGCCGTCGCCGTTCAAATCGACGACGAGCAGGCCGTCGTCGGCGGAAACCCAGCCTGTTGACGTGCGGATGCCGTCTTTATCGTGGTCAAATAAAGCGCCTGCGTAACCTGAAGTGCCGACGGTTTCGATGCCGTCGCCGTCAAGGTCGAGAACCAACGGGTCGTAGACGTGGTATTTGCCGTCGCGGTTGGGGACTTCTTGCCATTTTTTTCAATCTTCTGGTGTACACCATTTTCTTTCTTCCGGCTCTGTCCATTTTCGGGGATCATCAAGATCATTAATTTTTCTTCCTTCTTTTACTTTATCGTATATCCATTTTTCTAATGAGTCAGACGTCTGGCCCGATTCCGTAGCTTTTTCCCAGTTGTGATATTCTTCTCTTCCTACGTTATTATTCCATTTATCCATATTTGTTTCATTGGCAGGATTAGGGCTATCTCTTTCATGATTGTCAAGAATTGTTTTTGCAAGATCATCTCCAAAATATTTAGTTAGTTTTGCACTTAATAGCGCGTGCCTATAAGCATCATAACTATCATTATGGGCATTAGAAAAATCTTTATTATCAAATCCTCCAAAATCATTTGCTCGATTAAAAGCGCTTCTTGTGAATGAGGAACCATTATAATAAGGATAGTAAGCCATTATTTAACTCCAATTGAAAAACTGTGATTTTGATTGTTTATAAGAATATATTGATGTTTTAACTTTGCTAAATTTATACATCTATTAATTATGTTATGCTCATAGTATAGGTCTTTGAGTTTGAACTGTTTAAAATGTTTGCTACTAGAATCATATAACCATAGCATGGTTCCATTGGTTAACTGAGTGTAATTATTTGATTTTAATCCTGTTTCTTTATATACTAAATTTTGAAATGTTTCCTTTTGTTCATAAGGACTTTGAATGCATAAATATGTTGGATTTTTTGATAAATCAAAAATATTTATGTCATGGTTAGTGTCTAAATTGGTATAGTTATTACAAGAAGATAACATCGTTGTAATAATGAATAAGTAAACTGATTTCATAATTTCCTTAGTAAGTTTTGATTAGATGATGCCCAACAAAATCAAAGTATAGATTTTACCTAAAAAAGAATCCCGTATTGAAAATATACGACAAACGGTTTAAAGTTTACCCAAATGGCAAATTAATTACACCAAGCGACAATTGCCTGAATAAAAATGCCATCTGAAAAATTTCAGACGGCCTCAGGCAGCTTGGACATAACGGTAGTTGTTACTTCTTAGGGCTTTGGTCTGCGCATTGGAATAGGCAGTCAGCGCGGAGGCAAGTTCGGGTGACAATGCGGCGGCCTCGCGTAAATCGCGCAAATTGTTTTCATTGGCCGATGCCGGCGTGAAATCCCTCAACGTCGCCCATACCGACACAAATAAAGCATTGGGCAACGGCAACACCCTCGCCCAAGACGGCAGCTATACCAAAGCCGACGGCACTACCGCGCAAATGGGCGATTTGCTCCTTGCCGCAGACCATCTCCACAGCCGCTATGCCGATTCCGTTACCCTGACCAAAGAACAGGCGCGCGCCGCCAATCTCCAAGGCATCGGCAGACTGCGTGATTTGCGTGAAGCCGCAGCCCTCTCGCCTGAATTAGCCGAGGCATTGAAAGCCTACAGCGCGGCGGAAACCAAAGCGGAGCAGCAGGAATTGTTGAACAGCCTGATTAACAAATGGGCGGAAACCGACCCCGCCTACGGCACGGGCGTGCAGTTTTTGCCGCCGATGATCCGAACCGTAAGCGAAGGTATGGGATTGACGTCGATGCGGGAGAAAGACCATGGCCAAGCTGCTTGAGGCCGTCTGAAAAAAGTTCAGACGGCATTCTTAATTTGAACGGATGTAGCGCAAAGTAATCAGAATACCCACTTAGACATATTTAGATCCGCTTGTCTTATTCTTAAAATGCTAAGTGACTTTTCAGATAGAATCTGCCGGCTTGTAAAGCTGTTACTAAATTATGTTGGCAGGAGCGGAACAGTCCAGCAAAACGGCAGACTGCTTACTGAAAGATCAGATGTTTTCAGATGCAGATAGTAAAGCCGATAGAACGCGTGCACGCAGAGGTGTGCACGTTATACATGGATTTTAGGTTTCATGCAGGCTGTGGCTTGCTGATAGCATTACAGTAAAAGAACTATTATACTCAACTAACTTTATAAGATATTCATTACATATTTAGGAATTTTCCTTATGCTTAACTATCTAGTTGCTTATTCAAGTTTTTTATTAAAGCTTTCGGCTATTTTATTCTTCCTACTCATACCTTTTTATTTAACATATACAAGAAACCTAAGAAGCTCCATTAAGGAGGAAATAGGTATATACCCAAGCATCAAATCTGCCATTCTTTGGGAACGGGTACGAGAAGACCGAAAATTCAATAAACAAGCAAAAAAGGCCTATTTGGTTGGTTGGCTGATGAGAGTTTTCTTTTTCATTCTTTGGCTTGTTGCAATAACACAAATTATAAAAAATGACATTCAGTAATTGATAAACCCTACACTAAAAGGATATTTATATGACAAACTCTCAAAACATTTTAAAAAACGCCTCTTCTGCAGATGCGTTAGCAAATTCGATTTCTACATATGCAAAAGAAGGTGGAGATGTGAATGCAACTGCAGCACTCGTTTCTGCAGCTGCATTACTTCCTGGCTCCACAGGGCTTTCTTCCTCATTAGCTGCAGTTGCTACATCTGTCACACAAATTTCTCAGAAAGCTACTTCCAATAAAGCTATTACTGCCTCCGATGCATTAAGTCTCTTAGGTTCAGTAGTCTCTGTTGTAGCAGATGGAATAGAAACGATTTCAGAAATGACTATGGCAACAGGGGTAGGAGCTCCTGCCGGAGCTGCTGGACATACAATAGGATCTGGATTGGGGGTAACAGCAGCTGGAATATCTGCGACTGCTGCCACTATGGCAAACACAGGAATTGATGTTAGTTTATATAACCCTACAGGAGATAAATCAGCCCCTCCAAGCGTTTCAGAAGTGGCTCAAAAAGCAAAAGATATATTATCAAATAATTTGGAGAACATAAAAAATTTTGATAAAAAAGTTTCTGAAAACATTGAAAATATAAATAAAGAAGTAGATGCATCTCTAGAGAAAGTAGCAGAAACACTCCAAACTAGTAAAGAATCTTTAAAAGATGTTTTAAGTAATGCGCTTGATAAAGCCGCCGAGGGTATTGACTCACTAAGAGACTGGCTTTCAGATGCCTTTCAAAACTTTGCTCAACAACTCCCCGACCTGCCGTCTGAAAAAGAATGGTACATCGACGACGGCAAGCAATGCCTTGCTCCGTGGGCAGACCAAAACCGCGACGGCAAATACCACGTCTACGACCCGTTGGTTCTCGACCTTGACGGCGACGGCATCGAAACCGTCGGCACTTCAGGTTACGCAGGCGCTTTATTTGACCACGATAAAGACGGCATCCGCACGTCAACAGGCTGGGTTTCCGCCGACGACGGCCTGCTCGTCGTCGATTTGAACGGCGACGGCAAGGTCAACAACGGCGGCGAACTGTTCGGCGACAGCTATGCTTTGAAAGACGGTAACACCGCTGCCAACGGCTTTGCTGCGCTGGCCGAATTCGATACCAATTCAGACGGCATTGTCGATGCAAACGATGAGCGCTTTAAGGAATTGAAAATTTGGCGTGATTTGGATTCGGACGGCATCAGCGATGCGGGTGAGCTGTTTTCATTGGCCGATGCCGGCGTGAAATCCCTCAACGTCGCCCATACCGACACAAATAAAGCATTGGGCAACGGCAACACCCTCGCCCAAGATGGCAGCTATACCAAAGCCGACGGCACTACCGCGCAAATGGGCGATTTGCTCCTTGCCGCAGACCATCTCCACAGCCGCTATGCCGATTCCGTTACCCTGACCAAAGAACAGGCGCGCGCCGCCAATCTCCAAGGCATCGGCAGACTGCGTGATTTGCGTGAAGCCGCAGCCCTCTCGCCTGAATTAGCCGAGGCATTGAAAGCCTACAGCGCGGCGGAAACCAAAGCGGAGCAGCAGGAATTGTTGAACAGCCTGATTAACAAATGGGCGGAAACCGACCCCGCCTACGGCACGGGCGTGCAGTTTTTGCCGCCGATGATTAAGACGGCAGGAGAAGACACGGCATTGACGCGGTCGCAGGAGAAAAACTACCGTCAAGCAGCTTGAGGTCGTCTGAAAAGTTAGGTTTGCCAAGCTAAGCTATGCGTGGATTTTGGGCTACGGCTTGCTAAAGGAGGACTGAAGATTATTTTTAAATGTCTGTTTTTACAATTAAGAGCAAATTATTTTTTCTGGTTATTACTTAAGGATAGATGTTTTGAGTAAATATAAATATTTGGATTATATAAGTTATTTTTTGATTTTTATATTGTTTTTAATCGTGTTATTTTTACTATCAATTAATACAAGTTTTTCTAAGCTGGTTATCATGTTGCAACCTTTTTTCTGGTTAATGATGTTTTACTTTTCTATGGTTTTTTATTATTTTTGGTATATGGAAGATAGGGGATTTGAAATAGATGAAGATATAAAAGGTAGTATTTCTAGGAGAAAAAATTTATATAGAAATTGTGGTATTTTTTTTGGTATTTCGCTATTTATTTCAATGTTATTAGATTAGTTTAATAGTTTATTTTAAGGAGTTTTAAATGAGTGCAAGTAAAGTGGTTGAATATGGTGCGGTATTGGTAACAGCGGCAGATTCTTCATCATCAATTGTAAAAGATTCAAGTCCAATTAATGTTTTAAGTAATAGTGGGCAAGCTATTAGTGCTACTGTATCTCTTACGGGGCCTGCGGGGACAATAGCTACTGCTCCTGCGGCTTTAACTTTAACAACTGCAAAAATTATCATAGATGCTAAGAATGGAAACGAAATTAGTTCTGGAGACGTATTATCAGTAACGGGGAATACAGTTGCAATTATTGGTGCTGTTGGAGTCGCACTGGGAGCACCAGTAGCAATACTAGCTTTAGCAATTGGTACAGCAATTAATATGCTTGGCGTTGCTATTAATCAAGGATGGTTTGAAAAAGCTTTTGATACTTGGAAAGAACAAATTAACCGAGATGGCAAATACTACGTTTATGACCCTTTAGTACTAGACCTCGACGGCGACGGAATCGAAACCGTCGGCACTTCAGGCTACGCAGGCGTTTTATTTGACCACGATAAAGACGGCATCCGCACGTCAACAGGCTGGGTTTCCGCCGACGACGGCCTGCTCGTCGTCGATTTGAACGGCGACGGCAAGGTCAACAACGGCGGCGAACTCTTTGGCGACAGCTATGTTTTGAAAGACGGTAACACCGCCGCCAACGGCTTTGCCGCGCTGGCCGAATTCGATACCAATTCAGACGGCATTATCGATGCAAACGATGAGCGCTTTAAGGAATTGAAAATTTGGCGTGATTTGGATTCGGACGGCATCAGCGATGCGGGTGAGCTGTTTTCATTGGCCGATGCCGGCGTGAAATCCCTCAACGTCGCCCATACCGACACAAATAAAGCATTGGGCAACGGCAACACCCTCGCCCAAGACGGCAGCTATACCAAAGCCGACGGCACTACCGCGCAAATGGGCGATTTGCTCCTTGCCGCAGACCATCTCCACAGCCGCTACGCCGATTCCGTTACCCTGACCGAAGAACAGGCGCGCTACGCCAATCTTCAGGGTATCGGCTGTTCGCCCGCATCGCTGATGCCGTCCGAATCCAAATCACGCCAAATCTTGAGCTTGGCGAAATCCGCATCGTTTGCGTCGACAATGCCGTCTGAATTGGTATCGAATTCGGCCAGCGCAGCAAAGCCGTTGGCAGCGGTGTTACCGTCTTTCAAAGCATAGCTGTCGCCGAACAGTTCGCCGCCGTTGTTGACCTTGCCGTCGCCGTTCAAATCGACGACGAGCAGGCCGTCGTCGGCGGAAACCCAGCCTGTTGACGTGCGGATGCCGTCTTTATCGTGGTCAAATAAAACGCCTGCGTAGCCTGAAGTGCCGACGGTTTCGATTCCGTCGCCGTCCAAATCCAAAGTGAGCGGGTCGTAAACGTGGTATTTGCCGTCACGGTTTTGGTCTGTCCACGGGGCAAAGCATTGTTTGCCGTCGTCGATGTACTATTCTTTTTCAGACGGCAGGTCGGGGAGTAGGTCGTCTTTGAGTTTATTGAACCAATCTTTCCATGTATTTGGATCTAATACCTTATTAATGTTATCGCCTAATTTAGGTAAAAACCAGTCTCGGAAATTTTCTAGATTTTTATCATAAAACCTGCTAATTTCTTCTGAAACGGCTTTAAGTAACTGGGGATTGCTGATAGCAAGATTTAAAGCAGTCGCACCTCCACCAGTAGCCCCTGCTACTCCCTCAACAGGGTTAACACCAGGTAGTGTCGATGATGCTACTTGAAGCATTCCTGCTAAACCAGAAACTACTCCTAAGCTTGTCGATGCCGCTTTATCAAATTGCCCCTGTTTCATATAGACATAAGTTGCAGCAAGCGAAGCGGATGCAGCTGCTCCGTTTAATTGGAATGCTATCCCTGTACTCATAGCTCCCATAGCATTTGCAGCACCTGATGGACTAGAGTTGGTAGCACTTGCTACTTCTGCGGCTGTTGTTGCAGCTAAAGAAATTGCTGCAATTGAAGAGTCTAACCCATCTAAAGAAGTACGTTCAGAACTTGGTTTATCTAGATTTTGCTTGATGGTGTTTGCATTGTTCAGAGCATCCGCATATGTCAAAATTGTTTGTGATTTGGAAGTCATATATATTCTTTCATTTGCCTACAGATAATTTAAAAGTTAAAAGCCAAAAAAGTGCAACTAGTAAAATGAATAATCCTTCAATAAGGAAGAGTTCTAAAAATCTTCTAAATTTTCTAATATATAAATTTTCTGACTTGTTATTTTTAGCTAATTTAGAATTAAATAATTTTAAAAATTTTGCGGTGGTGATTAGGATTGCAGAACCAGAATAGAAAAGGTAACTATTTAAAATTTCAAAATTTCTTTGATTTAAAAATATATTTGAGCCTCCTTTGTAAGATGTTATGCCTAGAAGAAAATAGAAAATTGGAAAAATTATCATTAATACAATAATAAGAAATTTCATTTTATGCCTTATTAATGATTTGTCAATAGAATAAACTATTATGAAACAATCTAATGGTTATTGAAACCACTATTGATGGCCAGCGATTAACAGCAAATTACTCATATGTGTACTAGTGCTGAGCATATTTACATATTTTCTTGTGTTTAATTAAATCATGACAATGGACTTTGTTATCATGAGTGGGGTTAATTTATGATACAAAGCTATAGCGGGTAACGAGCATATATAAAGTTGAGATATTTTGTTCGAATGCGAGTTTCTTTTTGATAAAATAAGACAAGCGGATTAAATTTTACCCAAACGGCAATTTAATTACTCTGACTACTTCAGTTAAATTAAGAAGGCCGTCTGAAAATTTCAGACGGTCTGAATAAATAAAAAACCCGCTTTGCAGCGGGTTTTTTCATTTGCCTGATCAAGCCTTGCGGGCGGGCAGTTTTTCTTTGATGCGGGCGGCTTTGCCGGTGAGGCCGCGCAGGTAGTAGAGTTTGGCACGACGCACATCGCCGCGGCGTTTGACTTCGATTTTTTCTACGGTCGGAGAGTAGAGTTGGAACGTACGCTCGACGCCTTCGCCGCTGGAGATTTTGCGCACGATGAAGTTGCTGTTCAGGCCGCGGTTGCGGCGGGCGATGACGACGCCTTCGTAGGCTTGCAGACGGCTGCGGGTGCCCTCGACGACACGGACGGAGACGACAACGGTGTCGCCCGGTGCGAATTCGGGGATTTCTTTATTCAAGCGGGCGATTTCTTCCTGCTCTAATTGCTGGATCAGATTCATGGTTTTTCCTAAATTATGATTGGATTTCCCGTTGCTCTTGTTTGATTTTTTCCAAGAGACGGGCTTCCTGTGGGATTAAACTGCGCTTTTCGAGTAAATCGGGTCTGCGCTCCAGTGTGCGCCGCAGCGATTGTTCCAACCGCCATTCGGCTATCAGGGCGTGGTTGCCGGAGCGTAATACTTCGGGCACGGCCATGCCTTGAAATTCTGTGGGTCTGGTGTAGTGGGGGCAGTCTAGGAGGCCGTCTGAAAACGAATCCTGTTCGGCCGACTGCATATCGCCCAATACGCCGGGAATAAGCCTCAACACGGTATCCATCAGCATCATGGCGGGAAGCTCGCCGCCGGAGACGACGAAATCGCCGATGCTGATTTCTTCATCTACGCTGCTTTGGATAAGACGCTCGTCTATTCCTTCGTAACGTCCGCACAGCAGGATCAGATTGGGTTCTGCGGCAAGTTCGGCTGCTTTCTGATGGGTCAGCGGGCTGCCTTGCGGGCTGAGGTAGATGACTTTGCTTGCGCCGTTGCAGGCTTTTCTGGCTTCCTCAACAGCTGCTTGCAGCGGGGGTGCCATCATAATCATGCCGGGGCCGCCGCCGAAAGGGCGGTCGTCGATGTAGCCGAGTTTGTTGTCGGCGAAACGGCGGGGATTGATGGCTTGAAACTGCCAGAGGTTTTGCTTTTTTGCGCGTCCGGTTACGCCGTATTCGGTAATGCTGTCGAACATTTCCGGAAAGAGGGTGATGCTTTGGATGAACATCAGTAGTCCAAGCCCCAATCGGCGGTAATGGTGCGGTTTTCGGTATCGACGGTTTCGATGTAGTAGGAAACGAAGGGAATCAGCTTGCGGCCGTGTCCGCCGTCAATCACTAAAACATCGTGGGCACCGGTATCCATAAGGCTGTTTACTTTGCCTAAAACTACGCCGTCTTTGTTGCTTACGGTCATGCCGACCAAGTCTGCCCAGTAGTATTCGTCTTCTTCGGCAGGCTCGAAGGCTTCGCGCGGAATTTCGATGGTGTAGCCGCGCAGCGCAAAGGCTTGGTCGCGGTCGTCGATGCCCTCAAATTTGACTTGGAGTTCGCCGCCTGCGATTTTGCCGGATTCGAGCGTGACGGTCAGGGTTTTGCCGTCTTTGCTCAGATGCCACTCGGGGTAGTCCAGCAGGCTGTCGGTGTATTCGGTGTCGGCGGCGATTTTCAGCCAGCCTTTGATGCCGAATACGCCTTTGATGTAGCCCATGGCTACCCGTTGTTGCGTATTGTTCATGGCTTAAGCGGCAACTTGTTGCTCTTTAACCAGTTTGACAACGGCGGGGCTGACTTGCGCGCCTTGTGCAACCCAGTGGTTCAGGCGGTCGGCGTTCAGGCGGACGCGCTCTTGTTTTTCGTTGGCAACGGGGTTGTAGAAACCTAAGCGCTCGATAAAACGGCCGTCGCGGCGGTTACGCGAGTCGGTTACGATGACGTTGAAGAAAGGGCGGTGTTTAGAGCCGCCACGGGCCAAACGGATAACTACCATTTTGAAGTCCTTGTATGAATTCGGAGAATATGGAAGCGGGCAATTTTAGGTCAATTTGCGGTTTTTACGCAAGTATTTATTGACGGAATTTGCGTTTTTCGGCGGCTTTGGGCGGCAGCAGGCTGCGCTTGGCCTGAACCAGCGTCTTGTCGTCGGGCGAGGGAGTCAGGGTAAAGCCTGATTTTTCGGCGAGTTTGAGCATGGCGGTGTTTTTTTTGAGGATTTCGGCGCTGATGCTTTGGTAGCCCTGTTGTGTGGCCAAAGCGATAATGTGCTGCATCAGGATAGGGGCCAAACCGCTGCCGCGCGCGCTTTCGGCGAGGGTGATGCCGAATTCGCATTCGTCGCGGGAGAGGCGGGCGATGCGGCTGACGCCGATGATGAGGCCGTCTGAATTTTCGGTGACGAATGCGCCCTCGCTGAACCAGTCGAGATTGCTGAAACGGGCGAGGGTGGCGGGCGGCAGCTCGTTGGTTTGCGCCATGAAGCGGGTGTAGCGCGCTTCGGGGGAAAGGTTGCGGACAAACTGCTGCTTGGCTTCGGCATCTTCGGGCTCAAACGGGCGGATGCCGGCGCTTTCGCCGTTTTTCAGACGGCATGTCTGCGGGAAGCCGTCGGGGTAGGGGGCAAGCACGTTTTCGGGTGGCTGCTGCGCGGGTTCGGCCTTGCCTAAAAATTCGGCGGCGGCTTCGCCTGTGGTGCGGATGAACTCGGCGGCTGCGGCTTTGCGGCTGCGCAGGATTTCGGCGGCGGCCTGTTTGAGTGGCTGCGCGGATTTGGCGGCGGGTTTTGCGTTTGGTTTTTCACTGTTTTTTTCAGGCGCGGCAGCGGGTTTTTCAGACGGCTTCAGGCTGCTGAACGTGCTGCTGCCGTAGAAACGCAGGCGGATTTCGCCGCAGTCGGTCTGCGCGGCGGAAAGCGCGTTGAGCGTGTGCAAAAACTGGGCGGTGGCGGCGCGGTGTTCGGGCAGATTGAAAAAATTGTCCAAATGCGCGGCGTCGAGCGTGGTAAACGGCGGCAGAACGGCGGTCGTCCGGCCTTGATGGCGGGCGGTGACGATGTCGCCGTAGCGCGGGTGTTTGAAAAACGCCAGTTCGCTGTGGAACCTGCCGTCGTCTTGTTGCGGCGGCAGGTTGAGGGCTTTGGCGAGTGCGTCAAGGTCTTGTTCGGCAAGCGCTTTTTCAATGGCTTTGGGTTTGATGTTTTTCAGACGGCCTGATTTCGGCGCGGCGGTTTGCAACTGGATTTCCTGCAAAGCGGCGGCTTGGTTGCGCATATGAAGCGTGCGCAGTGCGGCCTCGGGGCAGTCAAACTGCAACAGGCCGTCTGAAACGCGGCTGCTGATGAGGAGCAGCTTGTCGGACTGTTTGGCGTAAACGGCAAGCATATTCGTCAGCTCGGTTTCGTGGTGCGGGCTGTCGGGTGCGACGACGGCGAGCAGCGCCTGCGTGTCGGGCTGTTGCAGATAATGCGCGGCTTGGCTGCGGAACAGCGCGGGCGTGGGGCTGCTGCCGAGAAAGCCTTGTTCGGGCAGCGGTTTTTCAGACGGCATGGCCAGCGCGATGCCGTAGTTTGCGGCTTCGTTTTGCAGCCAGCCGGTGGGGCTGTCGGACAAAACGGTCAGTTTGTTTACAGGATTGATGTCAGCCAAACGGGCGTGTAGCGCGGCTTCCAGCGTTTGGCTGTCAAATGCGGGCAGGAAATTGCAATGGCGGCTCAGGCTTTCCAAAACGGCGCGTTCGGTGTCGTCTGCATTGTGCGGGCAGTAAAGAATCACGGGCGTGTGGCGGGCGAACTGGCGGATGGCGCTGAACAGTTTCCGCTGGTTTTCCAAAGGGTTATGCTGGATGACGGCAACGCGGGTGTGGCGGTTGTGGCCGAAACGGTTGAGCCAGTCAGCGGCGGACGTGGGCGAGAGCGGGTAGTTCAGGCTGATGTGGCGCGACACGCCTTGCTGCATTTTGCGCAGCATAATGCCGATTTCGCGGCTGACGGCGGTGTGGCCGGTCAGCAGCGCAGCGTAGCCTGCGGGGAAATCGGGTAGCGTGCCCGCATTGAGTGCCTGTGCGGGAAGCTGGATGCCGGCAGCGTTGCAGACACTGATGCTGAGTTCGGCGCCGTGGTGTTTTTTGACGGCTTCGGCGGCGGTTTGGCGCGCCTCTTCGCCGAGCGTTTCCCAATCCTGTACGGCGATGACGTGATGGAACTGCTGTTTGCGGCAGGCTTTAAACAGTGCGTCGTAGGTTTCGGGCAGGGTAACGGCGATGACCAAATCGACGGGTTCGCTGATTTTGGCAAGGGTGGGGTAGGCGGTCAGACCGGCAACGGTTTTGTGGCGCAGGTTGACGGGCGTGATTCTGCCTTCGAACGCGGAACCGAGCAGGGCGGTGAGGATGCGCTCGCCCAAGCTGTGCGCCCGTTCGCTGGCGCCGACGAGGACGATGTGCTGCGGTGAGAAGAAATAGCCGGGCATGGATTGGACGGTCATGGCGGTTTCCTTTCGGGCGGTAAGGCCGTCTGAAAATGGTGTGTGGTGTGGGTGTTGGGATTTTTGTAAAAATCAAAAAAGGCCGGAATTTTTATAAAAGAGTCGGAAGGCCGTCTGAAAACTTAACCTTTTCTTTGCCGTGCTCTGATCGCAGGAAATTCGACTTGTGGGACGTCGCTTGGGGTGAGCTGGCATGGTCTGCACGCTGTAAACCGCGTAGGTCGGATTCGAGAATCCGACCTACGGCCTGCTGAAAAGCCGGGCTGAAGCCCGGCCTACAGTTGAAAGCAGCTTTCGCAGATGTTTCGGCATTTGGGCGGGGTTTCGCAAGGAAAGCGGTCTGTGTTTTTTAAATTCCATACGCATTATAAAAGGCCGTCTGAAAAGCGGCAAAGGATTTCAGACGGCCTTGGAAGGTGAGTGTGGTTTGTTGTTGTCCGGCTGCTTCATCGCGGTTCCTAAAAGATTGAGGCCGTCTGAAAGTTTTATGGACGTCATTCCCGTGCAGGAGGGAATCCACATTTGAGTTTCTGAAACTTATGTTCAAACAAGATATTGCCTGTTTTTAACCGTGGATTCCCGCCTGCGCAGGAATGACGACGGTTAGGTAATTAACGGTTTCAGACGGCCTCAAGCGGATGTTTATTATTTTTGCACAGGTCTCGGCCTGTTTTCAGAGGGCTTTTTTCTTGGGCAGTACAAAATGCATATTGAGGCCGTTTGGCTTGACGTTTTGGGCGTTGATTCTGCCGTTGTGCTGCTCGATGATGTGCTGGGTCAGCGCCAAGCCCAGGCCGGTGCCGGGTTTGCTGGCGCTGGAGTCGGCGCGGTAGAAGGCGGTGAAGATGTGCGGAAGCTGCATTTCGTTTACGCCGGGGCCGTTGTCGGTGACGTTGATGATCCAGTTTTTGTTGTCTTGCGAGACGTTGACTTTGATGACGCTGCCTTCGGGGCTGTAATTCATGGCGTTGCGGATGACGTTGTCGAATGCGCGGTAGAGGTAGCTTTCGTTGGCGGAAACGGTGGCGTTTTCGGGGATTTTGGGATCGACGGCCAGTGAGACGGATTGCTGGTTTTGCTGGGCGACGGCCTGGCTGTCTTCAATCAGGTTGCTGAGGAAGGGCAGAAGTTTGAGGTCTTCTTTTTCCAGCGGCATGTTGGAGGTTTCCAGCCGCGACAGGGTCAGGAGTTCGCCGACCAGGGTATCCATGCGGGTCAGTTCGCCTTCGAGGCGTTTGAGGTAGGCTTCCTGTTTTTGCGGCTGCGCCTGAATCAGGCCGACGATGGCCTGCATGCGCGCCAGCGGAGAGCGCATTTCGTGGGAAACGTGGTGGAGGAGGTGGCGTTCTTTGGCGACGAGTTTTTGCAGTTTGTCGGCCATTTTGTCGAATTGGAACGCGAGGTGGGAAAGCTCGTCGTCGCGGCCGTCCATCTGCTGGGCGATGCGGGTTTCCAAATCGCCGCCGGCGATGCGGTCCATGCCGTTTCCGAGGATGCTGATGGGTTTGGTAATATTGTTGGCCAGAATATAGGCCAGCAGCAGGCCGACTAAGATGATGAACGACAAGATGATGAATTCGTGCCAAATCGGGGAGAGCGGCAGGCCGGGAATGAACAGCGGGCTGGGCAGACGCTGGGCTTGGCGGTTGTCCCAGCCGTTGATGAAGAAGAGGTATTCTTCGCCGAAACGGTCGTATTCGATGTGGGCGAGGTCGGACTCGGGGTTGTTGGCGGCGAAGGCGCGGGCGCGCTCGACGGTCTGGCTGTCGACGTCGCGGCCGAGGATGTCGGTTTTGTCGTCGCCGAGGATGACGTAAACGGAATCGGAAACGGGGTTGTCTTTCCACTCGTTGAGGATTTCGCGCGCGCCGTTGTCGCCGCGGGCGCGGAAGGCGGAAACCATGCTGTTCATCAGTGTGGTTTCGATGGTGCGCCGTTGGTTGAACTGGTTTTCGGCCAGTGTGTCCTGCACGAGCCAGAATGAAAAACTCGCCACGAAGATTGCGCAGACGATGACTGCGCAAAATGTGGCGAAGATGCGTTGAAACAGTTTCATTGAACGCTTCGGTCTTTAGTTTTTAACAAAGAGATAGCCCAAACCGCGCACGGTCTGAATCAGCGAGGCGTCGCCGAGTTTGTGGCGGATGCTGGAAATGTGCACGTCGATGCTGCGGTCGAATTTCGCCAGCTTGCGGTCAAGGGCTTCGACGGACAGGGTTTCTTTGCTGACAACCTGACCGGCATGGCGCATCAGGACTTCCAAGAGGTTGAACTCGGTGCTGGTCAGCTCGAGCGGCTCGTCTTTGATGGTGGCCTGGCGTTTGGCCGGGAAGAGCACGACGTCGCTGACGGCGATGCTGTTGGGCGTGTTGCTCTGCTCGCCGCTTTGTTGGGCGCGGCGCAGAATGGCGTTGATGCGGGCCAACAGCTCGCGCGGGGTACAGGGTTTGGGAACGTAATCGTCTGCGCCCATTTCGAGGCCGATGATGCGGTCGATGTCGTCGCCTTTGGCGGTCAGCATGATAATCGGCACGGTGCTTTGGCTGCGCACGTTTTTCAAAACGTCCAAGCCGTTCATTTTCGGCATCATGGAATCCAATACGACAACATCGTATTGGCCGGTCAGGATTTCCTGGACGCCCGCTTCGCCGTCGGGAACGCTGTGGATGTTGAGCCCTTCGGCGGTCAGGTATTCGGTCAAAAGTTCGGTCAGCAAAGCGTCGTCATCTACCAGTAATACGCGGCTCATGGGGTTTCCTTTTTCATGGTTGGCGCGGGCGTATGCCTGCGCAGGTAGGGAATACGGCAATCTTAACACGCAAGTTGCGTCGGCTGATAGCGTGTGTTTCTATGCTTTTGCGCTTTTTTGCAATGGCTTTGACGGCCTTTACATTTTTCAGATAGCCTTATTTTGCTTTGGAAACGGCGGCGGTGCAGGTAATTTTTTTAAGTTTTTCAAAGCGTAAAAATTTGCCGTACGCCGTTTGGCATTGCACGTCTGCTTCGGCGGCAAGCGGTTGCAGGGCGGGGTGGGCGGCGATTTGGGTTTGGTAGTAGGGAATGTGGTAGGGGTAGTAGTAATACATCGCCTGCATCCATTTGCGCGCTTCGGCGGTTTTGCCCTGCCGCTGGTAGTAAAGGCCGACTTGGTGGGCGTTGGCATACGGGCGGTAGGTCAGCGCAGCGAGAGCAGCTTTTTCGGCAACGGGGTTGATGGTGTTGTCGGTAGGAGAGAAGTGGCGCGCCAAACCCAACTCGGCGTAGTAGCGCAGTATCGGGCTGTCGGCAGCGATTTGTTTCAGCCCGCTGATTTTTTGCTGGATTTTAACGGCGGTGTCGGTTTTCTGCTGTTGGCTGTATTCGGTCAGGTTGGTGTACGTCCAGCCCAGTTGCAGAATGCCGGCGATGATGCCCAGCGCGAGCAGGCCGCCGCCCAAGTTGCGCAGTTTGGCCTGCATGAGGCCGTCTGAAACGTCTTGCTGCTGCGCGGGCGAGAGCGAGAGCATCAGGCAGAACGGCGTGAGGAAATAGATATACCAAAGCGGATATTCGAGCATGCTGTGGCACATCGACACCGTCATCGTCGCCAAAAGCAGCAGCGATGCGGGATGGTTGGGACGGGAAAGCATACGCCAAACGGCAGTCAGAATGCAGGCGGCGACCAAAAGTGTTCCGACCAGCCCCATTTCGGCCAGTAGGTTTAAAACGATGTTGTGGGCATGGGTAAACAATACGCCGAGGATATTGTTGGCGTAGTTTTGCTGTTCGGCATTGACGAGGAAACTTTGCAGCGCGTAGCTGTTCCAGCCGTGGCCGAAGAAGGGTGCCGTCTGAAAAGCCAGCCAGGCTTTTTTAGCTTCGATTTGGCGCGCCGAACCTTCAAAACTGCTGGTGCCTACGCGCTCGACCGCCGTTTCGTAGCTGCCGTTGCCCAGCCATTCGAGGATGTGTCCCATCGAAAACTGGAAGAAAAAGACCGCCAATACGGCAAACAGCATCACAGCGGTGAGGCGGTTGGCCTCTCTGCCCGCTCGCCAGCGCCAAAACGGCAGCAGCAGGCCGACACCGATGACGTAGGTCAGAATCGTGCGCGAGTTGACCAAGCCCATCACGCCGGCCAGACCGGCGACCAGCAAAAATCCCAGCCATGCCGGCATTTTGCGCTGCGCCCAAAGGTAGGCCGCGCTAAGCGTTCCCCACATCAAATAATGGCCGAGATGGTTGCGCTGGCCGAGCTGGCCGCTGATACCGTCTTTATTGGCATAGGCAGTGATGCCGCGTAACAGGCCGGTGCCCGAGAGGCCGTTAAACTGCAACACGGCAATCACGGCCTGCGCCAATGCGCCGAACAGCAAAGTCCACGCAAATATTGTTACCGCGCGCTCCTGCCCGTATTCCGCAATCCAGCCGCGGCAGGCCCAAGCGGCGAGGGCGAGGATGATAAACGTCCACACCACCATGTCGTTCATGCCCGGGTAGGTCAGATTCATCAGCCGCGCCTGTGCCCACCAAAACGCTGCCAACACCAGCAGACATTTCGCCGCGGCGGAGAATTTGACGTTCAAGAGCCCGCAGTAGGCCGTGACCAGCACCAACAGCGCCGCGCCCGTCAGCGAACCGGCCTCCAGATAAAAACTCGACAACGGCCCCGTGCGGTAAAGCGAGAGGAAGGGTGCAATGTTTATCCAGATAAAACAAAACCATAAGGGCAGGAAACGCTCGTTCCACACGCTGCTGCTGCCGTCTGAAAATTTTTGGAACATCATGCTGCGGCCTTTCGCTGTTGCCGGATAAAGCCCAAACAGGCCAGAAAAAACACGCTGCTGCACACCACCGACACCGCCGCACACGCGCGGCTCGCCGGCGCGGCATCAAACAGCCGCATACAGGCTTCGGCGAAATAAATCAGAACCAGCATCGAACTGTATTGGTAAGTATATGTTTTACCTTTCAAAATGCCCGCCAGCGGCAGACAAAGCGGCAGCGCCTTGAGTGCCAGCCACGAGCCGCCTTCGCGCAGCGGTGCAATCCAAAGTTCCCACGACAGGCTGACGGCAATCAAACCGATTAGGCCGGCGCAGGCGGCGTAATAAGACAGGGAGCGGGTGGGGGAGGGGGGCATAGAAATGAGTGGTGTGTGGAAAAGTGTTTGCGAACAAGATGTATAGAGGGTGAGGCCGTCTGAAAAGTTTCATGGTGCGGTAAAATTTTCAGACGGCCTGAGCGTTTTGCAAAAATAAGAAACGCCAGTTTGCAGGGGCGGGTTTTATACCCGTCCGAACTCCAATAATTCTGAAATATTAAGTTTTTTCAGTAATTTAAAGGCTTACGGGCGGGTATAAAACCCACCCCTGCAAGCGCTTCTCAAGATTTTCAGCTTTTTTGCAAAGTTCTTGGTCTTCTTGGCTTTCAGACGGCCTCACCCAACCTTCGCAGGCGGGGGCGGCGTATCGTTTTCCGTTTCGTCTTCCCGTTCGACAGGTTTGATAAAGCGGCTGAACCAAATCCCCGCTTCGTAAAGCAAAACCAGCGGTACGGCGAGCAGGAGCTGGGAAAGTACGTCGGGCGGGGTGATGACGGCGGCGACGATAAATGCGCCGACAATCACATAAGGCCGCGCGACTTTGAGCTGTTCGGCCGTGACCACACCCATTCGGGCGAGCAAAATGACGACGACGGGTACTTCAAACGTCGTGCCGAAAGCGACAAACATGCCCAAAATAAACGACAGGTATTTGTCGATGTCGGTCGCCATGTTGACGCCCGTGGGCGTAACGCCGGCCAAGAATTTGAAAATAATCGGAAAAACCAAGAAATAGGCGAACGCCATGCCGACGAAAAACAGCAAAAAGCTGGAAACGACCAGCGGGAAGACCAGCCGTTTTTCGTGGCGGTAGAGCGCGGGCGCGACAAACGCCCAAACCTGATAGAGCGTGTGCGGCAGCGAAATCAGGAAGGCCGCCATCAGCGTGACTTTGACAGGTACGAAAAACGGCGCAATCACATCGGTGGCAATCATGCTGGTGTCTTTCGGCAGCGACGACATCAGCGGTGCGGCGGTAAAGGAATAGAGTTGCTGCGCGAAAGGCATCAGCGCGAGAAAGCAGACAACGAGGCCGCCGAGGATCCACATCAGTCGGCGGCGCAGTTCGAGCAGGTGCTCGATTAAAGGCTGGGTGGGTTGGGTTTCAGACACCGTAGGCTCACTTTTTACGGACGCGCAGTTTCGGTTTGGCTTGGAATTTCGGGCGCATATCGCGTTTGCGCTGCATCGCCTGCTTGCGCAGCGAAGCCGTGTGCAGCAGGCCGACCGACGGCGCGGTTTCGAGATATTCGACCTGCGGGCTTTCAGACGGCATCGAAGCGGCGGTCAGATAATCGCGCCAAGCCTTGTTTTGTGCGGATTCGGAATCTTCGGCAGTTTCGGCGGCAGGCGGGGCGACGGGCTGGCCGTTTTCGTCGAGCAAAGTATCAGACGGCATTTCGCCCTGCGGCAGCGGATTGCCTTGTGCGTCTACACCGAAATCGGCGGGCGTGCGCTGTTCGGGCAGGCGTTCCCACGGTTTGAGGCCGTCTGAAATCTGGTTCAGATTGTTTTGCGCCTCGCTGCCGACGTCTTTGATTTCGTTTTTAAACTGCGTGGCGGCGGCTTCAAATTCCTGCTTGGCCTTGCGCAATTCGTCCAACTCGACCTGCGCGCTCAACTCCTGCTTGACGTTGGCGACCAGCCGCTGCATTTTGCCGACAAGCCGCCCCGCCGTGCGTGCCACGGCAGGCAGGCGCTCGGGCCCCAGCACGATTAAGGCGACAACGCCGACGAGCAGAAGCTCGCTCAAACCGAAATCAAACATAAATCAGGCTTTGTCTTCGTCTTTTTTGTGTTCGATAACTTCTTCTTTTTTCGAGGTATTGTCGGTACCTTCGTTCAGACCTTCTTTAAAGTCGTGTACCGCGCCGCCCAAGTCTTTGCCGACGTTGCGCAGTTTTTTGGTGCCGAACACCAAAACGACAATGACCAAAACAATCAGCCAATGCCAGATAGAAAAGCTGCCCATGATGTTTCCTTTGATTTTAATTGAGAAAATTCAGAATGTTAGGAGGGTGTGCCCATGATGTGGATATGCAGGTGGAACACTTCCTGACCACCACCTTTGCCTGTGTTGATGACGGTTTTGAAACCGTTGGTCAAACCCGCGGCTTCGGCAATCTGCGGCACTTTCAGCATCATTTTGCCCAACAGCGCTTCATGTTCGGCCTTGGCGTGGGCGAGCGAATCGAAGTGAGCTTTGGGAATAAGCAGCAGATGCACGGGTGCGGCGGGGCGGATGTCTTTGAAACACAGCATTTCGCCGTCTTCGTAAACCGTGTCGGACGGAATGTCTTTGGCGGCGATTTTGCAGAAAATGCAGTCGGTCATGGTTTTGCTCCGTAAGGCCGTCTGAATAAGGCTGGTGAACAGGATAGAACCATTCAGACGGCCTGATTGAATATTTTCGGAATTGTATAGCGAATCAGGCAGAAAACCAACCCGGCGGGCAGGCGGCGTTTTATAGTGAAATAAAATAAGAAAGATACGAGGCGGCAAGGTGCAGACAGTACAGGAGATGAACTTGGCGCTTCAGCGCTTTAGTGAATCGTCCTCTTTGAGCCCGGCCGCAGCCAACGCAGTAGATTTTTTATTTATAGTTCACTACTCTGCCGTACGGGCGGCTTTTTCCGCCAACCCTGACAAACCCTGACGGCGCGCCAGCTCGGCGGCAACGTCTTCCACGCGCAGGCCGTGGTGGGCGAGCAGAACCATGCTGTGAAACCACAGGTCGGCGGTTTCGTAAATCAGGTGTTCGCGGTCGCCGTCTTTCGAGGCCATCAGCACTTCGCCGGCTTCTTCGATGACTTTTTTCAGAATTTTGTCCTGCCCTTTATGCAGGAGTTGGGCGACGTAGGATTCGTCGGGATTGCCGCCTTTGCGGGAGTCGATGGTGTTTTGGATTTGTGTGAAAACGGTGTCGGTCATGAGAGGGCTTTCATTGGGTTGGAACAGGATGCCGTCTGAAAATCTGTAAAACATTTCAGACGGCATGGCCGGAAAACGGCGGTTTACGGATGCTTATGCCTGTAAATTTCCGTTTCGTCTTTCAATACCGCGTCCGCCGTCTGCCACGCGCTGCCGTCCCAAACCTTGTAGAAACAGCTTTCGCGCCCGGTGTGGCAGGCGATGCCGCCGTTTTGTTCGATCAGCATCACCACCGCATCGCCGTCGCAGTCGAGGCGCAGTTCGTGCACTTTCTGCGTGTGTCCCGATTCTTCGCCCTTCATCCACTGCTTTTGGCGCGAACGGCTGTAATAATGGGCAAAACCCGTTGCGGCGGTCTGTTGCAGCGCTTCGGCATTCATCCACGCCAACATCAGCACGCGGCGGGTTTTCCAATCCTGCGCAACGGCGCAGACCAAACCTTTTTCGTCAAATTTAACGGCTTGGAGCAGGGCTTCGGGGGCCATGTTCGGAATCCTTTGTTAGAGGCCGTCTGAAATTAAAAAAATTCAGACGGTATGAGAATTTTGTGGAAATAAAAAACGGCTGTCTGAAATAGTTATGGACGTCGTTCCCGCGCAGGCGGGAATCTACGTTTGATCTTTTGAAACTTATTTAAAAACAATGTATTGCCTGTTTTTAACCGTCGATTCCCACCTGCGCGGGAATAACGTCTGTGAAAGTTTCAGGCGGCTTTTTGATTTTTGCAACGTCCGGATTGTGAACGTTGGCAGGCAGCGGTTTGATAACAATAAAGCTGCCCATGCCGTCTGAAAACTCACAGCCTGATTTCAATCCCTGCTTCCTGCATGGCGAGTTTGGCTTCGTGGATGCCGATTTCGCCGAAGTGGAAAATACTGGCGGCCAAAACGGCGTCGGCTTTGCCTTCTTTGATGCCGTCGATGAGGTGCTGGATGTTGCCCACGCCGCCGGAGGCGATGACGGGAATATCGACGGCTTCGCTGATGGCACGGGTCAGCGGCAGGTTGAAGCCTTGTTTGGTGCCGTCCCTGTCCATACTGGTGAGGAGGATTTCGCCGGCGCCGCGGTTCTGCATTTCGACTGCCCATGCGACGGCGTCGAGGCCGGTCGGTTTGCGGCCGCCGTGGGTGAAGATTTCCCAACGGGTGTTTTCGGGGTTGACGGCTTTGGCGTCGATGGCGACGACGATGGCCTGCGAACCGAAAAATCCGCTGGCTTCGTTGACCAAATCGGGATTGGTCACGGCGGCGGTGTTGATGCTGGCTTTGTCGGCGCCCGCGTTGAGCAGTCGGCGCACGTCGGCGACGGAGCGCACGCCGCCGCCGACGGTCAGGGGGATGAAAACCTGCGCGGCGACGCCTTCGATGATGTGGAGAATGGTGTCGCGGTTGTCGGAGGAGGCGGTAATGTCGAGAAAAGCCAGCTCGTCTGCGCCTTCGTCGTTGTAACGTTTGGCGACATCGACGGGATTGCCAGCGTCGCGCAGGCCGAGGAAGTTGACGCCTTTGACGACACGGCCGTTGTCCACGTCGAGGCAGGGGATGATGCGTTTTGCCAGTGCCATAGAGATTCTTTCTTTCAAGCAGGGCAAAGCCGCTGCGGAATTAAACTTTGGTGAAAACGGCGGAAACCAGCTGGGGCAGACTGTCGTTGAGGAAAAAATAGCCTGCCGCGGCGGCAACGGCCATCAGCGCGGTGGCGGCGAAGCTCGAGCTGAAGCGGTCGACGAGGAAAAAGACGAGGGCGGTATAGACCCACAAAATACCGTAACCGGCCAGCCATTTGTTGTCGATAACAGGCATTTGGAACATGACCAGAGCGTTGACAATGGCGATGAGCACGGTAAACCACAGGCTCTCGCTGATGGCGTAAATGTCGCGGCCGGACGACCAGATGATCCAGAATCCTAAAATAAAAGCTGCCAACATGGTGAGTAAAATCCCTTTCTATGTTTGGTAATGTGGAAAAGTTTTTTGTTTTTTGAGGCCGTCTGAAAGGTTGGGAGTTGGGTTTTCAGACGGCCTTTTTGTTTGGTCGTTTTTGCCTTCCCGCGGAAGGGCGGACTTCGGTTGTAGGCCGGGCTTCAGCCCGGCGAAGTTCTGACCTGATTTTGTAAGATGTTGGGCTAATGGTTCGACAAGCCCGCCAACCGGGCCCAGCATACGGGTTTCGGAATTTTTCAGACGGCCTTCAAAAATAATGCGGTTTGAGGCTGTCTGAAATTTCTTTGAACCCGACCAAGTTCCGCCAACAAAATCAATCAAACGCATTTTGCGGCGGTTTTATATTTTCAGACGGCCTGTTATCCCGAACCGCCTCAAGCCAGCGAATCGGCCAGTTTTTGCGCTTCGGCGAAGTCGATGCTGCCCTCGTAAATCGCGCGGCCGGTAATCGCTCCGGTCACGCCGCTTTTTTCGACGGCGCAGAGGGCGCGGATGTCGTCGAGGTTGGTCAGGCCGCCGGAAGCGATGACGGGGATTTTCACGGCTTCGGCGAGTTTGACCGTGGCCTCGATGTTGACGCCGCCCATCATGCCGTCGCGGCCGATGTCGGTGTAGATGATGCTGTTGACGCCGTCGTCTTCAAAGCGTCGGGCAAGGTCGGTAACATGGTGGTCGGTAACGGTTGCCCAGCCGTCGATGGCGGCCATGCCGTCTTTGGCGTCGAGACCGACGATGATGTGGCCGGCAAATTCTTTGCAGGCTTGGCGCACGAAGTCGGGGTTTTTCACCGCTGCCGTGCCGATAATCACGTCGCTCAGCCCCAATTCGAGGTATTTTTCGACGGTCGCCAAATCGCGGATGCCGCCGCCGAGCTGCACGGGAATGTGGGCGGCGACCTCGGCGAGGATTTCTTTAATCGCGGGGAAATTTTTCGGCTCGCCGGCAAACGCGCCGTTTAAATCGACCAGATGCAGACGGCGCGCGCCCTGTTTGAACCAGTGGGCGGCGGTGTCGGCGGGTTTGTCGGAAAAAACGGTGGCTTCTTGCATCAGTCCCTGTTTGAGACGGACGCATTGGCCGTCTTTTAAGTCGATGGCGGGGATAAGCAGCATGAGGGGTCTCCGGTGGGTTTTCAGACGGTCTGACGGCGGATTGGCTCGCGGCCGTCTGAAAAATGCCGATGTTTCGCATCGGCGGTTATTTTACACAAGTTAGCAGTTTTTAGCAGATTTGCGTATGGAAAATGGATAATTTTATTTGAAACTGTTGCGTGAAGTTTGTTTTTCAGACGGCCTTAAGGGTAGAACCTGCCGAACTGAAGCCCAACCTGCAACGGCGGTTTGATTTAAAAGCGGGACTTTTGCAAAAATTCCAACGACTGTTTAAAGACCGTCTGAAACGCCGAATCCGTCATTCCCGCGCAGGCGGGAATGACGTTCACACATTTTCGGGTTTAATCTGCTTTTTTTATAAGGCCTCAGGCCGTCTGAAAACTCTGTTTTAAAAATCCGTGTTCAAACCTGCCAATCCAAAAAATTCCGCAACAGCAAAAGCCCGCCGTCGTGGCTTTTTTCGGTGTGGAATTGGGTGGCAAACACATTGTCTCTGCCGACGATGCAGGCAAATTCATCGGGGTATTCGCTCGTGCCCAACACGATTTCGGGGTCGGCGGGCGCGAAGTAGTAGCTGTGGACGAAGTAAAAGCGCGTGTTGTCGGCGATGTCTTTAAAGAGCGGGTGGGAGCGCGTTTGGCGGACGGTGTTCCAGCCCATGTGCGGCACTTTCAGACGGCCGCCGCTGCCGTCGCCGATGCCCGCAGGGAAGCGTTTGACGTCGCCGGCAAACCAGCCCAAGCCCGCAGTACCGCCTTCTTCGCTGTGGTCGAACAATAATTGCGCGCCCACGCAGATGCCGAAAAACGGTTTGTTTTTCAGGCCGTCTGAAACCGCTTCGCCCAAACCGCTTTTTTGCAGCGCGCCCATGCAGTCGGGCATCGCGCCCTGGCCGGGGAAGATGATTTTGTCGGCGGCAAACACTTCTTCGGCGCGGTCGGTCAGAAAGATTTCCGCCGCCGCTCCCGAGAGCTTCTGCGCGGCCTGTACGGATTTTAAAACGGAATGCAGGTTGCCCATGCCGTAATCGACAACAGCAATTTTCATGATGAACTTTCGTGCGGATCGGGTGGGTATTGTAGCAAAATTCGGCGGCGTTTTTGTTGACAATTTGTGCCGGCAGGTGGAGATTTCGGAAGGGGTTAGGCCGTCTGAAAAGCTGTTTGTTGAGTGTAGCGGTTCGGCTAAGCACACCTGCCGCCAAAGTATTCAGACGGCCTTTAGTAGGCGGATGCTTCTGATTTTTGCAAAAGTCTCGGCCTCTTTCCTTCTATGAACCAAACAGATAAATATAAATAAACACCGTCGGTACCAGCGCACCGAGCAGATAAACCGCCACCCATTTCGGTTTGTTTGTCCAACCGGTGCGGCGCAGGGTAAGAAAATAGCCCCATGCGTAAAAGCCGAGCGCGGCGTCGAGCAGCGGCGATCCGTCTTTGAAGAAATACCAGCCGGCCAAAATCAGCAAGGCCGTGTAGCCCACCGCCCAGACAAACGACGGCGGGCGTTGCAGATATTGCTGCAACGCGCCGAGCAGGAGGAGGAAGAGGGCGGTGGTCATGTTTTCAGACGGCCTTTTTTGAGGAACAGGGTTGGCGGTTGGGGTTTCAGACGGCCTTATCGTTTTGTAAAACACTCAGGCCGGGAACTTTGTACAAAACACAAATATTGTTTAAAGACCGTCTGAAATGCTCAATCCGTCATTCCCGCGCAGGCGGGAGTCCAGAAGTTTGGGTGGGGTAATGTTTTTAAAACAAGCAGTTGTCTGGATTTAACCTTCCGGATTCCCGCCTGCGCGGGAATGACGTTTACGCATTTGCGGGTTTGATTCGTTTTTTGCAGAAGTATCAACCCCTTATTTCTTCAACCGAAATTCCGCCGCGCGCGCGTGGGCGGTCAGGCTTTCGCCGTGCGCCAACACGCTGGCGGTTTTGCCCAGCTTTTGCGCGCCTGCTTCGGATACCTGTATCAGGCTGCTGCGCTTTTGGAAGTCGTAAGTGCCCAGCGGCGACGAGAAACGGGCGGTGCGGCTGGTGGGCAGAACGTGGTTGGGCCCTGCGCAGTAGTCGCCGAGGCTTTCGCTGGTGTAGCGGCCCATGAAAATCGCGCCGGCGTGGCGGATTTTTTTCGCCCATTCCTGCGGATTTTCTACCGACAATTCAAGGTGTTCGGGGCAGATGTAGTTGGCGGTTTCGCAGGCTTCGTCCAAATCTTTGGCCAAAATCATCGCACCGCGGTTGCCCAAGCTGGCTTCGATGATGGCGCGGCGCGGCATTTCGGCGATGAGTTTTTCCTGCGCGGCTTTCACCTCGTCGAGATACGCCTGCGAAGTGGCGATTAAGATGGCTTGCGCGATTTCGTCGTGTTCGGCCTGGCTGAACAAATCCATCGCCACCCATTCGGCGGGCGTGGTGCCGTCGGCGATAACGAGAATTTCAGACGGCCCCGCCACCATGTCGATGCCGACCACGCCGAATACGCGGCGTTTGGCGGCGGCGACAAACGCGTTGCCCGGCCCCGTGATTTTATCGACCTGCGGCACACTTTCCGTGCCGTAGGCCAGCGCCGCCACCGCCTGCGCGCCGCCGATGGTGAACACTTTGGTCACGCCCGCGACAAATGCCGCCGCCAGCACAATATCGTTGCGCTCGCCTTTGGGCGTGGGCACGACCATGATGATTTCCTTCACGCCCGCAACGTGCGCCGGCATCGCGTTCATAATGACCGAACTCGGATAAGCCGCCTTGCCGCCGGGCACATAAATCCCTACGCGGTCAAGCGGCGTAATCTGCTGGCCCAGAAGCGTGCCGTCTTCGTCTTCGTAAGTCCACGATTCCAGCTTTTGGCGGCGGTGGTAGCTTTCCACGCGCGCGGCGGACGTTTTCAAGGCCGTCTGAATATCGGCGGGAATGCGCGCAAATGCCGCTTTCAAATCGTCCTGACTCAAGGTCAGATCCGCAAACGACTGCGCCGACGTGCCGTCGAAACGGTTGGTGTATTCGACGACCGCCGCATCGCCGCGCTTTTGCACGTCGGCGCAGATGTCGGCAACGATTTGGTCGATTTTCGGGTCTTGCGCCGTTTCAAACGCCAACAGCGCTTCGAGTTCGGCTTGGAAATCGGGAGAACGGGTGTCGAGGAATTTCATGGGTTCGGTCTCTTCTGCGGTTTTGTAAAACATTTTTCAGAGGGTCTTCGGTATGCATTGATGCCGTCTGAAAGTCATCTTTTCAAAAATCCCTTTTTATGTAAAAAGCCCGCCATATGCGGACGCACGGGATTGGCCAGCGTTTTGGCCAGCGACTGTTTCCACGGCACGGATTTGCCTTTGCGCACTTTGTAATACGCCGCTACCGCCTGATTGTAGCTCTCTGCCGCGCCGTCATCCAATAAAGGACAGACGTTTTCGGCATAAACCAGCTCTTTGGGCAGGCGCGGTTTAAACGGCGGGTCTTGATCGGGATAACCCAAGCACAGACCGACCAGCGGCACGCAGTAATCAGGCAGGTTCAATACATCCGACACCTTCTGCGCATCATTGCGCAACGCGCCGATATACACGCCGCCCAAGCCCAGAGATTCGGCGGCCAGCAAAACGTTCTGCACCATAATGCCAGCGTCCACCGCGCCAATCAGGGTAACTTCAGTCCAGTCGAGTTGCGCTTCGGGGCAGATTTGCCGGTGTTTGGAAAAGTCGATGCAGAAAAGCAGAAATTCCGCACAATCAACGATATAGGGTGCACTGCCTGCCGCTTCGTGTATGCCTTGTCGCAAAGCTCGGTCGGATACGCGGATAACGGAAACACATTGCAGATTGTTCGAAGTCGAAGCCTGCTGCCCTGCGCGAACCAGCGTGTCGAGCATTTCTTCCGATATGGGTCGGGACGTGAATTTGCGGATGGAACGGTGGGAAAAAATGGTATCGAGCGTGGATTTACTTTGCATGTTTCGCAGTCTTTCGTTCGGGGGAACGGACTTCGGATATTGGAAGGCCGTCTGAAATTTCCGTTGGTGTCAATCCTTACTCACAAACCGCTTGTTCACTTTTACCCGCTCGCCGCGTCCGACTTTCTTGATTTCCAGCCAGTCGCTGTAAATGGCGTGCACCAGGGCGCGGTCGGTGTCGTAGCCGTAGTCGTGCGGGTTGATTTGTGCGGCAAGCTGTTTTAGAACGTCGCTCAGGCGCGCCCAGCCGTCGGCATCGGCTGCGGCATCGACGGCCTGCTGCACGAGCGGAATCACGCGGCTGAATTTGGGTTTGCCGTTTTTGGTTTTGGCGGCTTTGTCGGCAGGTGCGGTTGCGGTTTCTGGCTGTATGGGCCGGGCTGTGGGTTTGGCATCCGGCTGCAAGCCGTTTTGTCCGTTTTCAGACGGCCTGTTCTGTTCAGCCTGCGCCGCCGTTGCGGTGTCGGGTTGGCGTTCCGCACGTTTGCGGTTGCGGCCTGCGGGTTTGCCGTCGGCTGCGCCGTTTTGCGGTTTGTTGTCGCCCGAGGCCGTCTGAACGGCGGGTTCGGCTTGAACTACGGCATCAGCGGGCTTGCTTTCTTTTTCAGACGGCCTAACGTTTTTGTCGTTGCGGCGCACTTGGAGCTGGTTGTTGTCGGTGCGGTGTTCGAAAATATCGAAGGATTTGATGAGTTCGGAAAGTTTGGCGAAACCGTACAGGCGCGGGTCGAAATCGGGGTTGGTTTTATTGATGTAGCTGCCGATGGGGCCTAAATTTGCCCAGCCCAAATCGTCGGCGTTTTCGCGCACGGCGCGTTTGATGAGGGTGGCGACGTCGGTTTCGGGCGCGGTTTCGGTTTCGGCGGGTTTGGGTTTGGCGTTGTTTTTATTTTTGTCGCTGTGTTTTTCGGGGCGGAAGATTTCGGTGTAGATGAATTTGTCGCAGGCTTTGCGGAAGGCTTCGGGGGTTTTCTTTTCGCCGAAGCCGTAAACGGTGAGGCCGCTTTCGCGCAGGCGGCTGACGAGGCGGGTGAAGTCGCTGTCGCTGGAAACGATGCAGAAGCCGTCGAAGTTGCCGCTGTAGAGCAAATCCATGGCGTCGATGACCAGCGCCATGTCGGTGGCGTTTTTGCCTTTGGTGTAGGCGAATTGTTGGACGGGGATGATGGCGTGCGGCAGGAGGGCGGCCTTCCATTTGGAGAGGCCGTGGCTCCAGTCGCCGTAAATGCGTTTGACGCTGGCGATGCCGTATTTGGCGACTTCGGCCAGCAGGCGTTCGATGATGTCGGCGGATGCGTTGTCGGCGTCGATGAGGACGGCGAGTTTTTTGTCGGTCGGGGGAAGGCTCATGCGGGGGTTTCCTGTGTGTGTTTGGTGTTTTCGGACGGCTTTTGCGGTGGAACAGGCCGTCTGAAAAAGGTTTGTCGTTTTAAATGTTTAAGCCGTTTTTCAGACGGCCTCTTTGTTCACGACGCCGGCAAACGCCTGAATAATGGGGTCAAGCAGGGCGTATTTGGTTTTCAGCGCGGCTTTGTTGACGACGAGGCGGCTGGAAATGTCGGCGATGTGTTCGACGGCTTCGAGGTCGTTGGCTTTGAGGGTGTTGCCGGTGGAAACCAAATCGACGATGGCGTCGGAAAGGCCGACCAGCGGGGCGAGTTCCATCGAACCGTAGAGTTTGATGATGTCCACATGAACGCCTTTGGCGGCGAAATGTTCGGCAGCGATGCCGGGATATTTGGTGGCGATGCGCAGGCGGCTGCCGGGCTGTGAGGCGCGCGGGTAGTCGAATCCTTTGCGTACGGCAACCGTCATGCGGCATTTGGCAATCTGCAGATCGAGCGGCTGATACAGGCCGTCGCCGCCGTGTTCGATCAAAACGTCTTTGCCGGCGATGCCGAAATCCGCCGCGCCGTATTGGACGTAGGTCGGCACGTCGGTGGCGCGCATGATGACGAGGCGGATGTTTTCGTGGTTGGTGCCGATAATCAGCTTGCGCGATTTTTCGGGATTTTCAGACGGCACAATCCCTGCGGCGGCTAAAAGCGGCAGGGTTTCTTCAAAAATACGGCCTTTGGAAAGGGCGATGGTAAGGGCGTTGTCGTTCATGATATGGCGTTGTTTTCATTAAACAAAGGCCGTCTGAAAACGTGGATTCGGTTTTCAGACGGCATGGGGTTTACAGCAGGGTTTTGATGTCGGCGGCGATGTTTTCGGGGGCGCTGCCGTAGGGTTCGAAGAAGGCGACTTCGCCGTCTTTATCAATAACATACGAACCGGCGGTGTGATCGACCAGATAGTTTTTCGGGTCTTTGTCGGCGTTGATTTTGGCGGAAACGACGCGGTATTGCTGCTTGATCACAGGCAGACTCTGGCCTTCGGTTACGCTCAAGCCGATGAAGTCGGGGTTGAACTGCTTGACGTATTTGCCGACCAGTTCGGGCGTGTCGCGCTCGGGATCGACGCTGGCAAACACGACTTTCACGTCTTTCGCTTTATCGCCGAGCTGTTTGAGCGTATCGGCCTGGGTCAGCAGCTCGGTCGGGCAGACGTCGGGGCAGTGGGTGTAGCCGAACGACAAAATCACGACTTTGCCTTTCATATTGCTTAATTTGAATTCTTTGCCGTCACCGTCGGTCATGGCGAAATCGCCGCCGATGTCTTCCTTGCGCATATCGACGCTCTTCACATTGCTTTTCGCCGCAGGTTTGGCGGCAGAAGCAGATGTTTGCGTAGCGGAGGCTGGTGCAGACGCGGCGGGCGCGGCTTTGTCTTTGGGTTGGCAGGCGGCCAACAGTGCGAGGGCGGCGGCACCGAGCATCAGGTGTTTGGCGGTTTGCATGGCAGTAGTCCTTTTCGATGAATGCGGCAAAGATGGCGTATTTTATATCTTAACCCGTTTATACGATTAAATGTAGGGCGTAGCGGCAAAAAGCGCGGAAAGTTTGACTTTACCCCGCCGCATCAAACAAATATCGCCGAAGAATCAACACGCTGGATTTTGCGCGGCGCGAAACGGCAAAAAACGCTTTACAAGTTTTCCGATACCGCTATAATAGCAGCTTCATCACCTGCCCAGGTGGCGAAATTGGTAGACGCAGGGGACTCAAAATCCCCCGCCGAAAGGCGTGTCGGTTCGAGTCCGACCCTGGGCACCAGTTTTCCGAAAAAATGGCCGTTTGGTAACAACGGCCGTTTTTTTGTGCGCATTTAAAATAAAATGTCGGCAAATAAAATGTCGGCTTCGACAAAAATTGTTTTTTGCCTGATTATGAGGATTGATTAGTTAGTAAAGAGAAAGAATAATAATGATGAACCAGCATTCTCCCGCCCAGCCGGGTATTCGGAAATTTTTATTTAATCTGACGGCTTGTGCCGGTTTTGCATTTATCTGCGCCTGCGACAGCCCGCACGTTCATGCGGAGTCTGAGCCGTCTGAAACCCAAATCCGATCGGCCGCTTACGCCAACAAACGCAACGGCCTGATGCTCGACATCGCCCGCCATTACTACTCGCCGCAGGTCGTCAAACAATACATCGACACTGTGGCGCAATCGGGCGGTAAGTTTGTCCACCTGCATTTTTCCGACAACGAAAATTACGCATTGGAAAGCGCCGTGCTCAACCAGCGGGCGAAAGATGCGGTATTTTCAGACGGCATCTACACCAATCCCCTGACCAAACGCCCGTTTTGGAGCGACGAGCAACTTAAGGATGTGGTAGAGCACGCCAAACAGAAAAACATTGAATTAATTCCCGAATTTGGCGGTCCAAGGCACATCAAAGGCGTATTTGACCTGTTGGCCGAATACAAAGGCAAAACGTATGCGCGCGAATTGCGTTCCGCCCAAGAAGACGACGAAATCAACATCACCAAGCCCGAGAGCGTCGCCTTTGTCAAAGCAATGATGGGCGAAATCGCCGCCAAATTCCCATACGGCAGGCGTTTCCACATCGGCGGCGACGAATTCGGCTACAGCGCCGAGAGCAATCACGAATTTGTGCGCTACGCCAACGATATGGCCGCGTTTTTAGAGAAAAAGGGGCTGAAAACGCAGATGTGGAACGATGGCATGATGAAGTCCAATCTCGGCGATTGGAACAAAAACATCGAAATCACCTACTGGAGCTACGACGGCGATCCGCAAAGCAAAACCGAACGCCGGCGCCGCCGCGCCATGCGCGCAAGCCTGCCTGATTTGGTCAAACGCGGATTTAAGGTCTGGAACTACAATTCCTACTACCTCTATTTTGTGCCCAAACAGAATCTCGCTTTTTCCGAAGACATCGACTACGCCACCCGCGACGTACGCAAAAACTGGCACTTGGGCGTATGGGACAGATATAATTTCAAGAATACCGCCGATCCTGCCAAAATTCAGGGCGCGGCCTATGCCGTTTGGGGCGAACATGCGGGTAAGTTGAGCGACCGAACGATTTACGCCCACACCAAAGGCATGCTCGAAGCTGTGATGCACAAGGCGGGAGGGAAAGCGGATTGGCCTTCGAAAACCGCCAAACAGGGCAAAACGGGAAACCTGCTCAAAACAGCGGATAAGGTGCGGGGCAGATAAATCCGCCGTTGCCGCAGCTTGGGAAAGGCCGTCTGAAATTCAGTTACCGGGACGTAATCGAAATTTCAGACGGCCTTTTGCCGCCCGCTTCGCGTTATAATCCGTGTTTTCAAACGCAGGGTTTCCGCCATGCCAAACGTCCTCGTGCTTCAGCATTCCGATTTTTCCGCCTGCGGTTTGGGCTTTCTCGCGCCGCTGAATCTGCCCGCGCCGGTAGAATGCGGCAACAGCCTGCGTATCGCCGTTCCCGATGATTTTGTTTTTTCAGACGGCCTGAAAGCCGAATGCAGCCGCCGCGAAATCGACGCCGCCGTTTTGCCCGATATGGCGTTTGCCGATTTGGGACTGATTGTCAGCGATATGGATTCCACGCTGATTACCATCGAATGCGTGGACGAAATCGCCGCCGGCGTCGGCCTGAAAGCGCAGGTGGCGGAAATTACCGAACAGGCCATGCGCGGGGAATTGGATTTCGAACAATCGCTGCGCCGCCGCGTCGCCCTGCTCGAAGGCTTGGACGAAGCGGTTTTGCAGCAGGTTTACGACGACGTTTTGCAGCTTTCAGCCGGCGCGGAATTTCTGCTGGAAGAGTGCAAACGCCACGGCGTGAAGTTTATGCTGGTGTCGGGCGGATTTACCTTTTTCACCGAGCGTTTGCAGCGGCGGCTGGGCTTTGAATACCAACGCGCCAATGTTTTGGAAATTTCAGACGGCAAACTGACCGGACGGCTCATCGGCGGCGTGATCGATGCGCAGGCCAAAGCGGATTTGCTGGTCGAAACCCGCGATATGCTGGGTTTGCAGCCGCAGCAGGTTTTGGCAGTGGGCGACGGCGCCAACGACATTCCCATGCTTTTGGAAGCGGGCATCGGCGTGGCCTACCGCGCTAAACCGAAAGCGCAGGCACATGCGGAAGCGAGCGTGAGTTTCGGCGGTTTGGGACGGGTCAGGGGCTGGTTTCGTTGAGGCCGTCTGAAAAGTATAGTGAATTAAAATAAAAAATCCACTTCGTTGGCTGCGGCCGGGCTCAAAGAGGACGATTCACTAAGGCGCCGAAGCGCCAAGTTCATCTGTCCCGCACTACCCGTACTGTCCGCGCCTTGCCGCCTTGTATCTTTCTTATTTTATTTCACTATATTTTAATTTATTTTAAGTCAGGCCGTCTGAAAACTGTTTTCCATGCAGAATGCGGTTTTCAGACGGCCTGACTGCATCTGCCCCTTGCCCCCGCCCCGCGTCTGTATGTTATAGTCAGGCCACTTTCACTCGTATTTGGAAACGGAGTAAAAACATGACCATCCGCAGTATGACCGGTTTTGCCAACGCCGCAGGCGAATGCGCGGGTAAGCGCATCAACCTTGAAGTCCGCGCGGTAAACCACCGCTATTTGGACGTTCAATTCCGCATGCCCGAAGACTTGCGCCATTTGGAAGGTGCATTGCGCGAACGGATTGCCGCCGAGGCGCAGCGCGGCAAGGTCGAATGCCGCATTCAGGTGCAGGACGGCGCGCAGGGTGCGCAGAGTTTGGACGTGAATCAGGATCTGGTGGAACAGCTCGCCGCGCTCAACCAACAATGGCGCAAGGTTCACACGGATTTGGGCAAGCTGACGGTGGCTGATATTTTGCGCTTCCCGGGCGTTTTGGCCAGTCAGAACGCCGATCCCGAAGAGTTTGCCAAGGCGGTGCAGGAATTGCTGGCGCAGGCTTTGAAAGATTTCGGCGCGGCACGCAAACGCGAGGGGAAAAAGCTGGCGGAGCATCTCTTGGAACGCCTCGCCAAAATGGAAACCATCATTGATGCTTTGAGCGGACTTTTCCCCGCGCTGCTTGAGGCGCATATGGAAAAAGTCAGAGGCCGTCTGAAAGAAGCGGTGGGCAATATCGACAATGACCGCTTGCAGCAGGAATTTGCGCTGTTTATCCAAAAAGCGGACGTGGACGAAGAATTCAGCCGCCTGCGCACGCACATCGATGAAGTGCGCCGCATCGTAACCGAAGCCAAAGGCAGCGTCGGCAAACGGCTGGATTTCCTGATGCAGGAGCTCAACCGCGAGGCGAACACGCTGGGCAGCAAAGCCATCGCGGCAGAATGTACGCAGGCTTCGGTGGAACTGAAAGTGTTGATCGAACAGATGCGCGAGCAGGTTCAGAATATCGAGTAATTGCGGTAAGTACGGTTAGCCGCCCGAAGGCGGCGTAACCGTATGCGGCGCTGTTTGGCGACACCTGCCGAGGCCGTCTGAAAAACGGGGTGGTGGAATTTGCAGGATTCGGACGTTACAGTTTGCACGGGTTTGTACGGTTACGCCGCCTTCGGGCGGCTAACCGCACCTACGGCGGCTGAAGCAATATTCCCGACCATACAGATAGCACAGGCCGTCTGAAACATAAAACCGGACGGCGGTTAATGTTTCAGACGGCCTTTTTCTTTTATCGTTGCAAACTAAGGAGCAGAAAATGAAACATCTGGTTTTTGCAGGACTGGCGGCAGTTTTAATGTCCGGCGCGGCATGGGCGGCGGATACGCCCGCAGCCAAACCGCTCGACCGCAGCATTCAGGTTTACCGCAAAGCGGATATGCAGGAATGGAACCGCGAAAAAGCAGGCGGCGGCAAAGGCGCGCTGTTGGGGCGTTTTGCCTACACGCGTCATCAGACCGGCAGGCAGGACGGGTTTAAAGAAATCGGCTGGCTGACGCTGCCCAAAGGCGCATCCATCGGCCTGCACGGCCATACCGACAACGAAGACACCTACATCATTATTTCGGGCAAAGGTGTGTTTACCGACGGCTCGGGCAAGGAAACCAAAGTCGGCGCGGGCGACGTCACCATCGCGCGGCCGGGTCAGTCGCACGCGCTGCGCAATGCAGGCAATGAGCCGCTGGTGTTTTTAAACTTGATTGCAAACCCGGAAAGTTTGGCGAAATAGGGTTTGAAATGTGAACAGGCCGTCTGAAAATCCGATTATTGGGCGCAATCGGGTTTTCTGGCGGCCTTTAGGCAGACGTTTCTGATTTTTGCAAAAGTCTCGGCCTTTGGGCAAAGGCCGAGACTTTTGCAAAAAATAAATCAAACCCGCAAATATGTAAACATCATTCACGAGCAGGCGGGAATCCAGAAGGTTAAACTCGGACAATTGCTTGTTTTAAAAACATTATCCCACCCAAACGTCTGGATTCCCGCCTGCGGGAATGACGGATTTGGCGTTTCAGACGGCCGTTGGACAGTATTTGTGAATTTTGCAAAGGTCTCAGGCCGTCTGAAAATTTATTCCCAACTATTCGCCCGCTCGACTTCCTGCCATGCTTCGAGTATCAGGCTGCCGTCGTTGTCTTTCAAAAGCGCGGCGTCGGAGAGCATGCGCCGCCAGACGCGGGCTTTGTTCAGGCCGTGCATCAGGCCGAGGGTGTGGCGGACGATGTGGCGCAGGATGGTGCCGCGACCGGCTTGGATTTGCGCTTGGCTGTATGCAAACAGGCGTTGAACGAGGTCGGCATATTCGATGGGCGCGGCGGAGCCGTTGTAAAACAGTCTGTCCCAGTCGCGCATAATCATGGGGTTGTGGTACGCCTCGCGCCCGACCATTACGCCGTCAACGTGTTTGAGGTGTCCGGCGATTTGCTGATTGGTGGTAATGCCGCCGTTGATGAGGATTTCGAGGTCGGGAAAGTCTTGTTTGAGGCGGTAGACGTAGTCGTATTTGAGCGGGGGAACGTCGCGGTTTTCTTTGGGCGAGAGGCCGTCGAGCCAGGCGTTGCGTGCGTGGACGATGTAGGTTTTGCAGGCGGTTTTTTCGCGCAGGGTGCCGACGAAATCGGTGAGGGTTTGGTATTCGGTTTGGCGGTCGATGCCGATGCGGTGTTTGATGGTGACGGGGATTTGCACGGCGTCCTGCATGGCGTTGAGGCAGTCGGCGACCAAACCGACTTCGTTCATCAGGCAGGCGCCGAACGCGCCTTTCTGTACGCGCGGGCTGGGGCAGCCGCAGTTGAGGTTGACTTCGTTGTAACCGTAGTTTTCGGCGGCTTTGGCGGCTTTGGCCAAATCGGCGGGCTCGCTGCCGCCCAGTTGCAGGGCGACGGGCTGTTCGCCGTCGTTAAACGCCAAAAAGCGGTCTTGGTCGCCGTAGATGATGGCGCCGGCGTTGACCATTTCGCTATAAAGCCAGGTGTGGCGTGTGATTTGGCGCGCCATGTAGCGGTAGTGGCGGTCGGTCCAGTCGAGCATGGGGGCGACGGCAAGGCGGCGCGGGGGGAGGTCTTGGGTCATGTTTCTATCTATATAAGATGCTGTTTTTTCAGGCGGCATTATAGCAGAGGGGGGAGGAGGAGATGATTGGCGGCCTGCCGAAGGCCGTCTGAAAGTTTGTCGAGGTTTCTTTCTTTATAGTTTAGGGAAACAAAAATTTACATAGCGTTTGTTATTTCGCTGTTGATAATTAAGAAGTTTTTGGCGATGTAGCAAAATGTAGGCAGGAATTTCAAGTGTTTTAACATTTTTCTCAAAATAATTTGATTTAAAGCAGATTTGTCTCGTTGGGACGGCATATTTTTCATTCAGCTATGTTAATATTTACGAAAAATTTTAGGCTTAATATCTAATTATTTGAAATTTAAATAAATATTTAGATATTAAAAGTTTATTAATTTTTCTTTTCGGACTTTCGTTACTCTAAGGAACTGATATGAAAGCGTTAAAATCGTTCTTGATATGGGGGGCGGTGGTGTTGTCCGGTGTCATGGCCTTTGCCACACTTGCCTTCAGCCGTGGCGAACACGTCAGCGCGGTTTGGCTGGTTGTGGCTGCCGTTTCGGTTTACTGCATTGCCTACCGTTTTTACAGCCTCTATATCTGTAAAAACATTTTGCAGCTCGACGAGCGCCGTATGACGCCGGCCGAGCGCAATAATAATGGTGTGGACTATGTGCCGACCGACAAGAAAGTTTTGTTCGGCCACCACTTCGCTGCGATCGCAGGCGCCGGCCCGCTGGTGGGACCGGTATTGGCTTCGCAGATGGGTTATCTGCCCGGTACGCTGTGGATTATCTTCGGCGTCGTACTGGCAGGTGCGGTGCAGGATATGATGGTGCTGTTTGTTTCGATGCGCCGCGACGGCAAGTCGTTGGGCGAAATCATCAAGCAGGAATTGGGTACGACCGCCGGCGTGATTGCGTCCATCGGTATTCTCATGATCATGATCATCATTACCTCCGTGTTGGCATTGATTGTGGTGAAAGCGCTGACACACAGCCCGTGGGGTACGTTTACCATTATGGCGACCGTGCCGATTGCGCTGTTTATGGGCTTCTATGCACGCTTTATCCGTCCGGGCAAACTGGGCGAAATCGCGATTGTCGGCTTTATCGCTATGATGAGCGCCGTGATTTTCGGTGACCGCGTGGCGCAAAGTTCCATCGGTCACTGGTTTGACCTCAACGGCGTGCAACTGGCCGTATTCATCATGCTCTACGGCGGTATTTCTTCATTGCTGCCGGTTTGGTTCCTGATGACCCCGCGCGACTATCTGGCGACTTTCCTGAAAATCGGTACGATTATTGCGCTGGCCATCGGCATCGTCATTGTCGGCCCCGAACTGAAAATGCCTGCCGTAACCCACTTCATCGACGGTACCGGCCCGGTATTCTCCGGCAAACTGTTCCCGTTCTTGTTCATTACCATCGCCTGTGGTGCGGTATCCGGTTTCCACGCGCTGATTTCTTCCGGCACAACGCCGAAAATGATTGCCAACGAAACCCACGTCCGCGCCATCGGTTACGGCGGTATGTTGATGGAAAGTTTCGTTGCCATGATGGCTTTGGCGGCTGCCTGCTCGCTGGATCCGGGCGTGTACTTCGCCATGAACAGCCCTGCTGCATTGATCGGTACTGACGTGCACACTGCTGCGCAAGCGATTACCACCAAACTGAACATCCCTGCTGATGCCGCCGTCTTGGCGCATACCGCAAAAGAAGTGGGCGAAAATTCCATTCTTTCCCGCGCAGGTGGTGCACCGACCCTCGCCGTCGGGATGGCGCACATCATGAGCCGCCTGATTCCCGGCGAAGCCATGATGGCCTTCTGGTATCACTTCGCGCTCTTGTTTGAAGCCATGTTCATTCTGACCGCCGTTGACGCGGGTACCCGTACATCGCGCTTCATGTTCCAAGATTTGCTGGGTACATTCGTCAAACCTTTGGGCACCGGCCGCGGTATGTTCTCCAACGTTGTCGCTACTTTCCTGGCCGTCGGTTCTTGGGGTTACTTCCTCTATACCGGCGTTACCGACCCGCTGGGCGGCATTAACTCGCTCTGGCCGCTGTTTGGTATCGGCAACCAAATGCTCGCCGGCATCGCCCTGATTATGGTCGCCGTCGTTCTCGTGAAGATGAAACGCGAACGCTACGTCTGGGTTCCGCTGCTGCCTGCAACCGGTCTGCTGATCGTTACCGCCGTTGCATCCCTGCAAAAACTGTTCGACCCCGATCCGCACGTCAGCTTCTTGGCGCACGCTGCCAAATACCGCGAGGCTGCCGCCGCAGGCCAAGTTTTGGCACCCGCTAAAGACGTGGCACAAATGAGCCAGATTGTGTTGAACGACTACGTTAACTCAACTTTGTGTGCAGCCTTTATGCTGGTGGTTGTGTTTGTCGCCATCTACGGTTGGTTTGTCGCAATGAAAGCGCGTAAAGTGGCTTGGCCGACTGCCAAAGAAATCCCTGCCGTTTACCGCGATGAGGTGGCTGCCGGTGAAAAAGCTGCTTAATCATCCTTTTGTAGGCCGTCTGAAAAAAGCCTGTAAAGAGGCGCGCATCGCAGCCAACTACATGGCAGGCATTCCGGATTACGACCGCTATGTTGCGACACAGCGCCGCCATAATCCGAATGCGCCGGTCATGACCAAGGTAGAATTTCTGGATTACTGCCGTCTGAAAAGTAACGGCAACGGACGCTGCTGTTAAGGCCGTCTGAAAACGAAACCCCGTATGGAAAACATACGGGGTTTCGTTTGTTGGGGTTTTCAAACGGCCTCAACCGTTTTTCTTCGGCTTGTCCCAAAGATTGCGATTTTCCCCGCAGTACGGTCTCAACGGCGCAACACGGCGGTGTTGATGTATTTCTGAATGCCGGTGGCAATCGAGTCGGCGCAGCGGCTGCGAAACGAGACGCTGGCGAGGAGCTGCTCTTCGGTCGGGTTGGAGATAAACGCGGTTTCGACCAGAATCGACGGAATGTCGGGCGCGCGCAATACGGCGAAGTTGGCTTCGTCCACACGGCCTTTGTGCAGCTTGTTGAGTTTGCCCAATTCGGTCAGCACAGAATTGCCGAGGCGGCGGCTGTCGCGCATGGTGGCGGTTTGGGTCATGTCGAGAATGGCGTTATCGACGTGGCGGTTGCCGCTGGAGGGGACGCCGCCGATGGCGTCGGCGTTGTTTTGCGTTTGTGCGAGGAATTTCGCTGCCGCGCTGGTGGCGCCGCGGGTGTTGAGGATGTAAACGCCCGTTCCGCGTGCGCTCGGGCTGGTGAAGGCGTCGGCGTGGATGGAAACGAAAACGTCGGCACGGCGCGCGCGCGCTTTGGCAACGCGGATGTTGAGCGGGATGAATACGTCTTCGTTGCGGGTCATGTAAACGGTGTAGCCCATTGATTCGAGACGTCTCTTTGTTTCGCGGGCAACGGATAGGACGACGTTTTTTTCACGCAGTCCGCTGCGGCCGATGGCGCCTGGATCTTCGCCGCCGTGACCGGGATCGAGCATGATGACGGGGCGGCGACTGCCGCTGCGCGTTTGCGGCGGCAGCGTGTAGTCGGGTTCGGGCTGACGCGGCCGGTTTGGCGTTTGGCGCTGTTGCTCGACTTGGCGGCGGGTGGTGGTGCCGGCGGAGCGCGGGCGGTCGCCGTTGAGCAGTGCCATCATCGGGTCGTTGGCATCCACGCCCTGCGGGTAAAGGTCGATGACCAAGCGGTTTTTAAAGCTGCTCACGGGCGCGAGCGAGAAGACCTGCGGGTGGACGCTCTGTTTCAAATCGATCACGATGCGCACGGTGTTGGGCGTATTTTGCCCTGCGCGGATGCTGCGGATAAACGGGTCGTCGGGCAGCACTTTTTTCGAGATGCCCTGCAAAACAGTATTAATCTGCGCACCCTGAATGTCGAGTACCAGCCGGTTGGGATTTTCCAATGCGAAATGCTGGTAACGCAGCGCGCGCGTGCTTTCGACGGTCACACGGGTATAGGCGTTTGCCGGCCATATACGCACGGCCACAAACTGCGCGGGACCCGATGCGCGGCGGGCGGCGAGGGCGGAAGTAATCGGAGTGAGGGTGAAAAAAAGACCGGCCGCTTGGCGGACAATCTGTCGTCTTGTCAGTTTAACCATGATTCTAAAATTTTTCGGCCTTGCGGTGTGTGGGCGGTAACGGCGCAGCTTCTGCCGCTGCCGTCGCGGGAAAGCGAAACGGTCAGGTCGGCGGGCGGAACAAAGCCGCCGCCCTGCTGCGGCCATTCGATCAGGCGGACGCTGTTGTCGGCAAACAACTCGTCCAAGCCCGCGTCTTCCCATTCTTCGGGCGACGTGAAGCGGTACAAATCGAAATGGTGCAGCGCAAACTGCGGCAGCGCGTAGGATTCGACGATGGCGTAGGTCGGGCTTTTTACCGTGCCCGTATGCCCCAAACCGCGCAAAAGGCCGCGGGTAAACGTCGTTTTTCCCGCGCCCAAACCGCCTTCGAGATACACCGTTAACGGCGCGGACAGCTGTTTTGCCCATTCGCCGCCCCAAGCCAGGGTCGCCGCTTCATCGGGCAGAAATCGGGTCAGAGTTGCGCCGCCACTCATCGGATTGGCCTTGTCGTAGTCGTAAAAGATTGAATTATGCGGGAATCGGCCTGATTTGCAAATATTTCGAAAGATAAAGTTAGATAAAGATGGTGCGGCGCAACGAAATGGCAGCACCGCTTTAAAAAACCGCATCAGGCCGTCTGAAAACCCGCCGCATGATTTTCAGACGGCCTCACGCCGTTTTCCAAGATGAAAGCCCTGCCCGAAACGGGTACAATAACCGTACATTTTTCACACCGCACAAATCATGAACAACACCAACCAATGCCCCATCGGCGTCTTCGATTCCGGAGTCGGCGGCCTCACCAACGTCCGCGCCCTGATGGAACGCCTGCCGATGGAAAACATCGTCTATTTCGGCGACACCGCCCGCGTTCCCTACGGCACCAAATCGCGTGCCACCATCGAAACCTTTTCTATGCAGATCGTCGATTTCCTGCTCGAACACGACGTCAAAGCGCTGGTCATCGCCTGCAACACCATCGCCGCTACCGCCGGCCAGAGAATCCGCCAGAAAGCCGGCAACATGCCCGTTCTCGACGTCATTTCCGCCGGCGCACAAGCTGCGCTGGCGACCACCCGCAACAACAAAATCGGCATCATCGCCACCAACACTACCGTCAACAGCAACGCCTACGCCCGTGCCATCCACAGCCAAAATTCCGCCACGCTGGTGCGTACCCAAGCCGCGCCGCTGCTCGTCCCCCTCGTCGAAGAAGGCTGGCTTGATCACGAAGTTACCCGCCTGACTGTGCGCGAATACCTCAAACCGCTGCTGGTGGACAATATCGACACGCTGGTATTGGGCTGCACCCACTTCCCTCTGCTCAAGCCGCTCATCGGCCAAGAAGCTCCCGGCGTCGCGCTGGTCGATTCCGCCATCACCACCGCCGAAGCCACTGCCCAAGCCCTGTCGGCTGCCGGTTTGCTCAACTCCGAAAATCCCGCGCCCGACTGCCGCTTCTACGTCAGCGACATCCCCCTGCGTTTCCGCACCATAGGCGAACGCTTCTTGGGGCGGAGTATGGAACAGATTGAAATGGTAACGCTGGGATAGGGAGGGAAGGCCGTCTGAAAAGTTTTTTTTCAGACGGCCTGAATGGATGCTGAGGCCGTCTGGAAATTTATTATTTGTTTGAACCGCTGATTGGATTAAATGATATGACTTGGGCGCTTATCTTTTAGGCAGTTTCTTTTTCTTGATGCTGGCATCTAATGCGTTGGAGATCAATAAACTAGTGCCGAAAGAAAAATTGAACTTGAATTTATTATATGCAATATTGGCGATGGTTTTTACAGGGATTGTTTACGCATTTCACCGGTAAGCGGTGCAGAGCCGTTGGACGCAAGTCATGTACGCAGTTTCCAAACTGAAAAAATTCGGCCGTCTGAAAATCCGAATTACGTCAATCATCGGGTTTTCAGACGGCCTGTTCTGTATTCAAGCTCTGAAATTTTAAGCCGGATTTTATTCTGCTGCAGGCGTATCCGCTGCGGTGGTTTGTGCAACGGTTTCGGCTTCGGGTTGAACAGCTTCCTCCTGCGCAGTTTCTGCTTGTGAAGCGACTTTGGCGGCTTCACGCGCGGCTTGGGCGGCCATGGCTTCTTTCACGGCGGGGTGTTGCCGGGCGATGGCTTGTTCTTCCGCGCTGACTTCGCCTTTGAAGCGGTTGTTCAGATCAAAGCGTTTGCCGCCTCGGGCGAGGGCTTTGAGGTAGCGGGGGCGGCGGCAGTGGTTGGCCAATACGCGTGCAATCAGGGCGGGATCGTATTGGGGCAGGGCGGCAGCGAGGTCTTGGTCGATGCCGACGGCCAGCGGTTTGAAACGTTTGAACACGTCGTATTTGCCGTAGATGTGGTCGGCAATCATGTCGGTCTGTTTCTTTTTGCTCATGGTTTGGACAGCGTTTTTCAGCGCGGCGCCCAAAGCGGTTTCTTGCGTCATTTCGGTTGTGTTCCTGTGAAAAATCTGCCGCGCAGGCAGGGTTTCGATGGGCGTTATTTTAGTATAAATACTTGCTCCGTGGCGAAGTTTTCTCATAGTGAACTAAAATAAAAAATCTACTTCGTTGGCTGCGGCTGAGCTCAAAGAGGACGATTCGCTAAGGCGCTGAAGCGCCAAGTTCATTTGTCCCGTACTATCCGTACTGTCTGCGCCTTGCAGCCTTGTATCTTTTTTATTTTATTTCACTATGCTGATTAATTTTCAGACGGCATAGGAGGTGTGATGCCGTCTGAAAACTTATGCTCCGCCCAATTTGGCAATGTCGGGAGTCTCGATGCGTACGTCGGCGTTTTGAGCGCGGTGGCGCAGGGCGTGGTCTGCCAGCACCAGCGCGAGCATGGCTTCGGCGATGGGGGCGGCGCGCAGGCCGACGCAGGGGTCGTGGCGGCCGTGGGTGGCGAGCTCGACGGGATTACCTTCTATATCAATGGATTGGCGTGGCGTGGCGATGGAGCTGGTGGGCTTGATGGCGAAGTTGGCGGTAACGGTTTGGCCGGTGGAGATGCCGCCGAGTATGCCGCCCGCGTGGTTGGATTGAAAACTTTGTGGGGTGAGTTCGTCGCCGTGGTAACTGCCGCGTTGGGCAGCGACGGCGAAGCCGTCGCCGATTTCGACGCCTTTGACGGCGTTGATACTCATCAGCGCGTGGGCGATGTCGGCATCGAGGCGGTCGAACACGGGTTCGCCGAGGCCGACGGGTACGTTGCGCGCTTCGATGTGCAGCTTGGCGCCGACTGAATCGAGCGATTTGCGGATGCTGTCCATATAGGCTTCGAGTTCGCCGATTTGGCTTTGGTTGGCGGCGAAAAACGGGTTTTGGCTGATGAAGTCTTCGTTTTCAAAGGCGATTTCGACTTCGCCGACTTGCGTTACCCAGCAGACGATTTCGGTACCGAACTGCTGTTTCAGCCATTTTTTGGCGATGGCACCGGCAGCCACGCGGGCGGCGGTTTCGCGGGCAGAACTGCGTCCGCCGCCGCGGTAGTCGCGGATGCCGTATTTGTGCCAGTAGGTGTAGTCGGCGTGACCGGGGCGGAATTGGCGGGCGATGTTGCCGTAGTCTTTGCTGCGCTGGTCAGTGTTGCGGATGAGCAGGGCGATGGGTGTGCCGGTGGTTTTGCCTTCGAACACGCCGGAGAGGATTTCCACTTCGTCGGCTTCGCGGCGCTGGGTAACGTGGCGGCTGGTGCCGGGTTTGCGACGGTCGAGGTCGGCTTGGATGTCGGCTTCTGTGAGCGGGAGGTTGGGCGGACAGCCGTCGATGATGCAGCCGAGCGCGGCGCCGTGGCTTTCGCCGAAGGTGGTGACGGTGAAGAGTTGTCCGAATGTATTGCCTGCCATGATGTGCCTTGAAGTGGGAAGTTTGCGGGAAAGATTGGCTGGGATTTTAGCATAAAGGCCGTCTGAAAATTCAGTTGGCCGGCGTGTTTCGATTCTGCTTGCCAACCGTTGAATTTTTCAGACGGCCTTTGCGTTTGCGCGCTGGGGTTTTAGTCGGTCAGCGTGCCTTTGGTGGAGGGCATTCTGCCGGCAAGGCGTTCGTCGAATTCGACTGCCGTGCGCAAGGCGCGGCCGAAGGCTTTGAACACGGTTTCTGCCTGATGGTGGGCATTTTTGCCGCGCAGGTTGTCGATGTGCAGCGACATCATGCTGTGGTTGACGAGGCCGTGGAAAAATTCTTCAAACAAATCAACGTCGAAACGGCCGATAACGGCGCGGGTAAATTCGAGGTTGTACACCAAGCCGGGGCGGCCGGACAAATCCAATACGACACGGCTCAGGGCTTCGTCGAGCGGTACATAGGCATGGCCGTAGCGTCGGATGCCGGCTTTGCTGCCGAGCGCCTGTTTGAGGGCTTGGCCTAAGGTGATGCCGATGTCTTCGACGGTATGGTGGTCGTCGATGTGCAAATCGCCTTTGCATGTGATGTCCAAATCAATCATGCCGTGGCGGGCGATTTGGTCGAGCATATGCTCGAGGAAGGGAACGCCGGTGTCGAAGCGGCTTTGGCCGGTACCGTCGAGGTTGAGGGAAACGGTAATCTGGGTTTCGCAGGTGTTGCGGGTAACGGTAACGAAACGGCCTTCGCCGGGGATTTCAAACGCGGCGGCTTGGTTTTCAGACGGCAGATAAACGGCTTGCGCTGCTGCTTCGGCTTCTGCGGCGGTTTTTTCCAGCTCTTTGCTGTGGTCGCGACCCAGCCAGCCTTTGCGTTTGCCCATGCCTTTTTCCAGCTTTTCGGCAAGGCTGGGGCGGATGCCGCGCGCGCTTTCGTCGTCTTTCTGTTCTTCAAGGCGGCGTTTGAGTTGGGAGAGGGAAGCGGATTTTTCGTAACCGCATTTGCGCGCCAGCTTGGAAAGCGAGCCGGCTTCTTCGACTAAGAGGTAAAAATTGGTAAGGTGGAGCTGGGCTTTGGTCATGGTAAACATCCAATCAAGTTTGAGGTTTCACGATGAATAAGTTCGACGCAGAACAGCCAATACCGCATCATTCTGCTCGGGCGAACCGACGGTAATGCGCACGCATTGTTCGAGCAGCGGGTGTGCGCCGTGTAATTTCTTGATTAGGATTTTAGCCTGTTTCATTGTTTCAAACAATATTTGTGCATCGGGAACATGCAAAGTAATAAAGTTGGCCTCGCTCGGATAGGCTTTCAGACGGCCTATTGCGGATAATTCTTTAAGCATCTGTTCTCGTTCCTGTTTTAAAATCAATATATTGGCGTTGATTCGGTCAAAATGCCGCATGGCGAATTTTGCCGTCGCCAAACTTAACTGGTTCATATTGTAAGGCGGCAGGATTTTTGCCAATTCGTTCATGATTTTCGCGCAGCCTGCGGCATAGCCGATGCGGATGCCTGCAAAACCGATTTTGCTGACCGTGCGCATCACTACCAGATTAGCAATGCTGCCCGCCTGCGGCAGAAACGAATCGTGGCTGAATGCGCCGTAAGCCTCATCCACCACCACAATCCCTTTGGCCGTGCGGATAACGGCTTCCACTTCTTCGCGCTTGAAACACACGCCCGTCGGATTGTTGGGGTAGGCAATAAAGACCAGCGCAGGGTTGTGCGTTTCGATGGCGGTTAACACCGCAGGCAGGTTTAAGGTGAAATCTTCGTTCAGCGGCACGCCGACATAATTCATGCCGAAAAGCGCCGCGTTATGCTTGTACATCACAAAACTCGGCTCGACCGCCAGCATGGTCGCGCCCGCTTTGGCGGTGAGCAGGGTAATAAACTGAATCAGCTCGTCCGAGCCGTTGCCCAGTGCGATTTGCGCCGCATCGGGAATCTGAAACGCATCGCGTAATGCCTGCTGCAAACCGCTTGCTGCGGGATTCGGATAAAGATTGAGCGCGGCCTGTGCCAGCGTTTCCTGCCATTGCGCCATCAGCGACGCATCGCCCGCAAACGGATGGCAGGGGCTTTCCATTGCATCGAGTTTGATAAAACCTTCGGGCACATCGGCGACATGGTAGGCGGTCATGGCGCGAATGTCATCGCGGACAAAGCTAACGGGGGCGGTCATGTTTCAAATCCTGTTCTATATTTTCGGCAATAAACGCTAAGAATTGTAATGTAACACAAAAAGCGTATTAAAGCCGCCCGATTGTCCACAATTTCATTTTAAACGGCCTATAATCCTGACAAACGGTATTTATTGAAGCAGGTTTTCAAATGAAACGGATTGCCGCCATCTTACTCATTGCGGTTTTGAGCGCGTGCAGCGCCAACGAACAGGCAGGCCATAAGCAGGCCGCTGCCGAGCGCGGCATTACCAGCGTCACGATGGAATGGCTGCTGGAAAACGGCGAAGCCGCCTACGTGCAACACGATTACAACCAAGCCATGACCCTGTTTACACAGGCTTCCGCCGCCGGCAGCACCGCCGCGCCGCGCTACATCGGCCTGATGTATCTCAACGGTTACGGCGTGAAGAAAAACGCCCGCCGCGCCGTGGCCGAATTGAATAAAGCCGCCGTCAAAGGCGATGCCGCCGCGCAATATTGGCTGGCGTATTGTTACGAACAAGGCATCGGCACGGAACGCGATTACGATGAAGCCGTCAAATGGTATCTTTCTTCCGCTAATCAGGGCGAATCTGCCGCCGCACCGGCCATGACCGCCTTGGGTCGTTTGGCGGAAAGCAAGGAAGAATCAGAAGGTTGGTATCGGAAAGCCGCCGCCGCGGGCGGAAAGGAAGCGCAGGCGGCGCTGTCTTATTTGGCTTCGCAATAATCTTTGGCTTCGCAATAATCGGATTTTTGACAAAGGCCGTCTGAAAAAGTTTGCAGAAAACTTTTTCAGACGGCCTTTTTGTTTATTTGATAATGTTTGGGTGACGTTTTCTAACAAATTTTCAGAGATACCTGTACTTATTGGTTTTATTCCACTATGAAGTTTTCAGACGGCCTGTTGCCGCAAGCCGAAAAATCCGCCTGCATTTGTGAATCATCGCGGTGACAGGTTTATAATGCCCCCATCGGTTTCATCTTCATTATCCAAAGGAACTCAATCTTTCATGACCCACACCGTCCATCTTCAGTTTGACGATATCGACAACACCGTTTTACAGCGCCTCTGCGGTGCGCTCGACAGCAACCTCGACGCACTTGCCCGTGCGCTCGGCATCGAAATCAGCCGCCGTTTCGGCAACTTTACTTTTTTCGGTGAACACGCCCACGCCGGCCGCCGCGCCTTGCTCGCGCTGGCCGAAGCCGCGGAACACGGCGATTTGGAAGAAAATGCCATTCAGCTTGCCGCCGTCGAAGCCAAAACCGCCGACGAAGCATATGAAGAAAAAACGCGCGACCAGCAATATTATTTCCGCACCAAACGCGGTAGCATCGGCGGGCGTACGCCGCGCCAAAACGGTTACATCCGCGCCTTGCTCAACCACGATGTCGTGTTCGGCCTCGGCCCCGCCGGTACCGGCAAAACCTATCTCGCCGTTGCCGCCGCCGTCGATGCAATGGAAAAACACCAAATCGAACGCATCGTTTTGGTGCGCCCCGCCGTCGAAGCCGGTGAAAAACTCGGTTTCCTGCCCGGCGATCTGGCGCAGAAAGTCGATCCCTACCTGCGCCCGCTCTACGATGCGCTGTACGACCTGATGGGCTTCGACCGCGTGACCAAGCTGATGGAAAAAGGGCTGATCGAAATCGCCCCGCTGGCCTATATGCGCGGGCGCACGCTCAACGGCGCGTATGTCATCCTCGACGAAGCGCAAAACACCACGCCCGAGCAGATGAAGATGTTCCTCACCCGCATCGGATTCGGCGCGAAAGCCGTGATTACCGGCGACATCAGCCAAATCGACCTGCCGCGCAACATCAAATCCGGCCTGAAAGACGCGCGCGAAAAACTGTGCGGTGTCGAGGGGCTGTATTTTCACACCTTTACCAGTGAAGACGTCGTGCGTCATCCGCTGGTGCAAAAAATCGTTGAGGCCTACGACGCGGCCGATGCGGCGGCGGAACGGGGGTGAGGCCGTCTGAAAGAATAGGGGCTGGATAAAGTAGAACCGGTGGCTGAGCGAAGTCGAAGCCCTTTTGCTTTTCAGCAATGCCCAAGAGGCTTCGACTACGCGCAGCCACCGACTGAGATGCACTGTTGCGGCTTGAGGCCGTCTGAAAAGTTGCGTTGTATCCTGACGTGTTATCCACCACATTTTCAGACGGCTCGAAACAGAAACAGCATTTTATCCAACCATTTGATTTATAAAAATACTTTCTAAAAAACGGATTCTCCATGTTTGACTTCACCATACTCATCAGTATCGCGCTCGGCATCGGTTTGGCGGCGGCCAGCGGGTTCCGCGTATTTCTGCCGCTGTTTGCCCTCAGCCTGTCGGCGTATTTCGGGCTTTGGCCGTTAAACGAAAACTTCCAATGGCTCGCTTCCGTGCCCGCACTGATTATTTTGGGCGTGGCGACGGTGGCGGAAATCGGCGCGTATCTGTTTCCCTTTATCGACAACCTGCTGGATACGCTGGCCGTGCCGCTGGCGGGCGTGGCGGGAACGGCGGTGATGGCTTCGACCACGGCGGATTTAAGCCCTGCGGTCACTTGGACGCTGGCGGTGATTGCCGGCGGCGGTGCGGCTGCTGCGGTGAAAGGGATCAACGCGACGGCACGCGCGGCGGGCACCGCGACTACGGCGGGTTTGGCCAATCCCGTGGTGTCGGTGGCGGAAACGGGCGCGGCGGCGGGAATGGCGGCGTTGAGCCTGTTTGTGCCGTTTTTGACGCTGGGCGTGTTATTGGTTTTGGTGTTTTGGCTGTGGCGGCGCTACCGTGGTTTTCAAGCGCGGCGCATGGTGAACTAGAGAGGAGAGTTTCGATGGAAATCAACCGTTTAATCGACCATACTTTATTGAAAGCCGACAGTACGCAGGCGCAGATCGACCGTTTGCTTGAAGAGGCGCGGCGTTATCATTTTGCGTCGGTATGCGTAAACCCCGTCTGGGTGGTGCACGCGGCGCAGGCTTTGCGCGGAACGGATGTGAAAGTCTGCACGGTTGTCGGTTTTCCGCTGGGCGTGAATACGTCGGCGTGTAAGGCGTTTGAAACGCAAAATGCGCTGGAAAACGGCGCGGACGAAGTGGATATGGTCATCAACATCGGTCAGGCCAAAGCGGGGAATTTTGCGGCGGTCGAGGACGATATCCGCGCGGTGGTCGGCGCAGCGGGCGGGAAGACGGTCAAGGTGATTATCGAAACCTGCCTGCTGACCGACGAAGAAAAAGTCCGTGCCTGTTTGGCGGCGAAAGTGGCGGGTGCGGATTTTGTGAAAACGTCCACAGGTTTTTCGGGCGGCGGTGCAACGGCGGCTGATGTGCGCCTGATGCGGGAAACGGTCGGCAGCGAAATGGGCGTGAAAGCCTCGGGCGGCGTGCGTTCGCTGGAAGATGTGCGGACGTTGGTTGCGGCGGGTGCCAGCCGCATCGGTGCGTCGTCGGGCGTGGCCATTATGGAAGGTTTGGCGGCTGAGGGCGGATATTGAGATTTGGGGTGGAATGGTAAAGGCCGTCTGAATTTTCAGACGGCCTTTGTTTTATTCCGCCAACTCGGTTTGTTCGTGCGACATGATTTCCTGTCCGACGTTTTCCAAGAGGCTTAAGTAGCGTTCGTATTGCTTGAGAATATCGGCAATCAGCTCTTGGCGTGTCATGTATTGCACATCATAACCCGTGCGGCCGTCTGAAAAATACGTCATTGGAACGTAAGCCATGTTGCTTTGGATGTGCGGCAGATTATCGTCTTGAACGAGCTGGTCGGCGATGGCGTAGCCGACGGTTTTGATGCCGTACACGAAATTGCGCATGGTCTCTTTCTCAATCACGAGCTCAACCGCAGGCTCTTCGCATTCGAGGAAAATGTTGGTCTGAACGCTCAAACCGTGTACGTCCGACATCTCGCCGCCGAGTTCGCGCATGGCGGGCAGGGCGGTGTGTTTGAGGAATTTGAGGATGTCTTTTTCCTGCGCCTGGTTCATCATCTGCCCCAAACGCTCGCGCCAGCGTTCGCCCGTCCAGAAAATGCTGGTGGGGGTGACTTGGGCAGAGAAGTATTTTTTGTCTGCTTCCAGCGCGCGCCAGAGGCTGAACGCCATCAGAATCATCAATACGGAAAACGGCAGCGAAGCAAGCAGGGTCATGGTTTGCAGCGCACCCAAGCCGCCCGAGCCGAGCAGGGCGATGGTAACCAGCGCCATCATCAGTGCCCACATCACCGCCTGCCATTTGGGCGAGGCGATGCTTTTATCGCGCGAGGCCATGTTGTTCAACACATAAATGCCCGAGTCGGCCGAGGTGATGAAAAACAGAGCAATCACAATCAGCGCGACCACGCTGCTGAGTGCGGAAAGCGGCAGGTATTCCAAAAAGGCAAACAGCAGTTTTTCGGGGGTGGAAGTTAACGCCGCCAATGCGCCGCTTGCGCCGTGGGTGTCGAGCCAGATGGCGCTGTTGCCGAAAACGGTAAACCACAACACACTGAAAATGCTGGGAATCGCCAACACGCCGAAGGCAAATTCGCGGATGGTGCGGCCGCGCGAAATACGGGCGATAAAAAGGCCGACAAACGGCGCCCACGAACACCACCACGCCCAGTAGAGAATCGTCCAGCCGGTAAACCAGCCTGTATTTTCAGGTTCGTAAACAAAGGTTTTGAAACTGAGCCGCACGATGTTCGACAGATAATAGCCCAGATTGTCGCTGAACGCCGAGAGCAGATACAGCGTCGGGCCGCTGGACAATACAAACAGCAGCAGCAACGAAGCCAAGACCAAATTGGCCTCGCTCAACATCTTCACGCCCTTGCCCACGCCTGACGCCGCCGACAAAGCCGCCATGCCCATCACTGCGAAAATCACCGCAATCTGCATGGAAAAACTGTTTTCCCGAATCCAGCCCAACTGCTGCAAACCCGAGCCGAGCTGCGCCGCGCCCAAACCCAGCGACGTGATGATACCGAACAGCGTCGCAATCAGCGCCAACACGTCCACCGCATCGCCGAGCCGCCCGTTGATGCGGTCTTTCAGCAGCGGGTAAAAACACGAACGCAGCGCCAACGGCAGCTTGTAGCGGAAACCGAAATACGCCAGCGCCAGCGCGATGATGCCGTAGGCCGCCCAAGCATGGAAACCCCAATGGAACACCGAATGCAGCATTGCCTCCTTCGCCTGCCCGCTGCTGACGGGTGCCGCATAATGCGACAGCGGTTCGGCCACCCCGAAAAACATCAGACCTACGCCCATGCCCGCCGCAAACAGCATTGCCAGCCACGACATAAACGAAAATTCAGGCCCTTCCTCGTCCGCCCCCAGCTTGATGCTGCCCAGATTGCTGATGCACAGCAAAATCAGAAACAGCAGAAACAGCGAAAAAGTCAAAACGTAAAACCAACTGAAATGACGGAACACCGCCTCTTTCGCGGCGTTCAAAACCTCCTGCATCGCAGCGGGCGTCAGCAGCGCGGCGACGAAAATTACAGAAACAAAAAGCAGCGTAATGCCGATAACGACAGGATTAAACGACGATTTTTGTTGGATTAGAGTACGGATACCCATTTAGTCCTCCATATTTTATCGTTAACTTAAAAAGACAGATTTTTCAGACGGCATCAGGCGGTAAAACCCCGGCCGGAAGAAGAAAATTGAAAAAATAAATTAAGTGATGTTTTTGATTGTTTAAATAATATCAAAAAATTAATAAGTTGAAAAACCATATGGAATATAAGGGAATTTTTAAGGCCGGAAAAGCGGGTATAAAAACAGCGGCAGCGGTTTGATTTAAAAAGGATAAAACGGGAAACAGGCCGTCTGAAAACTTTCAGACGGCCTTTATTTTTAAATTCCAACAACTCAAAACGCTTCGCCAACCTTCACGCCGCCGGCAGTATCTTTCGGGGTGGCCAATGCGGCGGTCAGGGCTTGGGCGGCTTTGAAAGCGTCGGTTTCCATTACGGCCTCTGCGGCTTCGGGGCTGAGGCTGCCGGCCATATACTGCCAGCGGGCGGCAAGGTCGGGGTTGGCGGGGATTTGGAAGCCGTCGCGCAGTTCGTCCACCAAATCGGGGCGGTTGCAGACCAGCGCGATGTCGCAGCCGGCGGCAAAGGCGTTTGCGGCGCGTTCGCGGATGCCGCCTGCGCAGCCGGCGCCTTCCATGGTAAGGTCGTCTGAAAAAATCACGCCTTTGAAGCCGATGTCGCGGCGCAGAATCTGTTTCAGCCATTTTTCGGAAAAGCCGGCTGGATTGGGGTCGATGGCGGGGTAAACGACGTGGGCGGGCATGACGGCGGCCATTCCTGCCGCGCTGAGTTTGCGGAAGGGCACGATGTCGGCGGCTTCAAGCTCGGCGAGGCTGCGGTTGTCTTGCGGTTGGGTAAGGTGGCTGTCGCCTTCGACGAAGCCGTGGCCGGGGAAATGTTTGCCGCAGGCTTTCATGCCGCCGCGGTTGAGGCCGCGTTGCAGGGCGAGGGCGAGTTGGGTAACGACTTCGGAATCGGCGTGGAAACTGCGGTTGCCGATGACGGCGCAGCAGCCCCAGTTTAAATCCAACACGGGGGTAAACGATAAATCGACGCCGCAGGCCGCCAGCTCGGTGGCGAGTACCCAACCGACTTGTTCGGCTTTTTCGCGGGCGGCTTCGGGGCTTTCGTTGTCCCAGATTTCGCCCAAGACGTTCATTGCGGGCAGACGGGTGAACCCGGGGATAAAGCGCTGCACGCGCCCGCCTTCGTGATCGACGGCGATGATGAGCCCGGGCTCGCGCAGGGCTTTGATTTCGGCGGTCAGTGCTTTGAGCTGCGGCACGTTTTCAAAATTGCGGCGGAACAGAATCACGCCGCCGATAGCGGGATCGAGCAGACGCTGTTTTTCTTCGTCGGTGAGGCGGTAGACGTTGACGTCGGCCATCACGGGGCCGCGGGGGATGTGGGGTTTGTTCATGTTTCGGGGTTCCTGTCGGTTTTCAGACGGCCGGTCTGTATAGGCCGTCTGAACAATCCGGTTTTGTTGTACGCCATGCGGATGGCGGTTTATCTGGTTTTCCGTATCAACACCCAAACGGCGCAGGCGGCAAGCAGTATTAGCCAGAAAAGCAGGTCTTTGCCGATGGTTGTGTCCAAACGGGGGTAAATCAAATTGGAGAAGACAACGTAGAACATGCCCGTTGCAACGGCGGTCGGAACCAGTTTTTTCATGCGCTTGCTCCTTGGAAATACCGTATACCGTGCAACCGCTGTTCAGACGGCATCAGGCTGCGGCTTTTTTGTTTCGCAACATCAGTATCAGTGCAGCCAAAACAACAGCAGTTACGGCAAAGCCCAGCCATGCCGAGTGGCTCAGCCCCAAGGCGAGGTAGCCTGCGGTAGCGGCGGCGGCGACGGTCAGGGCATAGGGAAGTTGGGAGGTAACGTGGTCGATGTGGTTGCAGTGCGCGCCGGTGGAAGAGAGGATGGTGGTGTCGGAAATCGGCGAGCAGTGGTCGCCGCAGACGGCACCGGCCATCACGGCGGACATACACGGAATCACCAGCGCGGGATCGGTTTTGACCGCCATCGCGGCGGCAATCGGCAGCATGATGCCGAAGGTGCCCCAACTGGTGCCGGTGGAAAACGCCATCACGCAGGCGAGCAGGAACAGAATGGCGGGTAGAAAGCCGGGATTGATGTTGCCCGCAACCAGCGAGGAGAGGTATTCGCCGGTTTTCATGTCGCTGACGACGGCGCTGATGAGCCAGGCCAGAATCAGGATGGTAATCGCGCCGAACATGGATTTCATGCCCCTCCAAACGGCGCGGGGGTAGTCGCTGCCTTTGATTGTGCCGACGGTGCAGAGCAAAACGGCGCCGACGCCGCAGAAGCCACCGAATACCAGCGAAGTGTTGACGTCGGTGTTTTCAAACGCACCCAAAATGCTGAATGTTTCCAGCGCCTGCGCGCCCGTGTGGAGCATGGCGGAGAGGGTGGAAACAATCAGCACCAACACGGGCACAATCAGCGCATACACGCGCCCTTTTAGGCCGTCTGAAACTTCGGCGTCGTCATGGGTCTGTGCCTGCGCGGTGCGCTCGAAATGCGCCATCGAGCCGATGTCGAACGAAAACCACGCCACGACAAACACCATAATCAGCGCAAAAAGCGCGTAATAATTCATCAGGCTCATGGCGACAAACGCGCCCATCGGCGAATAGTCGCTGATTTTGTAGGTCACGAGCAAACCCGCGAGCGTGGCGATAATCGACGCGCCCCAGCTCGACACGGGCATCAAAACGCACATCGGCGCAGCGGTGGAATCGAGGATATACGCGAGTTTGGCGCGGGAAACTTTGAATTTGTCGGTAACGGGGCGGGCAATCGCACCGACGGCGAGGCTGTGGAAATAGTCGTCGATAAAGGTCACGAACACGAGGCAGGCGGTCAGCATTTTCGCGCCGCGACGGCCCTTGATATGGCGTTTCGCCCAATCGGCAAAGGCTTGGTTGCTGCCCGAAAACGTCAGCAACGAAGTGAAAATACCCAGCAGCAGCAGGAAAATCAGAATTTTCAGCTTGCCCAACGACCACGCGCCGTCTGCCCACACCAGCGCAACGGCCATGTTTTTCAGATGAACGAGGCCGTCTGCGGGATTGCCGCCGGTCAGAAGCAGCGCGCCGACAAGAATACCGATGCCCAGTGACAGCAGAACGCGGCGGGTAACGACAGCCAGCGCCAGCGCGAGAAAGGCGGGAACGACGGAGAGGAAAGAGTGGGAATAATCGGCTAATTGCATGGTTTTTTTATTGTTTGGGAGGTTGGGTGGGGGCGGGTAAGGCCGTCTGACACTTCGACTGCGCTCAGCAACCGAACTTACTTCTACCGACGTCATTCCCGCCTGTGCGGGAATGACGTCGGTTGGGGATTTAGCGTTTCAGACAATCTTCAAACAGCTTTCCGGCTTTTTTACAAAACCCTCAGGCCGTTTGAAAAACAACCCCAGTCAAAACAACAAAATACCCGCTGTTTTCAGCAAGCGGGCATTTTATCGTCAGGCTCGGTCCGGCAAAACGCAGACGCCGCCTGATGCCGTCTGAAACGTTTATTGCAGGTTCAGCGCCATAAAGAGCGTATCTTCGCCGCGCTGCACCAAAAGCGGCACTTTTTTGCCGGCGTTGCTCAAGGCGCTGCGGAAATCGGCTTCGCTGGCGACGTTCAGATTGTTTACAGCCAGCACTTCGTCGCCGCGTTTCAAACCTGCGCGTTCGGCGGCGCCGCTGACGCCGATAACGATCAGATGGGTTTTTCCGTCGCCGTCGGTTTGCGGGCGCAGGGTCAGGCCGCTGCCCTGCGGGGTGAAGCCTTCGCTGCCGGGCTGCTGCGGTTTGGCTTCCGGCTCGGAAGCGGTGTTGCTTTCGGTTTGCTCGCCCATGCTGCCGAGTTTGACTTTGACGTTAATCTTTTCCCCTTTGCGCCAAACTTCCAGGTTCACTTCCTTGCCCGGGGCAATTGCGCCGACCATCACGGGCAGATCGCTGGAAGCGCGGACTTCTTCGCCGTTGACGCTGCGTACGATGTCGCCGACCTGCAAGCCTGCGGCAGCGGCGGGACTGTTGGGTATGATTTTGGCGATCAGCGCACCGCTGGCTTTGTCAAGGCCGAACGATTGCGCCAAATCGTAGGAAACTTCCTGAATAATCACGCCGAGTTGGCCGCGCTGCACTTTGCCGGTGGTGCGCAATTGGTTGGCGACGTTCATCGCTACATCAATCGGAATGGCAAACGAAATACCCATAAAACCGCCGCTGCGGCTGTAAATCTGTGAGTTGATGCCGACAACCTGGCCTTTGAGGTTAAACAGCGGGCCGCCCGAGTTGCCCGGATTGATGGCGACGTCGGTTTGGATAAACGGGGTGTAGTTTTCGTTGGGCAGGCTGCGGCCTTTGGCGGAAACGATGCCGGCGGTAACGCTGTTGTCAAAGCCGAACGGCGCGCCGATGGCGGCTACCCATTCGCCCGGTTTCAAATCTTTCGGATTGCCGATTTTGACCACGGGCAGGTCTTGGGCGTCGATTTTCAGAAGCGCGACGTCAGACTGGCGGTCGGAACCGATGAGTTTGGCCGAATATTCGCGCTTGTCGTTGAGCAAAACCTTGATATTGCCCATGCCGGAAACGACGTGGGTATTGGTAAGAATGTAGCCGTCGGGGCTGATGATGAAGCCCGAACCGAAATTCAGACCGCTGCCGTCTTCCTCTTCCTGCGGCATGTCGGGCATATTCGGAACGAGGCGTTTGAAAAACTCGGAAAACGGATCGCCGTCGGGAAGCTGGCTCAAATCCATGCCTTCTTCGCTGCTGCCGCGCTTCGCCGCACTGTTGGGCGTAGCTTGGATATTGACGACGGTTTGTCCTTCTTTATCAACAAGTTGGGCAAAGTCGGGCAACAACATGCCGACGGTTTCGTCTTTTTTCGGCTCGACGCGCTGCACCATTTCCTGCGGCTCGTTTTTGCCGAAAAAGCTGTTGATTTTGTCGCAGCCGGCGACGGTGAGAAGTGATGCCGCAATAATCAGCGCGGCTTGGCTGCGGTTGGTTTTCATGCCCACGGTGTTTCCTTTTGAGCGGTGTGGTTTGGGAAATATTTGAATGGTTTAACGGCGTTTTCTATTATTGTCAGGCCGTCTGCATCAGAAAAAGCAGAATATAGAATTTTTACACTTTATCCGTATTTTTTCAAGCGTTTCATTTTAAATGGGAAAATGCCGTCTGAAACTATGGAACGCTGATGTTTCCGGCGTTTTAAATTTCGGCAGGGTCCAAAACCGGTAATGACTGAGTTTCTGCAATCTGCCCCCTTCCCCGCGCTTTATGCGGGGGAGGGCTGGGGTGGGGCAGTTTTCTTCCTGAAATGGTAAATTTTTCCGAAAGCCACGCGGAACGTGCATCTACGAAGCACCACCCTCTCCCTAGCCCTCTACACCCTCTTCGAGGGCAAGCGCGCAAGGCGCAGGAGAGGGGACGGATTGTAAGAACGCCAAAAAGTAGCGTCGAAAATCAGCCGCTTTTGTAGATTTGGATTCAACCAACTTTTTGATATTTCGGTGTTTTAATTTTTCTGAAATGTCAGTTAAGAAAAATTTATCCCCGCCTGTGCGGGAATGGCGTTTACGCATTTGCAGGTTTGATGTGTTTTTTGCAAAGCTCACGACCTTTATTTCGCCCCCCTCACGTTTTTGCCGGATATTCGCACAAATCGTTAATCAGACAGCTCCGGCACTGCGGTTTCAGCGCCTTGCAGGTATAGCGGCCGTGCAGAATCAGCCAGTGGTGCGCGTCCATCAGAAATTCTTTCGGAACGAAACGCATCAGCTTGTCTTCCACTTCGCGCACATCCTTGCCCGGTGCGATTTTGGTGCGGTTGGCAACGCGGAAAATATGGGTGTCGACCGCCATCACGGGTTGTCCGAATGCGGTGTTTAAAACCACATTCGCCGTTTTCCGCCCCACGCCCGGCAGCGATTCCAGCGCCGCGCGGTCGGCGGGCACTTCGCCGTTGTAGCGTTCCAAAAGAATGCGGCAGGTCTGCATGATGTGTTTGGACTTGGTTTTGTAGAGGCCGATGGTTTTGGTGTATTCCATCATGCCGTCCAAACCCAAATCCAGCATGGCCTGCGGGTTGTTGGCCACGGGGAACAGCTTCGCCGTGGCTTTGTTGACGCCGACGTCGGTCGCCTGCGCGGAAAGTAAAACGGCGATCAACAGCTCAAATGGCGAATTGAAATTCAGCTCGGTGGTCGGGTGCGGATTGGCGGCGCGGAAACGCTCGAAAATTTCTTGGCGGATGGTCTTGTTCATTTGAATCGGCAATCGGTAGGGTAGGGGAATGATATTTGAGGCCGTCTGAAAACAGTTTCGCCGGTACGGGCGGCTTTCAGACGGCCTTCGGCAGTTCGGCGGGCTTATTCTTCTTCTTCGACCAATTTATGCTGAATCGCATACACCGCCGCCTGTACGCGGCTGCTGAGGCCGAGTTTTTTCAAAATGCTCTGAACGTAGGCTTTGATGGTGGATTCGGCGAGGTTGAGGTGTTTGGCGATGACTTTGTTGCTGTGGCCGACGGCGAGGTGTTTAAGGGTTTCCAATTCGCGCGGGGTAAGGGTGTCGAGGGCGTGGTCGGCGGCGGGGCGGGCGGGGGTGATGAGCGACTGCACCAGATGCGCGGTCATTTCGGGCGAGAATACGCTGTCGCCCTGAGCGGCTTTGGCGATGGCATCGAGCAGGAAATCGGCGTCGATGTTTTTCAGCAGAAAGCCTTGTGAGCCGAGTTTCATGCATTCGATGAGGTCGTCGCTGTCTTCGGAAACGGTCAGGATGACGACTTTCTGCTGCGGGTGGCTGCTGAGGATTTGCCCGAGCGCTTCGCGGCCGTTCATCACGGGCATATCGAGGTCGAGCAAAACGAGGTCGGGTTGGAGCTGTTCGACCAGTTTGACGCCCGAAAGGCCGTCTGCGGCTTCGCCGATGACTTCAAAATCGGCTTCTTCCAATACGGAACGGATGCCGCGGCGGAACAGGGTGTGGTCGTCGATGAGTACGATGGTGGGGTTCATTCCGGTGTTCTCTCCTGTTGCGGCAGGCGCAGGGTAACGGCGGTGCGGCTGCCTTTTTCTGATGTGATGTCGAGTCGGGCACGGATGCGTTTGGCGCGCTCAAACATAATATTTAACCCGACATGGCCGTTTTCTGCAAAGTCGTTGAGATGGGCGGTATCGAAACCGCAGCCGTCGTCTTCGATGGTCATTTCAAAATCGTCTTGGTTGCGGAACGTCAGGCACACATTTTGGGCGCGGGCGTGTTTGCGGATGTTGGACAAACTTTCCTGCAAAATGAAAATAAACTGAAGCTGCTGTTCGGCGGTAAGCTGCGGGCCGTCGTCGTGCCACTCGGCTTCGATGTGCGTGCCCGTCTGCTGGCGGAAACGGCTGACCAGCTGTTCGACCGCTTCGTTGAATTCGTTGCGGGTGATTTTTGTGCGGAAGTTGAGCAGAAGCTCGCGCACGTCTTCATAACATTCCTGTACGCCTTCTTTGATGAACTGGAGTTTTTCATCGACTTTGCGGTCGCGTTTGCCGTCTGATTTGTCCAGCGCCTTGTCGAGCATTTGGATTTGCAGGTTGAGGAAGGTTAAGGTTTGGGCGATGCTGTCGTGCAAGCCCTGCGCAATCAGGTTGCGTTCCTGCAAAACGGCGAGCTGGCGGTTTTCGATGCCTAAGCGCAGGTTGCTGACGGCCACGCCGAGCTGGCGACACAATGCTTCAATCAGCGCGGTATCGCTATCGGTGCGGACGGCTTCGGTAAAGTAAAGCGTCATCATACCCAAATCATGGCCGCTGCTGCTGATTTTGAATACGCGCAAAAAATGGAAGCCCGAACGGCTGCACAAAGGCTCGTTTACCGCCAAATCGGTCGGTCGGGTTTTATAGAAATCGACCGTCTGAGGGCCTTGAAGCCCCGCTGCCGTGCCGCAGCTGCATTCTTCCAAACGGCGGCAGGCTTCGGCCGTCTGAAGGTTTTCGGGCAGACCGGCGTGGGCAATCAAATCCATGCGTTTGCGCTGGAAATCAATCAGGCGGATGCTGCCCGCTTTTGCCTGCGGCACCATTTCCATGATTTTGGCAAGAAAGCCTTCCGCCGCTTCGGAAACGGTCAGCGTTTGGCTCAATAAATGGCTGAAGAAATAAAGCGTTTCCAGCGAGCGGTTTTTCTCCGCCAAATCGCGGGTTTTGTCCGCCACTTCCTGTTCGAGGTTTTGGTAAAGGTCGCGCAGGCGCGTGCTCATCTGGTTGAAACCCTTATCTACCTCGGCAAACTCGGTCAGATGGTCGGTCGGCACCTGTACGCCGAAATCTCCTTCGTGAATCGCGTTCACCCCGTTTTGCAGCCGCCCCAGCGGCAGGATAATCCACGCATACAGCAACACCACCATCACCAGCGAGCTGACCGTTACCAGCGCCAGCAAAACCAGTTGGAACAGGCGCAGGCGGTTGATGTAGCGGTTGTTGACCGCCTCGATAGACTTCGTCAGCGTGTCGATGGTTTGGATAAACGGCGGAATGCGGGCGCGGTCAAACGCCGCCTTGCCCGCCGAAACCGCCAGAAACCACGGCTTGACCTCGTTTTGCCAAGACGCACGCAGCAGTGCCATGTTTTGTTGAACCGCCTCGTCGTCGGGCAGAAACAGCGGCCGCTCGGGCACGCCTTTGACCAAGTTGCCGATGGTATGGTCGAAATCGCCGACAAACCCCGCCACTTCCGCCTCGGGCGCGCGGCTTTCCAGCAGCAGCCCCAAACGGTAGGTCTGCATCCGCAGGCTGCCCGTATCGTTAATCGCCGCCGCCCCGCCTTCCAGCCGCCACGACAAAACCAGCGTCAAAACGATGGAAGCGACGGCGACCAGCAGCCAGAGCAGGGTGAGGAGTTTCAGACGGGCGGAGAGGCGTTTCGGGAGCATGGTAGGGTTTTGCGGGGTCGGGCTGGATGGGGTTTTCAGACGGCCGTCTGAAAATGATTGGGTAAAACTTCGGGCGTTTTGCTTTCTCTAGCAGGTAGTAGGTACGGTTAGCCGCCTAAAGCGGCGTAACCGTACAAACCTGTACGCCGTACCGTGTGAATCACGCAAATTTATCGTTTTATTTTTCAAACGGCATCAGCAGACATTCCGAACGACGTGGCGTACGGTTACGCCGCTTTAGGTGGTACCTACGGCTGCTGCCACCTGCTCCCTCTCCCATAGGGAGGGGGACGGGTTTGCGGAACTTCAAATATTTCTGTCTGTTATCCGGCTGTTTTTTCAGACGGCCCTTCAAACATTTTACCCGCTCAATCCGAGCGGGTAAAAGTCATTGCGGGAAAAGCTGTTTTCAGACGGCCCCGGCGGCGGGAAAGACCGTCTGAAAACATGGCCGCATCAGCATTTCGCTTCCGCGCCTTTGCGGTCGTAATACCACCAGTTGAGCAGCAGGCAGATGACGTAGAACGCGATGAAGCCGTATAAAGCCGCGTTGACGCTGCCGGTCAGGGCGATGGATGTGCCGTAGCTTTTGGGAATGAAAAAGCCGCCGTAGGCTGCGAATGCGCCGGTAAAGCCGGCCACGGCCGCGCCTTCTTTGCCGGCTTCGGCGAGCGCCTGTTCACGGCTTTTTTTGCCCTGTTCGGCAAGGTGTTGGTGGTAGTTGAGGAAGATGATGGGAATCTGCATAAAGGTCGAGCCGTTGCCGATGCCGGTCAGCGCGAAAAGGGCGATGAAGCAGGTAAAAAAGCCCCAAAAACTGCCGCCTTGTCCGCCATAGGGCAGAAAGGCCAATACGCCGAATACGCCGGCAATCATGCCGACGAATACCCATGTGGTGATTTTCGCGCCGCTGTGGATTTTATCCGCCAGCCAACCGCCGAACGGGCGGGCAATGGCGCCGACGAAGGGGCCTAAGAATGCGTATTTAACGGGGTCGATACCGGGAAACTGGTTTTTAATCAAGAGCGGGAAACCGGCGGCAAAACCAAGAAAAGAGCCGAATGTGCCCAAATAGATGATGCACATAATCCAGTTGTGTTTGCGCTTGAAAATCACGGCCTGCTCTTTGAAGCTGGCTTTTGCGCCGGCCAGGTCGTTCATGCCGAACCAGGCGGCGAGGGTGGAAACGATGATGAAGGGTACCCAGACGAAACCGGCGTTTTGCAGCCAGATTTGTTTGGTCACGTCGCCTTTCGTCCATGTTTGCGCGTCGCCGCCGAGCGCGCCGAAGAGGGCGGAGGTAATCACGAGCGGTACGAGAAACTGCGCCAGCGAGACGCCCAAATTACCCAAACCGGCGTTCAAGCCCATCGCCGTGCCTTTTTCGGCTTTGGGGAAGAAGAAGCTGATGTTGGCCATGCTGGAGGAGAAGTTGCCGCCGCCGAAGCCGCAGAGCAGGGCGAGCAGCAGCATGGTGCCGTAACTTGTGTCGGGGTTTTGTACGGCCAAACCCAAGCCGACGGCGGGCATCAGCAGACTGGCGGTGGAAATAACCGTCCAGCGGCGTCCGCCGAACACGGGCACCATGAACGAGTAAAACACGCGCAGTGTCGCGCCGGATAAGGCGGGCACGGCGGCGAGCCAGAAGAGTTGGTTTTCGTCGAATTTGAAACCGATGGCGGGCAGGTTGATCACTGCCACGCTCCACACCTGCCAGATGGCAAAGGCGAGCATCAGCGCGGGAATGGAAATCCACAGGTTGCGGTTGGCGGTTTTCTTGCCGCCGTTTTGCCAGAAGGTTTTGTCTTCCGGCTGCCAGTGTTGGATGAGTCGGGACATGGGAACTCCTTTGGGTTTTGGGTGAGGCCGTCTGAAAAAGTGGTTTTGGAACTTCGGATGTTTGTCGGTTACCGGACGGATTTTCAGACGGCCTGCCGGTTGTTTACTGCAGACGGCCTGCCTTCCGCAATCTGCCCCCCTCCCACGGGGGAGGGGACAGGTTTGCGGAACTTCAAATGTTTCTGTTTGCCAGCCGAACCGTTTTTTCAGAGTCGTAGGACGGGTGTAAACCCACCATTCCAGAATGCCCCGAACATGGTGGGTTTACACCCACCCTACGATGGTCTGCCGTTTTCAGACGGCCTATTCGTGTTTCCTGTCTTTCATCGAAAAGTGCATCCAAATCAGCGAGATGCAGACGGTTCCATAGAGCAGCATAAACGCGGTGGAACGTACGCCGGTGAAGTCGAGCAGGGCGCCGAACATGATCGGCAGCAAAAAGCCGCCCATGCCGCCGGCGAGGCCGACCGCGCCGGAGACGGCGCCGATGTTGTCGGGGTAGTCGTTGGCGACGAATTTAAACACGGAGGCTTTGCCCACGGCCATAGCGATGCCGGCGGTAAACATCAGGATGGTGAAGACGACGACGTTCAGGCCGATATGCAGGCTTATCGGGCCTTTGCCGGTGTGGATGACCATTTCGGTCTGCGGGTAGGAGAGGATGAAGAAACATACCCACAAAATCCACATCACGCCCCAAGTGACTTTATAGGCGCCGAATTTGTCGGAAAGATAGCCGCCGAATGCGCGCAAAACGCCGCCGGGCAGGGAGAAACACGCGGCCAGCAGGGCGGCGGTTTGCAGAGAAAGGTCGTATTCGCCGACGTAGTAATTGGTCATCCACAAGGCAAGCGCGACGTAGCCGCCGAAGACGACGGAGTAATACTGGCTGTAACGCAGTACGCCCGGATCTTTCAGCAGGCGGAGCTGTTCGCCGAGGCTGACTTTGGAGGAAACGAGGTGTTTGGGATCATGATAGCTGGTAAACCAGAAAAGCAATGCGGTACCGAGCATGATTGCGGCGTAAACGGTCGGAACGAGGTGCCATGTGCCGTAGGCGATCAGCGGCGGCGCAAGGAATTTATTGACGGCCGAACCGGCGTTACCTGCGCCGAATACACCCATCGCCATACCCTGCTGTTCTTTCGGAAACCAGCGGGCGACGTAGGGCGTGCCGACGGAAAACGAACCGCCGGCCAGGCCCATCATCAGGCCGATGGCAAGGAAGTGCCAGTATTGGGTAGAGTAGCCCATCAGGAAAATGGCGGGTACGCTCAGCAGCATAAGGCTGAACAATACGATGCGTCCGCCGAATTTGTCGGTCCAGATGCCCAGCGGAATGCGGATCAGCGAGCCGGACAATACAGGCAGGGCGGTGAGGATGCTGAACTCGGTTTCGTTCAGCCCCAGCTCTTTTTTAACGGGGATGCCGACCACGGCCAGCATCATCCAAACCATGAAACAGACGGTAAAAGCGAGGGTGCTGGAGGTTAGTACGGAGTAGCGTTTATAGACTTCGGAAGCCATGATGTCCTGTCTTTCTTGTTGGTTTTGGGAATCGGGTTTCAGACGGCCTGCGGACGGGAGGCCGTCTGAAAATGTTTTTTGTTGCAGATTGTTTGTTGTCGATGATTTTTGACGCCGTCTGAAAATGCTTGGGTCAAACTTCAGGCGTTTTGCCGCAGGGTGGGTGTCAACCCATCGTTTTAAGAATGTTTCGAACATGGTGGGTTGACACCCACCCTACGGCGGTTTCGGTTGCTGAGTGCCGTCTGAATTTCAGACGGCCTCAATCCTCAACGTCTTCTTACCAACTGCCACGCGCGGGTAACGTAGGAGACGCTGGCAAAGCCGCTCCAGACGTGCACCATACGGGTAAACGGGAAGATGAAGAAGAAGGTCATGCCCATGAAGATGTGCAGTTTGAACAGAAAATTCACGTCTTCGAGGTAAGAGGCCGCGCCGCCGCGGAAGGTCACGATGTGTTGCGCCCACTGCATCAGTTTGACCATCTCTTCGCCGTCGAGGTGTCCCATGCTGACGAAGATGGTGCACAAGCCCAAGCACAGGGTGGCGGTGAGCCAGATTAATACCAGTTTGTCCTGCCAAGAGCTGTTGGCGTTGATGCGGTCGATTTTGAAACGGCGCTGGATCAGCAGAATCAGGCCGACGAGGGCGGCGCTGCCGAAGATGCCGCCCATCACCATCGCAAACACCTGTTTCGTACCGTGGCTCACGCCGATAAAGTCCCAAAACCACAGCGGCGTCAGCAGGCCGAACAGGTGGCCGAAAAATACCGCCAAAATGCCGACGTGCATCAGAATGCTGCCCAAACGCAATTGGCCGTGGAAAAGCAGTTGGCTCGAATCGCTTTTCCACGAATACTGTTCGCGCTCGAAGCGCACGAGGCTGCCGAGGAAGAAGACGGCGAGGCAGATGTAGGGGTAAATGCCGAAGAAGAATTGGTTGAAGGTGTTCATGTTCATACTCCTTTTGAGGCCGTCTGAAAAGCGGCTTTAGGGTAAAACTGTACGGTTTCGGTACTCGGTTTCAACAGCGGTTCGACGCCCGAAATGTCGGGGCCGAACACTTCCATCGCTTCGTCCATATCGCGTACGGGCGGTTCGACCAGCGGTTTGGGCTCGACGGGCGTGAGCGAAACGGCGGCGTGCAGCAGCGCGGCGTAAGGCGATTGCGCGGCATCCAGCTTGCGGGCGATGTGCGCGATGACGTGGACGGCATCGGCCAGAAGTTTCTGCGCGTCTTCTTCGGGGATAAACGACAGAAACTCCAACACTGCAGGCAGGTAGTCCGGCAGCTCTTCATTGCCCAATTCGTAGCCGTGGCGGCGGTATTCTTCGAGCAGATCGACCATTGCGCTGCCGCGGTCGCGCTCTTCGCCGTAAACGTGTTCAAACAGATACAGAGCCTGATGGCGGTTGCGGTCGAAGTTCAACACATAATATTCCTGCAGTTCGCGCAGGCTTTTGCTGCCGAGATAATCGAGGAAGGCTTGCAGCCCAGCGCGTTTTCCCTGAAGTTCCGGCCATTCGTTTAATGCCGTCTGAAATTCGGGCAGCGCGTCCAGAAGTTCCTGCTCGGGATAGCAGAGCAGGGCGGAGAGCCACTTGTAAACCAGCGGGTTCATCAGCGCACTCCTTTTTCGCGGTTGTTTTCTGCGTCTTTTCTCAGACCGTGGAACACAATCGGTGCGGCTTTGCGTTTGCCGAAGAGGTTTTCGCTGCTGTCGCCGCCCGAGCAGCCGTTGCCGAAGGTAAAGCCGCAAGAGCCTTTTTCGTTGAAGGTTTCTTCGACCATTTCTTTGTGGCTGTTCGGAATCACGAAGCGGTCTTCGTAGTTGGCAATCGCCATGATTTGATACATGTCTTCGACCATTTCGGGCGTGAGGCCGGTACCTTCGAGGGTTTGTTCCAGCGTTTCGCCGTGTACGGTTTGACCGCGTTTGAAGCGGCGCATGGCAATCATGCGCTCGAGCGCGTCTTTAATCGGCTTGATTTTGCCGGCGGTCAGTAAGTTGGCCAGATAACGCAGCGGAATGCGCATTTCGTCCACGCTCGGAATAATGCCGTTTTCGCCGACCAAGCCGTTTTCAATGGCGGATTGAATCGGCGAGAGCGGCGGAATGTACCAAACCATCGGCAGCGTGCGGTATTCGGGGTGCAGCGGGAACGCGACTTTCCATTCCATCGCCATTTTGTAAACGGGCGATTTTTTCGCCGCATCGAGCCAGCTTTGGCTGATGCCCTGTTCCAAGGTTTTGCGCTCGATTTCGGGGTCGTTCGGATTTAAAAACAGCCCCAGTTGCGATTCGTACAGATCCTGCGGATTTTCCACCGAAGCGGCCTGTTCGATTTTGTCGGCGTCGTAAAGCAGAACGCCCAAGTAGCGGATACGGCCGACGCAGGTTTCGGAGCAAACGGTCGGCTGGCCGCTTTCGATACGCGGGTAGCAGAAGGTGCATTTTTCCGCTTTGCCGCTGGTCCAGTTGTAGTAGATTTTTTTGTAAGGGCAGCCGGAAACGCACATGCGCCAGCCGCGGCATTTGTCTTGGTCGATTAACACGATGCCGTCGTCTTCGCGTTTGTAGATGCTGCCTGACGGGCAGGACGCCACACAGGTCGGATTCAGGCAGTGTTCGCACAGGCGCGGCAGATACATCATGAAAGTCTGCTCGAATGCGGCGTGCATGTCTTTCTGAATGCCTTCAAACAAAACGTCTTTGGCGCGTTTTTCAAATTCGCCGCCCAAGTCGTCTTCCCAGTTCGGCCCCCATTCGACTTTGTCCATTTTTTTGCCGGTCAAAACGGAAACCGGACGCGCGGTCGGCGGCGTTTTCATTTTCGGCGCGTTTTGCAGATGCTCGTAGTCGTAGGTAAACGGCTCGTAGTAGTCGTCGATTTGCGGCATGTTCGGGTTGGCGAAAATATTGGCGAGGATTTTCAGCTTGCCGCCCTGTTTCGGTACCAGCTTGCCGTCGGGTTTGCGCACCCAGCCGCCGTTCCATTTTTCCTGGTCTTCCCAGTTTTTCGGAAAGCCTATACCGGGCTTGGTTTCCACGTTGTTGAACCATGCGTATTCCACGCCGTCGCGCGAAGTCCAGACGTTTTTGCAGGTCACGGAGCAGGTGTGGCAGCCGATGCATTTGTCCAAATTCAAAACCATGCCGATTTGTGCTCGGATTTTCATAGTGGTGTTCCTTGTGTCTTTTTTTCAGACGGCCTTTGTAGGCATCAGGCCGTCTGAAAGATTTTTATCGGTTTTGTGCAGCATTTCATCAATTGGTTTTCAGACGGCCTTTTTTAAGGCAGCAGGCCGTCTGAAAAGTTTCAGGCCGGATCGTCCATCCAATCCACTTTGTTCATTTTGCGGACAATCACCCATTCGTCACGGTTGGAGCCGACGGTGCCGTAGTAGTTGAAACCGTAGGCCTGTTGCGCGTAGCCGCCGATCATGTGGGTCGGCTTCAATACCGTGCGCGTAACCGAGTTGTGGATGCCGCCGCGTTTTTTCGACACTTCACCGGCAGGCGTGTGCACGATTTTTTCCTGCGCGTGGTACATCAGAATCATGGTCTCAGGAATGCGCTGGCTCACAACGACGCGGCAGGCGATGGTGCCGTTGGCGTTGAACACTTCCACCCAGTCGTTATCGACCAAGTCGGCTTTTTTCGCATCAATCTCGGATACCCAAACGTGCGGGCCGCCGCGCGAAAGCGTGAGCATGCGGATGTTTTCTGAATAGGTGGAGTGGATGCCCCATTTTTGGTGCGGCGTGAGGAAATTGAGCGTGATTTCCGGATTGCCGTTCGGATATTTGCCCAAGAGTTTCTGCGTGGTTTTGAAATCGACCGGCGGTTTGTACACGCACAAATGTTCGCCGAACGCACGCATCCAATGGTGGTCTTGGTAAAACTGCTGGCGGCCGGTAATCGTGCGCCACGGAATCAGTTCGTGCACGTTGGTGTAGCCGGCGTTGTAGCAGACTTCTTCGCTTTCCACGCCCGACCAAATCGGCGAAGACACAATCTTGCGCGGTTGCGCCACGATGTCGCGGAAGCGGATTTGCGTGTGTTCGCTGGCGGCGATCAGATGCGTGTGGTCGCGGCCGGTGGCTTTGCCCAAGGCCTGCCATGCCTTCATCGCCACGTGGCCGTTGGTTTCCGGCGCAAGCGTCAGAATCATCTCGGCCGCATCGATGGCGGTTTCCAGTTTCGGCTGGCCTTTGCCCGCGCCTTCGTTACGCACGCCGTTGAGTTTGCGCAGGAATTCGACTTCGTGGCCGGTCTGCCATGCCAAACCTTTGCCGTTGTTGTTGACTTTTTCCAGCAGAGGGCCGATGGAAGTGAATTTTTCGTAAATCGCGCCGTAATCGCGTTCGACCACAGTCATGTTCGGCATGGTTTTGCCCGGAACCGGATCGCATTCGCCGTGTTTCCAGTCTTTCGGATCAAACGGCTGCCCCATTTCCTGCGGGCTGTCGTGCATGAGCGGGGTCAGCACGATGTCTTTGCGCATGCCCAGATAATCTTTGGCGATTTCGCTGAATTTTTTCGCCAGGCCTTTGTAGATTTCCCAGTCGGATTTGCTTTGCCACAAGGGTTGCACCGCTTCGGTCAGCGGGTGGATGAACGGGTGCATGTCGGACGTGTTCAAGTCGTCTTTTTCGTACCAGGTCGCGGTCGGGAAAATCACGTCGGCGTAGAGGCAGGTCGTGTTCATGCGGAAGTCGAGCAGGGTCAGCAGGTCGAGTTTGCCTTCCGCCGCCGGGCGCACGGTGATTTCAGACGGCGTGATGCAGTCTTCTTCCTCGCTCAACACCGCGTTTTGCGTACCGAGCAGGTATTTCAGGAAATATTCGTGGCCTTTGCCGGACGAACCGAGAATGTTGGAACGCCATACGAACAGGTTGCGCGGGAAGTTCTTCGGGTTGTCGGGGTCGTTGCACGCCATGTCGAGCGAGCCGTCTTTCAGGCCGTTGACCACGAAATCGGCCGGATTCATGCCTGCGGCTTCGGCCGCATCCGCTACATCCAGCGGGTTTTGCGTCAGTTGCGGCGCGGAAGGCAGCCAGCCCATGCGTTCGGCTTTGGCGTTGTAGTCGATCATCGACATGTTCGGCATGGTGTCGCCGAAGCCCGGGGCAAGGATTTCGTCCACGCCCAGTTTTTCGTGCCGCCATTGGCTGGTGTGGGCATAGAAGAATGAAGTACCGTTCATCTGGCGGGCAGGGCGGTGCCAGTCGAGCGCGAAAGTCAAAGGTGTCCAGCCCGATTGCGGACGCAGTTTTTCCTGACCGACATAGTGGCACCAGCCGCCGCCGGATTTGCCGATGGAGCCGCACATCATCAGCATGTTGATGATGCCGCGGTAGGCCATGTCCATGTGGTACCAGTGGTTCAGACCCGCGCCGAGAATCACCATCGAGCGGCCTTCGGTGTCGTGGGCATTTTGCGCGAACTCGCGCGCCACCTGAATCACCAGCTTCGGATCGACGCCGGTATGTTTCTGCTGCCAGGCAGGGGTGTAGGGTTTGTCTTCGGAATAATCTTTGGCGGCATTCGGGTCGTCCAAGCCGTGATCGACGCCGTAGTTGGCAATCATCAGGTCGAACACGGTCGCCACCAACGCGGTGCTGCCGTCGGCCAGCTGGACGCGTTTGGCCGGCACTTTGCGGTAAATCAGCTCATCGTTGTCGCTGCCGAAATAAGTGAAACCGACATTCACTACCTCATCGGCACGTTCTTTCAGGCTCAGAGCCGCTTTCACGTCTTGGCCTTGCGCACGGGTTTCCAGATTCCATTTCTGGCTGCCGTCCCAGCGGAAGCCGACGGAGCCGTTCGGTACCATGAGGCCGTCTGAAATTTCGTCCCAGGCCAATACTTTCCAATCGGGGTTTTGTTCTTCGCCGAAATTGCCGTCGAGAGCAGACGCACGCAGGAAATATTCCGGCTGGAAGCCTTGGCCGTCTTCTTTCAGGCGCACCAGCATCGGCATGTCGGTCAGGCGGCGGACATAGTCTTGGAAATATTCAGACGGCTTGTCGAGATGGAATTCTTTCAAAATCACATGACCCATCGCCATCGCCAAGGCCGCGTCAGTGCCTTGTTTCGGCGCAAGCCAGATGTCGCCGAATTTCGCCATTTCGCCGAAGTCGGAAGATACGGCCACGGTTTTCGTGCCTTTGTAGCGGACTTCGGTGTAGAAGTGGGCATCGGGCGTGCGCGTCATCGGCACGTTGGAACCCCATACCATCAGGTAATTCGAGTTGTACCAGTCGGCAGACTCGGCCACGTCGGTCTGTTCCCCCCATACCTGAGGGCTGGCAGGCGGCAGGTCGCAATACCAGTCGTAGAACGAAAGCGGCACGCCGCCGATCAAGCCCAAATAGCGCGCGCCGGCGGCATAGCTGACCATCGACATCGCCGGAATCGGCGAGAAACCGATCACGCGGTCGGGGCCGTAGTTTTTAATCGTGTAAGCATTGGCCGCCGCCACCATTTCATAGGCTTCGTTCCAATTCGAACGCACAAAACCGCCCAAACCGCGCTGCGTTTTATACGCTTTGGCACGGTCGGGGTTTTCCACAATCGATGCCCATGCTTCAATCGGCGACATTTTCTGACGTGCCTCGCGCCACATTTCCGCCAACACGCCGCGCATCATCGGATATTTCACACGCTGTGCCGAATAAACATACCAGCTATACGACGCGCCTCGCGGACAACCCCGCGGCTCGTGGTTCGGCAGGTCGGGGCGCGTACGCGGATAGTCGGTCTGCTGGGTTTCCCAAGTAATCAAACCGTTTTTCACATAAATCTTCCACGAACACGAACCCGTACAGTTCACTCCGTGGGTCGAACGCGCCACACGGTCATGTTGCCAGCGCCCGCGGTAGGCCTGTTCCCATTTGCGGTCTTCCTCGGTCACAACCCCGTGCCCGTTGGCAAACGGTTCATGTTGCTGTTTGAAAAATTTCAAGCGGTCTAAAAAATGGCTCATGGTGTTCCTCACTTTGGCATCGGCTGCCTGATGGTTTTTATACGCTTTGAAATATAACTCTTTGTTTGCGAAGAAAACACGCGCTTAAAGCATTTGTAGCGGGGCGTAGTGCGGCGGTATCGGCGGCATACTTTCGGCGGTACCCGCGGCGGTTTTGCAGACAGACAGAAAATGCCGCATGATTCGGGCGTTTTTCAGAAAATGCAGAACGCAAATGAAGTTTCTCCCGAAAGCCTTGCCAAATCAGCAATACAGGCCGTCTGAAAACTTTTCAGACGGCCTGTGTAGTCGGGTAAAGCCGGGTAGGATTGGATACCTACTTTAGTAGGTATCGGCGTGGTGGACGGCATCGGATCCGGATGCCGCATTCGGTAGGTAATGTTTTTGAAGGGCGGGTTTTTCAGACGGCATTTAAAGGGTAAGGCCGTCTGAACATTCAGCGCCGTAGGGTGGGCTTGCCAGCCTACCGTTTGGCCGCAGGTCAAAATCCAAATGGGCGAAGTGCTGTAAAAGGTTTTTCTTGTCTGTCAGACAAGCGGTGGGTTTACATCCGCCCTACGGCTGAAAATCGGCGCAGGACAGGTCGGCGAACCATTGGGTGTATCGGGGTTGGAGCGTGTGGGGGGATAGGAAATGCCGTCTGATGCTTCGGCTACGCTCAGCAACCGGTTTCAGACGGCATTTTTGTTTGCGTAAAAGTTTTGCTTTTTCAGACGGCCTCAATCACGCCCAATTCAATCAAGCCGCGGTACACGCCGTCTTCATCGACGCTGGGGCAGATGTGTTTGGCAACGGCTTTGGCGGCGTCTGCTCCGTTGCCCATGGCCACCCCGAAGCCGACGGCTTGGAGCATTTCGAGATCGTTGAGGCCGTCGCCGAAGGCCATGACGTCTTTCATGGCTATGTCGAGTTTGGCCACGGCATCGGCGATGCCGCGTGCTTTCGAGCCTTCCTGATTGAGCATATCGACGGCAATTTCATGCCAGCGCACGGTTTTCAGTCCGGCTTCGGCGATTTTGCCGGCGAGTTCGGCTTCGCGTGCGTCAGGGTAGAAAACCAGCATTTGGTAAACGGGGCGGTTTTTGTAGTAGTGTTTGTCTTCGGGGTGTTCGGGCAGGATGTTGCGCATGGATTCCTCCGCCCATTCGGTGCGCGCGGAGACAGCGATGGTTTCGCTGCCGACAAAGGCGTAGGCGATATTTTTGCTGTCGAAATAGGCGCACATGGTTTCGACTTTTGCGGTGTCCATCGGGTAGGTTTGCAGCGGTTTGCCGTGGTATTCGATGTATTGGCCGTTGATGGTCACAAGCAGGTCTATGCCTTCTTCGGCAGCCATTTCGCGCACTTTTTTCGGGATGCCGGCGGGAGGCCGGCCGGTGGCGATGGCAGTAAGGATGCCGCGCGCTTTGAGGGCGCGCACGGCTTGGGCGACACTGGGGCGCAGGGTGTCGGTATATTTGCGGTAAAGGGTGTCGTCGATGTCGAAAAATACGATTTTGGGGTTTTTCATGGGTTGGCTCTTTTTGGGAGGGAAGATTTTTCAGACGGCCTTTGGGTTTAGTGGTCGACCACGATGCCTTTGCTTTTTTTCTCTTCGTCGAGTTTTTTCTGCAAGGTGTCGCAGGGTTTGTCGCAGTCGCAGACTTTTTTCATGCCCAGCGCGGAGATGCCGCCGCAGCTTCCTTTGATGGCGCGTTTTTTGAAGATGTAGCCGACGGCCATGCCGAGGATGACGAGGAGGAAGACGGAAAAGGTCAGGAGGATGGTTTTCATGGTGTGTGTTCCTAATGGGTCAGTTTTTTGAATGCGGCCGATTGGGCGGTGCGGTAGCCGTCGCCGTCGCGGATAATCAGGAAAACGGCGAGGTTTTGGCGTTCGGCAAGTTGCAGGGCTTTGTCTTCGCCTAAGACGAAAAGGGCGGTGGAGAGGCCGTCTGCGGTAGCGGCGGTGTCGGCGATGACGCTGATGGAGGCGAGTTTGTGGCCGATGGGACGGCGCGTTGCGGGGTCGATGATGTGGGAGAGGCGGTTGCCGTTTTTATCGGTGTGGAAGTTGCGGTAGTCGCCCGAGGTCGCCAGCGCCTTGCCGTCGAGGGGAACGATAATCTGCGTGCCGCTGCCCTGCACGAGGTTGGGCTGCTCGATGCCGATGCGCCACGCCTGACCGGCGGCGTTGCGGCCTTTGCCGCGCAGTTCGCCGCCGATTTCGACCAAATAATTCCGAACGCCTGCCTGCTCGAGGTGTTGCGCGAGTTTGTCCACGCCGAAGCCTTTGGCGATGGAGGAAAGATCAAGGTAGGTTTCGGAGTGGGTTTTGGCGAGGGTGGCTTTGTTACCCGATTGTTTTAAAATGATTTTATCCGTACCAACGGCTTGAGCGGCGGCTTGGATCTGTTCGGCGGTCGGTTCGCGGGTCACTTCTTTGTTCGGCCCGAAGCCCCACAAATTAACCAGCGGGCCGACGGTAACATCAAGCGCGCCGCCGGTGAGTTTGTTCAGGCGCAGCGCTTCGGCGGTAACGAACGCGAAATCGGCGGAAACGGGCAGCGCGCGTTTGGTATCGCGCATTTTGTTGAAGCGGCTGATTTCGGATGCGGGAGCGTAGGTGGACATCTGGCGGTTGACTTCTTGGAGCAGACCGTCGAGTTGGGACTTCATGTCGGCGGGCGCGGGCAGCTTGCTTTGGCCGTCTGAAAGGTATTTGACGGTATAGGTCGTCCCCATCGTTTCGCCTTGCAGGGTCACGGTTTCGGGCGCGGGCTTGCCGCAGGCGGCGAGAAACAATGCGGCGGCAAACAGGAGGACGGCGGACAACGGAAACGGAATGCGCATGGCGGAACAGGGGCGGTTTTTCAGACGGCCTTTATTGTAGCGGAAAAGCGGGGCTGGGGTGGCGGGCTTTGCGTTTTTTGAGGATTTGGGGTTTTCAGACGGCATTCAAGCGGATGTTTATTATTTTTACAAAAGTTTCAGGCCGTCTGAAAAATAAAAAAGGAAGAAACTTCTGTTTCTTCCTTTTTGTTGGAGGCTTATCCGCCGAAGTCGTCGAGCAGGATGTTTTCGTCTTCGACGCCCAAGTCTTTGAGCATTTTGATGACGGCTTGGTTCATGACCGGCGGGCCGCACATGTAAAACTCGCAGTCTTCGGGGGCTTCGTGGTTTTTCAGGTAGTTTTCGTATAAAACATTGTGAATGAAGCCGGTGTAGCCGTCCCAGTTGTCTTCGGGCAGCGGGTCGGAGAGGGCGACGTGCCATTCGAAGTTGTCGTTTTCGGCGGCGAGGCCGTCGAAATCTTCGACGTAGAACATTTCGCGTTTGGAACGTGCACCGTACCAGAAGGAGATTTTACGTTTGGATTTCAAACGCTTGAGCTGGTCGAAAATGTGGGAGCGCATCGGCGCCATGCCGGCGCCGCCGCCGATAAAGACCATTTCGGCGTCGGTGTCTTTGGCGAAGAATTCGCCGAAGGGACCGGAGATGGTGACTTTGTCGCCGGGTTTGAGCGACCAGATGTAGGACGACATTTGTCCCGGCGGGGCATCGGGCTCGCGCGGCGGCGGGGTGGCGATGCGCACGTTGAGCATGATGATGCCTTTTTCTTCGGGATAGGAGGCCATGGAGTAGGCGCGGACGATGGGTTCGTCAACTTTGGAGACGTAGCGCCAAAGGTTGTGTTTGTCCCAGTCTTCGTGATATTCCTTGGGGATGTCGAAGTCTTTGTAGGCGACGGTGTGGGGTTTGGCTTCGATTTGGATGTAGCCGCCGGCGCGGAAGGGGACTTCTTCGCCTTCGGGAATGGCGAGCTTGAGCTCTTTAATAAATGTGGCTTTGTTGTCGTTGGAAATGACGGTGCATTCCCATTTTTTGACGCCGAAGACTTCTTCGGGCAGCTCGATGTCCATGTCGGTTTTGACGTTGACCTGGCAGGAGAGGCGGCAGCCTTCTTTGGCTTCGCGTTTGCTGATGTGGGAAAGCTCGGTGGGCAGGATGTCGCCGCCGCCGCTTTTGACAACGACGCGGCATTGTCCGCAGGAGCCGCCGCCGCCGCAGGCGGAGGAGACGAAGATGCCTTGCGAAGCCAATGCACCGAGGAGTTTGCCGCCTGCGGGCATGGTGATGGCTTTGTTGGGATCGTCGTTGATTTTAATGGTGATGTCGCCTTCGTTGACGAGCTTGGATTTGGCAAACAGGATCATGAGCGCCAAAACCAAGACGATAACGGTAAACATCACAATACCTAAGATAATTTCCATTGTGTGTTCCTTATAACTGGATGCCGGAGAACGACATGAACGCCAGCGCCATCAGGCCGCCTGAAATAAAGGTAATGCCCAAGCCTTTGAGGCCTTTGGGGGCGTCGGAATATTTCATTTTTTCGGTGATGCCTGCCAGCGCGACGATTGCCAGCATCCAGCCCAAGCCTGCGCCGAAACCGTAAACGACGGATTCGCCGAAGTTGTATTCGCGCTGCGCCATAAAGGAGACGGCGCCGAAAATCGCGCAGTTTACGGTAATCAGCGGCAGGAAGATGCCCAGCGCGTTGTAGAGGGCGGGGAAGAATTTGTCGAGAAACATTTCCAAAATCTGTACCAGCGCGGCAATCACGCCGATGAAGACGATGAATTTCAGAAAGGTCAAATCGACGCCTTCAACCAATGCGCTGTCTTTGAGCAGCGAGTAAACGAGCTGGTTGGCGGGGACGGACAGACCCAATACGAAGGTCACGGCAATGCCCAAGCCCATGGCTGTGGAGACTTTTTTGGAGACAGCCAAAAAGGTACACATCCCCAGGAAAAAGGAGAGTGCCATGTTTTCGATGAAAACGGATTTTACAAACAGGCTTAAGTAGTGTTCCATTTTTTATTTCTCCGCTTGCTCAGGTTTCCAGGTGCGCAGCGCCCACACTAAAAAGCCGATGATGAAGAATGCGCTGGGGGCGAGCAGGAAGAGGCCGTTGGCCTGATACCAGCCGCCGTCCTGCACGGTTTGCAGGATGGTGTGGCCGAACAGTTTGCCCGAGCCCAACAGCTCGCGGATGGTGGCGACGATAATCAGCATCATGCCGTAGCCAGCTCCGTTGCCGATGCCGTCCACCAGACTTTCCAGCGGCGGCTCTTTCATGGCAAACGCTTCGGCGCGGCCCATCACGATACAGTTGGTAATAATCAGGCCGACGAATACGGAGAGCTGTTTGGAAAGCTCGTAGGCGTAAGCCTGCAACACTTGGTCAACCAGCGTCACCAGCGAGGCGATGATGGCCATCTGAACGATAATGCGGATGCTGTTGGGAATGTAGTTGCGCACCAGCGAGATGAAGAAGCTGGAAAATCCCGTTACCAGACTGACCGAGATGCCCATGACGACGGCGGTTTCCAGCTTGGTGGTGACCGCCAGCGCCGAGCAGATGCCCAATACCTGCAAGGCAATCGGATTATTTTCGATAAACGGGGAAAGCATTAAATGTTTCAAGTGTTTGGTATCAGCCATTATTTTGCTCCTTCTGCTTTGAGTTTCGCCAGATACGGGCCGAAACCGTTTGCGCCGAACCAGTATTGGAACGAGCCGTGTACGCCTTTGGTGGTGAGCGATGCGCCGGAAAGGCCGTCAACGCCGTGTTCTTTATCCGCGCCGGCGCCTTTGCCGACGTGGATGGCGACTTTGCCCTGTTCGTCAAACAGCTTTTTGCCGACGAATTTTTTCTGCCACAGCGGGTTGGCGATTTCGCCGCCCAAACCTGCGGTTTCGCCCTGTTGGTAGTAGGTCAGGCCGTTGATGGTGTTGCCGTCGGGCCGGATGGCGACAAACGCATAAATTACCGACCACAAGCCCGTGCCGTGCATCGGAAGAATGACTTGGCCGATTTTACCCGCTTCGTCTTTTACCAGATAAACATCGGAATATTTGGCGCGCACTTTCAGCGTGGCGAAGTCGTCTTCGGGTTTGATCTGAACGCTTTGTGCCGGATCTTTAACCGCTTGGCGCGCGTCGAATCCCGGGGCGTCCACATAATTGCCGGTTGCTAAATCGACCACGCGCGGCTCGATACGCTCGGCGTAGGTTTTTTTGACATCGGTGTTTTCTTTCAAAAGGCCGGCCACGCTCAAAATGTTGCGCTGTTTGTCGAGCAGTTTCTGCTCGTCCTGCGTGGATTTGAGGCCGACGGCGGCGCCTGCGACGATGACCGAGCAGACGAGGCTGACCGCCGTTACCACGGCCAGCGTGCCGCCGAAGTTGTCTTTGTTGAATTTCTTAGCCATTGCTGCGCGCCTTTCTGCGTTTGATGTTCGCTTGTGCGACGAAGTAGTCGAAAATCGGTGCAAACAGGTTGGCAAACAGGATTGCCAACATCATGCCTTCGGGGTAGGCGGGGTTGACGACGCGGATCAATACGCACATCACGCCGATCAATGCGCCGTACCACCATTTGCCGGTGTTGGTAAACGAAGCGGAAACAGGGTCGGTCGCCATAAACAGCATACCGATGGCGAAGCCGCCGAGTACCAAATGCCAATACCACGGCATGGCAAACATCGGGTTGGTTTCCGAGCCGATACTGTTAAACAGCAGCGAAGTGGCGACCATACCGATCATCACGCCGGCAATGATGCGCCAAGACGCGATGCGGGCAAACACGATAATTGCGCCGCCGATCAGCAGGGCGAGGGTGGAAACTTCGCCGATAGAGCCCGGAATATTGCCGATAAACGCATCCATCCAAGTAATCGGCTGGCCGGTGACGGCATTTTTCAAGCCCGACAAACCTTCGGCAGACCACTGACCCAGCGCTGTCGCGCCGGAAAAGCCGTCAACCGCCGTCCAAACAGTGTCGCCGGTCAGGTTGGCCGGATAGGCGAAAAACAGAAACGCACGGCCGGCCAGCGCGGGGTTCATAAAGTTTTTGCCCGTGCCGCCGAACACTTCTTTCGCTACGACCACGCCGAAAGTAATCCCCAGTGCAGCCTGCCACAGCGGCAGGGAGGGGGGCACGATTAAGGCGAACAGAATCGACGTAACGAAGAAACCCTCGTTGATTTCGTGTTTGCGCACGGTGGCGAACAAAACTTCCCAAAAACCGCCGACCACAAACACCGTCGCGTAAATCGGCAGGAAGAAAATTGCGCCGAACAGCATTTTGCTGATGCAGCCAGCGTCGGCCGACATATTGATGCCCAGCGCGTCGGCCAGCGCATAATGCCAGTCGCCCGCGATGTTCTGCTGGAGCAGGTCGGGAGTTAGCGCGGCAAAAGCCTGCGCGCCGACGTTGTACATCCCGAAAAACATCGCGGGAAACAGCGCCAGCCAAACCAAAATCATCATGCGCTTGGAATCGAGCGCATCGCGGACGTGCGACGCTTTGCGCGTTACCGTACCGGGCGTGTAGAAAATCGTTGCCGCCGCTTCATAGAGCGCGTACCACTTTTCATGTTTGCCGCCGGGCAGAAAGTGGGGTTCGATTTTTTCCAAAAAATGTTTCAAGCCCATTATCAGCCCTCCTTCTCAATCGTATCCAAGACCTTGCGCAACAGCGGGGCGTATTCGTATTTGCCCGGGCAGACGAAGCTGCACAGCGCCAGATCTTCTTCGTCCAATTCCAAGCAGCCCAAAGCCTGCGCGCTGTCGGAATCGCCGACAATCAAATCGCGCAGCAGCAGCGTCGGCAGAATATCGAGCGGCATCACGCGCTCGTAGGTGCCGATGGGTACCATCGCGCGGTCGCCGCCGTTGGTGGCGGTGTTGAAATTGAAGAGTTTGCTTTTCAGAAAGTGGCCGAGGGTGGTGCGGGTAATCGAATATTTGCCCGGCTGCGGCGTTACCCAGCCGAAAAATTCTTTCGCACGGCCTTCTTCGATGACCGAAACCTGATTGTGGAAACGGCCCAAATAATCATGGGCATCTTTGGCGATGCTGCCGTTTAATACCGAACCCGAAATCACGCGGTTGTCCGCTTCGACCAGTTCGCCCGCGCAGATTTGCGAAACCTTCGCGCCCAAAACCGTGCGCACAAGGCGCGGTTTGCTGACTTGCGAACCGCCCAGCGCAATGATGCGCTCAGTATTCAGACGGCCTGTGGTAAAGAGTTGGCCGATGGCAACCACATCCTGATAACCGATCGTCCAAACCGTTTTATTCAGGCCGACCGGCTCGATAAAGTGGATATGCGTACCGCTCAAACCCGCAGGGTGCGGGCCGGAAAATTCCTGTACAACGACATTGCCCGCATTTTCAGACGGCACATTCGCGCCGGCCGCTTTGCAGACATGGATTTTGTTGTCGGTCAGACGGCTCAACACGCGCAGGCCGTTGCTGAAATCGGCCGTGTGTTCCGCAATAATTACGGCAGGGTCGGCCGCCAGCGGATTGGTGTCCATTGCGTTGACGAAAATAGCCGCCGGATTTGCATCGACTGCCGGCGTTTTGCTGAACGGGCGCGTGCGCAGCGCTGTCCACAAGCCCGACTGAATCAGGTTTTCGCGAACCTGCTCGTTGGTCAGATTTGCCAACGCCTCGGGCGTGTATTGCGCAAACGTAATTTCCTCGTCACCGCCGACGCTGATCACGACAGACTGCAACATGCGCTTCTCGCCGCGGTTGATCGCGCTGACAGTACCCGAGGCCGGCGCAGTAAACACCACACCCGGATTTTTCTTGTCCTCAAACAATACTTGGCCTTTTTTGACGGCATCGCCTTCCTTGACTTTCATCGAGGGGCGCATACCGACGTAATCTTCGCCAAGCAACGCGACTTCGGTAATGGCCGGGCCGTCGTAAACGGCTTGTTCCGGTCGGCCTGCAATCGGCAGGTCTAAGCCTTTTTTGATTTTAATCATAGAGATGCGTTACTTCTTAAAGGAGGTTGGAAACTGGTAAACGGCGGGCGGACAGGCCGCGCCTGCGTTCCGGCGGAAATTTTGCGCAAGCTGCCGCAAAACGGCGGGAATTTTTTCAGGAAAACTTCATGGTTTTCAAACGCTTGGAATAAAATTTAGTACGCAGCCGAAACGAAGCCTGCCGATTTTAACAGGAATAAACCGGTTTTGTCAGATTATCCCGCTTCTTTACAGAGGCGCGCAGACACGGAAAAGGCCGTCTGAAAAACTGTACAGGGCTTTTCAGACGGCCTTCGGGGATTTGGCCGGTTTTGTCAGAAATTTTTCTGCGAATCCAAAAGCAGCGTTACCGGCCCGTCGTTGCAGAGCGAAACCTGCATATGGGTTTGGAAGCGCCCCGTCGCCACCACCAGGCCGTGTCCGCGCAGCAATTCGGCGGTTTTTTGATAAAGCGCGTCAGCCTCTTGCGCAGGCGCTGCTTCGGAAAACGACGGCCGCCGCCCGTTGCGCGCATCGCCGTAAAGCGTGAACTGCGAAACCAGCAAAACCGCGCCGCCCACGTCTTTCAGCGACAAATTGAGTTTGCCCGCTCCGTCTTCAAAAATGCGCAGATTGGCGGTTTTATCCGCAATATAGCGCGCATCGGCTTCCGTGTCGCCGCGGGTGACACCCAGAAAAACCACGAATCCGCTGCTGATTTCACCGCAGGTTTCGGCCGTACTGTCTCCCAAAACATCGACTTTGGCATGGGTCACTTTCTGAATCACGGCTCGCATGGTGTTCCTTTATTCTTAAATATAGAGAGACGGTAGGCCGTCTGAAAAAATGATTTGTAAGGTTTCAGGCAGCCTGAGATATTTGAGGTCGATACAGCCAAAAACTGTAACGGAATCTGTGTAGGTCGGATGCTTGTATCCGACCTATACGGTGCTTCATTTTTAAATATATATATATATATATATATATATGAACATGAGCCGTCTGAATTTCAGACGGCCTGAAACTACTGCCCGATTCCGATATAGTTTTCGCCGCCGCGCGTTTGGTGGTTTGGATTTTCCCAACGGATATTGCGCGGTTCGTGATTGAAACCGTCGCGCTTGCTGAGTGGCGCGTCTTGCTCAACCTGCCACAAAACTTTATTGTCGCCGCCGATGGGGTGCGAACCGCGCAGGCCGACGTAGCTGCCGAAGTCGGAAACCTGAGCGCCCGAAACGGTTTTGCCGCCGTAAGTCGTACGCGTGGTTTCGATGCCGCTTTTGAGGTTGCCGTAGAATTTCACTTCCGCCGCGGCCAACGCAGGCAACAGCAGGATGGGGAGGAATAATTTTTTCATGATGCGCTCGGATTTGCTTGGACAGGCGGAAAGTATAGCCGTGTTTGGTGTAAATGAATCATAATCCGAAACGGCATTGATCATTTCAGACGGCCTTGCCCCCAATCCCAGAGGCCGTCTGAAAAAAAACGAAAGGACAAACCATGAAAAACCTGCGCGCCGCAGCCGTTCAGATGATTTCCACAACCGATCCCGAAACCAATATCCGAACCATGCGCCGGCTGGTGCGCGGGGCGGCGGAGCAGGGGGCGGAGTGGGTGTTGCTGCCCGAATACTGGCCGCTGATGGGTCGGAAGGACACCGACAAAATCTCGTTTGCCGAGCCTTTGGGCGACGGTATTTTTCAGACGGCCTTGAGCGAGGCGGCAGCGGAATGCGGCGTGGTTTTGTTCGGCGGAACCGTGCCACTGCAAAGCGCCGCGTCCGGTAAAGTGATGAACACGATGCCGGTGTTTGACCGCAGCGGCGCGCGCACCGGGCTTTACCATAAGATGCATCTGTTCGGCTTTTCGGGTTTGGGCGAGCGCTATGCCGAGGCCGATACCATCAGCGCGGGCGTGGATGTTCCCGATTTGGCGGCGGACGGCGTCAGGGTGGCGGCGGGCGTGTGTTACGACCTGCGCTTTCCCGAGTTTTTCCGCGCCCAGCAGCCGTTTGACGTGATGCTGCTGCCGGCGGCGTTTACCTACACGACGGGCAAGGCGCATTGGGAACTGCTGCTGCGCGCGCGGGCGGTGGAAAACCAATGCTACCTGATTGCCGCCGCGCAGGGCGGGCTGCACGAAAGCGGACGGCGCACGTTCGGCCACAGCATGATTATCGACCCGTGGGGCGAGGTTTTGGCGGTGTTGCCCGAGGGCGAGGGCGTGGTGGTGGCGGATTTGGACGCATCACGGCTGCAAAGCGTGCGCACGCGGCTGCCGGCGCTGGCGCACCGGATTTTGTGAACGACAGGCCGTCTGAAAATTTTCAGACGGCCTGTGTTTCAATCCGGCTGTCATCCGGGCATGAACAAAATTTCTACCGGAATTTCAGACATAGCCTCGGGCAGCCGTATCAGGCGGCTGTTTATCCGGGCGTATCCAAATCGGTCAGAAAGCCTTGGCGGCGCAAAACGTGTGCCAGCTTTTGGCGGTTCGGCTGTTGCCGCCGCGTGTTTGGTAATATTCGGTCAGCAGGCGGTCGTATTCGGTCAGTTCCGGCAGATGTTCGCTGACGGGCGTATAGCGGTTTTCCATATGCGTGATTGCCGCGGGCAGGCGCGGCTTCTGTTCGGGCGATTGGTCGGGGTAGCCGACGGCCAGTGCGAACACAGGGAAAGTGCGCTCGGGCAGGGCAAGCAGTTCGATAACGCGGGCGGCGTCGGTCAGAATACTGCCGAGGTAAACGGTACCCAGCCCCATGCTTTCGGCGGCCAAAACCATATTCTGCGCGGCAATCGAGCAGTCGTACACGCCTGCCAAAAAGCGGTCGGCGCTGCCTTGGTGAACCGGATTGACGCCCTGCATTTCGGCGATTTCGCTGTTGCGGGCGAGGTCGGCAACAAACATAAATAGATGGCCGTTTTCGCGGACATACGGCTGTGTGCTGATGTCTGAGAGCGCTTGTTTGAGCGCAGGGTCGGTGATGCTGATGATGGTGCAGGCCTGCATATAGCTGCTGGTCGCGCCGCAGCGGGCGGCGTCGACCAATGCGTTGATTTGTGCGGCGTCCAGCGCTTCGGGTTTGAATTTGCGGATGCTGCGGTGTTGTTTTTGGAGGTCGGTAATCGGATTCATGGCCGGCTTTCGGTTTGGTGGAACGATAGGGGGAACTGTAACGCAGTTTGCTGTTTGGTACGAACAAAAAACATCACAGGCCGTCTGAAAACTTTCAGACGGCCTGTGATGTTTAAAAACGGATAAAACCGAATCAATATCTTGCCGGTACCGTGCCCATGCGCTGTTTCAGCGAGGTTTGCGGTTCGTTGAACAGATCTGCGTAGTAGGTCGCGTTGGTCATGACTTTTTTCACATAGTCGCGCGTTTCGGTAAACGGAATGGTTTCGGCGTAAATCGCGCCTTCCAGCGGGGTAGTGGCCTGCCATTTTCGGGCGCGGCTGGGGCCGGCGTTGTAGCCTGCGGTGGCCATCACTTCGTTGTTTTGCAGGCGGCGTTTGACGTCGGCCATATACCATGTGCCCATGCGGATGTTGCCGTCCATCGTGTAAAGCTCTTGCGAACTCATGCCGATTTTGCCGGCGATCTCGCGGGCGGTGGCGGGCATGACCTGCATCAGGCCCTGCGCGCCGACGCTGGATTGTGCGCCCATCATAAAGCGGCTTTCCTGACGGATCAGGCCGTAAACCCAGGCGGGATCGACGCCGGCCTGATTGGCAAAACGGGTGGTGGTGTCTTTAAACGGCGAGAGATAGCGCAGTTTGTAGTTGAGCTTTTTGTCGGTGCGCTCGGCGCTATTGATCGCCATTTCGTAAAACTTCTGGTCGTAGGCCAGTTGGGCGGCGGCGAGGAGTTTGTCTTCGTCGAAGCCGCGGGTGGCAAAACGCCATTCCGCCTGCGCTTGACGGCGCATTTTGAAATCGCTGCCGCTGTTTTTAAACAAAACCAGCGCGCGGTCGATGGCGCCGTCTTTCGCCATGCGTTTCACTTCGCCGTGCCCCGCGTCGGAAACATTGCTCTTGGTGCTGACGCGGCGGCCGAGTTCTTCGCCCGCCATTACGGCGTAGAAATTGCGGCCGGTGGCAGCGGCTTTTTCATACAGCGCGTCGGCGCGGCCTTTGTTGCCCTGTGCGGCGTAACTGCGGCCGAGCCAGTAGAGCCAGGTCGGGTCGTTTTGCAGCTTGGCGGGCATACTTTGGATCACGCCGGCCAGTTCGTTCCAGCGTTGCAGGCGCAGCGCGGCGCGGGCGTTCCATTCGAGCTGTTCGTTGTTGAGCTGCGAGCGGTCCGCAACGCGGCCGTAATACGTCATCGCCGTCGGCATATTCTGGTTTTGCGCCTGATAATGCCCCAACACGCCCCAAGCGTAGCTGCTTTGCGCACGGCTCAAGCCGCCTTCCATCGCCGAGAGCGTCGCCGCCGCCGAAGCGGATTTGCGCGCTTCTTTGCCGATGGCCTTCAGCAGCGAATATTCCTGCGCACCTTGCGAACCGCCTTCAAACGGGCTGCCCAAAGCCGCCGCCAGATTGCGCGCGTCGGTAATCTGGTTGGCCGCCAGCAGGCCGCGCACACGGCGCCAGGCATCGTCGGTTTTCAGACGGCCTTGTGCCGCTGCGGTTTCAATCAGGCGGGTGCAGCCTTCCGGCAGTCTGCCTGTTTCGCGCACCAATTCCGCCGCTTTGCCGCCGTTGCCGTCGTTCAATTCGGCGTAACACTCGGTTTCCTGCGCACGCCCCGCCTTGTCGAGTTTTTTGTATTCCTGACGGAACACATCCCACTGCCCGCGCTGGCCGAGGCTTTTCAGCCATTCGTTGCGCACGTTTTCCGCCATCGCGCTGTCGCCGGCGTTGGCAAGATACTGCTGCACCCACGCATCGTCGCCGCTTTTTGCAGCGTTCATCGCGCTCTCATAACCGCCGAAATCCGACAAAACTTTAGACGCGCTCTCGCTGCGGCGGACAGGCGAAGCGTCTTCGACGGTCGGTTTGGTTTTGGCGGCGGCGGATTTGTCTTCAGAGGCGCAAGCCGACAAAACGGCGGCGGCGATTAAGGTCAGCGATAGGGAAAGTGTGCGTTTGATGGTCATAAAATATTTCTCGGTGTCGTGGTGTTTTTGGATTTTTCAGACGGCCTGATGCCGTTTGTCTGACAGATAAACCGCATATCGAAATGCGGAAATTTGAAATAAAAAACAGGCCTGCATTCTAAATGATTCGGACGGTTTTGCCGATTTTTCAGGGAGACTTTACATTTTCGGGCGGAGTTCTCGAGACAGGCCGTCTGAAAAATACGGTTATTTTCAGACGGCCTGCCTTTCCAATTCCCGCCCCAAACTATTTCTGATGCGGCTTCAGCTTTGCCGCACAAAAGATCATCATCACGCCCACGGCCAGCGCGCTACCCATCGCCAGATGGATGCCGTCGAGCATCGCCGCCTGCAGCGTGGCGGCGGACGACAGCTTTTCGCCGATGTTGGTCAGGCCGACGAAAAACGCTGCGCCGATGGCACCGAAAATCGGGTTGATTGTGGTCAGAATCGCCGCGCCGTGCGGATTAAGCTGTTTGGGCAGCGCATTGAGTCCGTGCGCTTCGCCCGTGACGCAGGCGGAAACGGCAGTGGCAAACAGCGCAAACATCGCGGAAATCATCACCACCTGCGTATCCAGCCGCAAAAACGTCCACAACACCAACACCGCCCCCGTCAGCGCAAACGTAGCCGGCAAGACGACGAAACGCCCGCCTTTTTTATCCAGCAGCCGTCCGAAAAACGGCGCGGAAACGGCCTGCGCGATGCTGGCGGGCATCATCATCAGGCCGGTTGCCGTGCCCGTAATCATCAAGACCTGCTGGGTGTACATCGGCATCAAGAGTTCCATGCCCAAAAACAGAAAACCCGACGACGCCAAAATCACGACGCAGTAGCCAAACTGCCTATAGCCCAACGCGCGCAGGTTCAACAGCGGCGTGGCCAAATGAAACTGGCGGCGGGCAAACCAGCCGACCAACACCAGCGATGCGGCGAAAAATGCGGCAAATTCCAAAGCCGACAAATGAGCGAAATTGCTGCTGGCAAACACCAACCCGCCGAATCCCGCCACCGACAATACCGCCGAGAGCGCGTCGATTTTCGGACGCGTGATGTTGCTCAGATTGACCGTAAGATATTTCGACACCAGCAGCATCGCCGCCAGCATAAACGGCGCGGTAAACCCAAACAAAATGCGCCAATGGGTGTGGTCGATAATCACGCCCGAAATCGTCGGTCCCAGCGCCGGCGCAACAGTAAACATCATCGTCAGCACGCCCATCGCCGTACCGCGATGCGCAGGCGGGAAAATCGTCAGAATGCCGTTAAACAGCAGCGGCACAAAAAACGCCGCCGCCACCGCCTGCACCATCCGCCCCGCCAGCAACACCCCAAACGTCGGCGCAAACGCGCACACCAGCGAGCCCGCCAAAAACGTCGCCTGCGTAACCAGCACCATTTTGCGCGTTTCCAGCCATTGAATCGCCGCTGCCGTCATCGGCGCAAATGCGCCCATTACCAGCAGAAAGCCCGTCGTCAGCCACTGCACCATGGTTTTGTCCACCCCGAAATCACGCATAATCGGCGTGAGCGCCACATTGAGCAACGTGTCGTTGAGGTAGCCGAAAAACGCGCCGATAAACAACGTGGCAACGATGGTTTTGGCGGGAAAGTCGGGGTTGTCGGCGAAATATTCGTGCGCCGCCCTCCCTCCGTTATTATCAGAAGCGTCCATATCTGTTTGAATTTAAAATTGAAAGCGCAAAATTATAACACAAATGCCGTCTGAAAAATGCTTGCATGTTTTCAGACGGCACACTAAAATACAAATAATAATTATTTTTATTTTCTAACAATGGGAAAGAAACAATGAGCAAAAAAGTCAGTATTTTGGTCGGCAGCCTGCGCAAAGGTTCGTTTGCCCGAAAAACCGCCCAAAACGTGATTCCGATGTTTCCTGCGGACTATGAAGCGAAAATCGTCGAAATCGGCGGCCTGCCGCTTTACAGCTTCGACTACGACGACCCAAACGAAACCGACTGCCCCGTACCTGAAAGCTACACGCAGTTCCGCGAAACCATCAAGGCATCTGCGGGCGTATTGTTTGTGACTGCCGAAAACAACCGCACCGTGCCTGCCTGCTTGAAAAACGCAATCGACATCGGATCGAAACCGAATGCCGATGTCGCTTGGAAAAACGTGCCCGCAGGCATCATCAGCCATTCGGTCGGCAAAATGGGCGGTTACAGCGCACACAAAAACCTGCGCCTCGCGCTTTCCTATTTCGATATGCCGCTGACGGGGCAGCCCGAGATATTTTTAGGCAACTCACCCACTATGTTCGACGAAGAAGGAAAACTGGTTGAGTCGGCAAGAAAATTTGTTCAGAGCTATATCGAGCAGCTGGTTGCATTGATTGAGAAAAATCCGAAATAAGCCTTGGTAAGCAGATGCCGTCTGAAAACCTGTTCAGACGGCATTACATCTCCTGCGGATCGACATCGACGCTCCAGCGGATTTCGGCGTCTTTATTCTGCTGCAACGCCCGTATCCACAGGCTTACGACGTGGTGCAGGTCTTTGCGCGAGGCGGATTCGAGGAAGATTTGGGCGCGTTCGCGTTCGGCGAGGCGCACCATCAGCATGGGGGCGGGGCCGAACAGGGAAACGCCCCCGGCGAGCCGTGGTGCGAGTTCGGCCTTGATTCGGTTGAGAAAATCCATCGCGGCGGCGACGTTGGGCGCATCGGCGCGGATGGCCGTCTGAAAACCGAAAGGCGGCATATTGAACATCTGCCGTTCGGCCAATTCGTTTTCAGCGAATTTCCGGAAATCCTGCGCTTTGACGGCGGCAAACACAGGATGCTCGGGCAGCTGGGTCTGGATCAGAACGCCGCCCGCGGTTTCGGCGCGCCCCGCACGGCCGGAAACCTGCATCAGTTCGGCAAATAGCCGCTCGGGGGCGCGGAAGTCGGCGCTGTAAAGGCTGCCGTCGGCATTCAACACAATCACCAGATTCAGCCGCGCGAAGTCGTGGCCTTTGGCGAGCATCTGCGTGCCGACGAGAATGTCGATGTCGTTTTCGGCGATGCGGCGGTAGAGATCCGCCCAGTCGTTTTTGTGCGCCGTGCTGTCGCGGTCAACGCGGGCGGTTTTGGCCTGCGGCAGGAAGTTGCGCAGGGTTTCTTCGACGCGCTGCGTGCCGTGGCCGACGGCGGTCAGATCCTGATTGCCGCAGCTAGGGCATTTGAACGGCACGGGTTCGCGGTGGTCGCAATGGTGGCAGCGCAGCTGGCGGGCGCGTTGGTGGAACACCATTTTCGCCGAGCAGTTGGGGCAGCCGAAAGTATGCCCGCAGTCGCCGCAAAACAGCGCGGGCGCGAAGCCGCGGCGGTTGAGATACACCAGCGACATGCCGCCTTTTTCAAAATTTTTCTTCAATAAATCCAGCGCTTGCGGCGAGAAGCCGTTGTCGAGTTTCAGACGGCCTACGTTGAGGATTTCCACTTTCGGCAGTTTGGCCCCGGCGTGGGCGCGCTCGGTCAGCTCCAATAATTGATACGCGCCGCTTTGCGCTTTGTGCCAGCTCCCGAGGCTGGGCGTGGCGCTGCCCAACACAACCGGACAAGCCGCCTGTTTCGCCCGCCAAACCGCTAAATCCCGCGCCTGATAGCGCAATTCGTTGTCCTGCTTAAACGATCCGTCGTGTTCCTCATCAACCACAATCAGTCCGAGGTTTTTCATCGGCGTGAACACCGAAAGGCGCGTGCCGATAATCAGTTTGGCCTGCCCGAGCATGGCGCTCAGATAATCCTGCGTGCGCCGGCCGGCGGCGGTCCGGCTGTGCAAAACGGCGGTCGGCACGTCGGCAAAACGCGCTTCCACCCGCTTCAAAAGCTGCGGCGTGAGGTTGATTTCGGGCAGTAAAAACAACACCTGTTTTCCCGAAGCCAATACTTTTGCCGCCGCATCGAAATACACTTCGGTTTTGCCGCTGCCCGTGATGCCGTAGAGCAGAAACGGCTTGAAACGCCCGAAGGCCGTCTGAATCTGTTCCGACGCGGCCTGCTGTCGGGCGTTTAAAATTTTTTCAGATGGCCGCAACACGGGCAGCGCCGCCTGCTTGGTTTCCAGCCAGCCCGCCGCCGTCCATTCCTCCAGCAGTTTCGCCGCCTGACTGTTGACCCGTTTCAAGGCCGGGAGCGTGAGGCCGTCTGAATGTTGCAGCGCCTGCCACAACGCGGCTTTTTTGTGAAACCGCGCCGGCGGCGGCGTTTGCGCCCTGCCGGTTCCGTTCAGCGCGTAAAACAGCGGCGGCTCGGGCGTTTCCACTGCTTTCGCTTCCTTCAAACCCTGCGGCAGCGCGGTAAACACCGCCTGCCCGAGCGGATAGTGGTAATAGCGCGCGGTAAATTCCAGCAGCTTGCGCCAGTCTTCCGGCAGCGCGGGTTCGCCGCTAAAGGCTGTCTGAATATTCAGAATTTTCGCCGCCGCAATTTCGGGCGAAACATGGTTCGCCCAAACAATCCCCGCCTGCGGCCTGTTGCGGAAAGGCACTACCACGCGCGTGCCCGCGGGCAGGGCTTCGGGGTGGGCGTAGGTCAGAAGACCGTCTGAAATCGGGATATTGAGGGCGATATGATGGTAAATCATGGCAGTTTGCTGAAAATCCGTCAGACCGCATTTTAGCAGTTATCGCGTCGCGAAAAAGCGGGTTTCCGTTCCGTAAATGCGAATGTCCGCCCGCTCTGTTACAATGCCGTTTTTCTTAATCACCACAGTTTTTTTCCGACCATGAACAACAAATTCATCAAAGCGCTCCTGCCGTTCGCATTACTTCCCCTCATCGCCTGCGGCCAGACCGGCGGCAGCCAGAAAACCGTCTCAGAATCCAAAGCCTCATCCGCGCCGGCCGCAGCCGCTTCCGCCGCCAAACCCGCAGCAGGCAATGTAGCCGAAGCGCTCAAAGCCAGGCTCGAGCAGACCTACGGCGCACAAAAACTCAAAGTCATCAGCGTATCCGAAACCCCCGTACAGGGCATTTACGAAGTCGTCGTCAGCGGCAAACAGGTCATCTACACCGACGCCAAAGGCGACTATATGTTTGTCGGCGACCTCATCAACGTCAACACCCGCGAAAGCCTCACCGAAGCACGCGCCGCCGAGTTGAACAAAATCGACTTTTCCACCCTGCCGTTTGACAAAGCGATTAAAGAAGTGCGCGGCAACGGCAAGCTCAAAGTCGCCGTATTCTCCGACCCCGACTGCCCGTTCTGCAAACGCTTGGAACACGAAATCGTCAAAATGACCGACGTTACCGTCTACAACTTCATGATGCCGATTGCCAGCCTCCACCCCGACGCCGCCCGCAAAGCCGAGCTGATTTGGTGCCAAAGCGACCGTACCAAAGCGTGGACCGACTGGATGCGTAACGGCAAACTGCCCGCCGCCGCCAAAGCCTGCGACAACCCCGTCGCCGAAACCACTTCGCTGGGCGAACAGCTCGGCTTTACCGGCACGCCCACGCTGGTGTTCCCCAACGGCCACACCCAAAGCGGTTACAGCCCCATGCCGCAACTTCAGGAAATCATTGCGAAAAATCAGAAATGATTGGGTAAGGGTTTGAAAAATAAAGGCCGTCTGAAAAGTTTTCAGACGGCCTTTGCTTATCCGGCGAAATCCATTAAAACCGCGTAGGTACGGTTAGCCGCCATAAGCGGCGTAATCGTACGGACAGTCTATAGATTAAGATGCCGTCTGAAAAGTTTGTGATTTTTCAGGCGGCATCACCATTCGGACGGTTACGCTTTGCTTGGGGCAAAGCCAACCGTCCCTACGCGGGCTTTTTCAGCCATCCCCCGATAAAAATGCCGTCTGAAAATATTTTTCAGACGGCATTTAATTATTTCGGGCTTATTTCACAATCTCCGACAGCGGCCAGCGCGGTTTGACGTTGAAACCGCCGGCTTCGCGCTGTTCGTGCAGGCGCATGGCGCCGGCGAAGGCGATCATGGCGCCGTTGTCGGTGCAGTAGGCCAGCGGCGGGAAATAGACTTTGACCGCTTCGGGCTGCGCTTTGGCGCGGCCTTTTTCAGACGGCACGGTAACGGTCAGGCGGCTGAAGGTGTCGCGCAGTTTCCAGTTGGCGCCCACGCCGCCGGCGACCACCAGCGTGCGGAAACCCGTGTCCAGCAGGGCTTTGCGGCATTTGGCGGTTAAGACGTCCACCACCGCGTCTTGAAACGCGCGGCAGATGTCGTTGCGCGTTTGCCCGGGTATGATGCCGCCCGTTTCGGCGTGGACTTTTTCCACGGCGGTCAAGACGGCGGTTTTCAGACCGGAAAAACTCATCTGCAAATCGTGCGAATGCAGCATGGGGCGCGGGAACGAAAATGCGTCGGGGCGGCCGGATCTGGCCAGCTCGGAAAGCTGTGCGCCGCCGGGATACGGCAGGCCGAGCAGTTTGGCGGTTTTGTCGAACGCCTCGCCCGCCGCGTCGTCCACGCTTTCGCCCAAGAGCGTGTAATCGCCGATGCCGCGCACGGCCATGATCTGCGTGTGTCCGCCCGAAACCAAAAGCGCGACAAACGGGAACGCGGGTTTGTCGTCGGCCAAAAGCGGCGAGAGCAGATGGCCTTCGAGGTGGTGTACGGGAATCACGGGTTTGCCCAGCGCAAACGCCAGCGCGTTGGCAAAGCTCGAACCCGCGAGCAGCGCGCCGCCCAAGCCCGGCCCCTGCGTAAACGCCACAGCGTCGATGTCGCCGTAGTCCGCACCCGCTTCGCACAGGCAGCCTTCGGTCAGCGGCACAAGGCGGCGGATGTGGTCGCGGCTCGCCAATTCCGGCACCACGCCGCCGTATTCGGCGTGCATCGCCATTTGTGTGTGCAGTTGGTGCGCAACCAAGCCGCGTTCGCTGTCGTAAAGCGCTACGCCCGTTTCGTCGCATGAAGATTCGATTCCCAATACCAGCATTTTGTTGAGGCCGTCTGAAAAAAACAAAGCGTTATTTTAGCCGATTCCGTCTTATGGGAAACAGTTTCAGACGGCCTTTTTGACGTGCAGGCCGTCTGAAACGCCCAAGCCGTTCGGATAAATTCTGCAATCGTCATGCAGGTTTGCGAAAAGCGCCGTAAACCGCGCCCGCCGCTGTGCCGACTTAGGTAAAACCGCGTTTATCCGCTTGGCGCGGCGGCAGTATGTCGATAAGATGGCGGCATCCGTAACGCAGGCGCCGCCTGTTTGATAAAGAAGGAAAACAGTATGACCAAAGCAAAATCCCTGATGCTTACCGGCATTTTGGCCCTTTTCTCCGCCAGCGCATTTGCCGCACCGATGCCGCATGAAATCTACAAACCTGCGGGCGCGCGCACCGTCAAGGCCGACCGCCAAGGCAACGGCGAATTCGAATACGTCGCCGAACTGCGCGGCCGCCGCGGCAGCATTCCCGCCATCGCCAAACGCGTCATCGCCCACGCCCGCCACAACGGTTTCAAAGTGGTCGAATCCGAAATCAAACGCGACGACGCGGATTTGAAATTCAAACGCGGTAATCAGGAGTTGGACGTTTCCATCGAAGACAAAGACAACGGCCGCATCGAATACAAAGCGGACTTGGATTTGGATAAAAACTGATCGGTCTGAAACCCGAAGCGCCTCGAAACCCGGTTGTAAAAATCCGGCTTTCGGGGCGTATTTTTTATGACTGAATCCGGCAAAGCCTTTAAAATCCGGTCTGACGCAAAACAGCGTTTGACGGTTCCGCCGCAACGGCGGGTATCTGTTTTCAGACGGCCTTCTATTCAGGAAAAACAAAAAATGTGGCAAACCCTGACCGCCTACATCACCGCCAATCCTTTGGAAGTATTCGGCGTGCTGCTGGGCTTTGTTTACCTCTGGCTCGAGTGGCGTGCGAGCATCTGGCTTTGGGTGGTGGGCGTGGTGATGCCCGCAGTGTACGCCGTCGTGTTCTACCGATCCGGCCTCTACGCCGATTCCTCCATGCAGCTCTACTACATCGCCGCCGCCGTTTACGGCATCCGGCTTTGGAAAACGGGCAGAAGCGGTTCGACCCGCCCCATCAGCCGCTGCCCGCGCCGTGTCTATCTGCCGCTGGCAGCTGCGACCGCGCTTCTTTGGCTGCTGCTGGGCGGGCTGTTGATGCAGACCGACAGCAACGTCGTTTGGGCGGATGCGTTTACTACGGCGCTGAGCATGACCGCCACTTGGGTCTTGGCACAGAAATATGCCGAACACTGGCTGGCGTGGATAGTCGTCAACGCCGTCAGCACCGTTTTATACGTTTACAAAGGGCTGGACTTTACCGCGTTTCTCTACGCGTTCTACACCGCCGCCTCCTTCTTCGGCTACTTCAAATGGCTGAAAATCATGAAAGCGCAGGCATGAACAACGCCCACATCCGCCGCTTCATCGGCACGCCCGAAGCCGTCATCCTCGCCGACGGCGATTATCCGCAACACCCGCTGCCGCTGCATTATCTCGACAGCGTTCCCGTCATTGCCTGTTGCGATGGCGCGGCCAACGCCCACATCGCCAAAGGCCGCCGTCCCTCGCTGATTATCGGCGACGGCGACAGCGTCCTGCCCGAACACCGCGCCGCCTACGCCGACATCCTTTACATCGAGCGCGAGCAGGAAAGCAACGACTTGAGCAAGGCCGTTGCCCTGCTTGTTTCACGCAATATCCGCAACATCCTGATTCTCGGCGCCACCGGCAAACGCGAAGACCACACACTCGCCAACATCAGCCTGCTGATGAACTACCACCGCCGCCAAATCCGCACCCTGATGCTCACCGACTACGGCCTGTTTGCGCCGTTTAGCAACATTGCCCGCTGGCAAAGCCCCGTCGGCAGCCGCGTATCCGTGTTCAACTTCGGTGCAAAAAACCTCGTCAGCCGCGGTTTGGAATACCCGCTTTATGATTTGGAAGAATGGTGGCAGGGTACGCTCAACACCACATCCGCGCCCGAAGCGGAAGTTTCCGCCGACGGGGATTTTCTGCTGTATTTTGCCTTGGGCGGGCGGTAAGGGTTGGAATGCCGGTACATTGAATAAAGGCCGTCTGAAAATTTCAGACGGCCTCCATTATTTTCAAATCTGCTACATCTCACTCTCAGGCAACTCTGCCGAACCCATTCTGCGCAGGATAATATTGGTTTTTCCGCGCAGGCGCCTGCTTTTCGGGTTGTCGGCGTAAAACAGCGGCGCGGGCACGCGGGCGGCGAGTTTGGCGGCCTGCTGTTTGCTCAAAACGGCGGCGGGTTTGCCGTAGAATTTCTGCGCGGCGGCTTCTGCGCCGAAGACGCCGTGGCTCCATTCGATTACGTTGAGATACAGCTCGAAGATGCGGTCTTTGTCGGTGGTTGCTTCGAGCATGGCGGTGATAGCGGCTTCTTCGCCTTTGCGGATGTAGCTCTGCCAGCTGTTGAGAAACAGGTTTTTAGAAAGCTGCTGGCTGATGGTCGAACCGCCGCCGCGGATTTCGCCGCTTTGGCGGTTGCGCTTCATGGCATATCGGATGCCGCCCCAGTCGAAGCCGCTGTGGGCGGCGAAATTGGCGTCTTCCGAGGCAATCAGGGCTTTTTTGAGGTTGACGGAAATGCGCTCGTAGGGCACCCAACGGTAGTCGAGTGCGACGTCTTTACCGGCGCTGCGGTATTCGTTCATGCGCATGCTCATAAACGCGCTTTGGTGCGGGGCGACGGCGCGGTAGGTGATGATGTTGCCGTACACATAGGCGTTGAAAAAAACAAATACGGCCAGCGGCAGCGCCAGCAGCCATTTGATGATGCGGAACATTATTCGGCTTCTTTCATGTGTTCGTACACGGATTTGATTTCGGGGGCGAATCCGCGCCAGAGCCAGTAGGAAAAAGCGGCCTGCCCGACCAGCATACCCAGCCCGTCGGCGGTTTGTGCGGCGCCCGATTGGCGGGCGAAGGCGAGAAACGGCTCGGACGCCTGCCCGTAAACCATGTCGTAGGCGAGCCGGCAGTTGCCGAACACTGCGGGCGCGATGTCGGGCAGGCCGCCGCTGAGGCCGCCTGAAGAGCCGTTGATGATGATGTCGAAACGGTTTTCCGGCAATTCGTCCATCGGCAGCGCGGCGATGCCGAAAATTCCGGCAATTTCGGCGGCTTTTTCGTGGGTGCGGTTGGTCACGGTGATGCTTGCGGGCTGTTTTTCCAGCAACACGGGAATCACGCCGCGCACCGCGCCTCCTGCGCCGATCAGCAAGATATGTCTGCCCGCGATTTCCACGCCCTGCGCCTGGATAATGTCGTTAACCATGCCGACGCCGTCGCTGTTGTCGCCGCGGAAACGGCCGTCTGAAAGCGGAATCAGGGTGTTGACCGCACCTGCGGCAAGTGCGCGCTCGGAATGTTCGTCGGCAAATTTGAAGGCTTCGAGTTTGAAGGGAACGGTAATGTTTGCGCCCTTGCCGCCGGCAGCGAAAAAGGCGGCGGCGGCTTCGGTGAATTTTCCGGGTTCGGCGGGGATGCGGTCGTAGTCGATTTCCGCGCCTTCCTGTTTGGCAAATTCCTGATGGATCTGCGGCGATTTGCTGTGGGCGACGGGGTTGCCGAAGACGGCGTAGCGCGGTTTGGCGTTCATATTTTCAGACGGCCTGTGGTTTGCGGAAAGCGTCATTATAGCGGGATTTATGCGTTTTTTAACGGCTTTTGAATCAAAGCGCGCAAAGAGGCAGATTGTTGACAATCAGGCCGTCTGAAACTATATTCCCCACGTTAAAAATCCTTATCTTCAAGCGGTGGCGGAACGGCGTTCGGAATATTTTTTCAGACGGCCCGATATGGCGAAAAGTGATAGAATAAGCGCCGTATTTCCATTTCCGCAAATACCCGTTTCCCTCTTTTCAGGAGCCGACTATGTCTGTCAAAAATGCTGTAAAACTGATTGAAGAAAGCGAAGCCCGCTTCGTGGACTTGCGCTTTACCGATACCAAAGGCAAACAACACCACTTTACCGTGCCCGCGCGCATCGTTTTGGAAGACCCCGAAGAATGGTTTGAAAACGGTCAGGCGTTTGACGGCTCGTCGATCGGCGGCTGGAAAGGCATTCAGGCTTCCGACATGCAGCTTCGCCCCGACCCCGACACCGCGTATGTCGATCCGTTTTACGACGACCCGACCGTCGTGTTTACCTGCGACGTCATCGACCCCGCCGACGGCCAGGGCTACGACCGCGACCCGCGTTCCATCGCCAAACGCGCCGAAGCCTACCTGAAAGCCAGCGGCATCGGCGACACCGCGTTCTTCGGCCCCGAGCCGGAATTTTTCGTTTTCGACGGCGTAGAGTTTGAAACTTCCATGCACAAAACCCGTTACGAAATCACCTCGGAAAGCGGCGCATGGTCAAGCGGCAACCATTACGACGGCCAAAACACCGGCCACCGCCCCACCGTCAAAGGCGGCTACGCCCCCGTCGCCCCGATTGACGCCGGCCAGGATCTGCGCTCGGCAATGGTCAATATTCTGGAAGAACTCGGCATCGAAGTCGAAGTGCACCACAGCGAAGTCGGTACCGGCTCGCAGATGGAAATCGGCACCAAATTCGGCACGCTGGTCAAACGCGCCGATCAAACCCAAGACATGAAATACGTCATCCAAAACGTCGCCCACAACTTCGGTAAAACCGCCACCTTCATGCCCAAACCCATCATGGGCGACAACGGCAGCGGCATGCACGTCCACCAGTCCATCTGGAAAGACGGCCGAAACCTCTTCGCAGGCGACGGCTACGCCGGCCTGAGCGACACCGCCCTCTACTACATCGGCGGCATCATCAAACACGCCAAAGCGCTCAACGCGATTACCAACCCCTCGACCAACTCCTACAAACGCCTCGTGCCGCACTTTGAAGCGCCCGTCAAACTGGCCTATTCCGCCAAAAACCGTTCCGCTTCCATCCGCATTCCGTCGGTCAACAGCGTCAAAGCCCGCCGCATCGAAGCGCGCTTCCCCGACCCGACCGCCAACCCCTACCTGGCGTTTGCCGCCCTCTTGATGGCGGGTTTGGACGGCATCCAAAACAAAATCCACCCGGGCGATCCGGCCACCAAAAATCTCTACGACCTGCCGCCCGAAGAAGACGCACAAATCCCGACCGTGTGCACCTCTTTGGAAGAAGCCCTCGCCGCCCTCAAAGCCGACCACGAGTTTCTGACCCGCGGCGGCGTGTTCAGCAAAGACTGGATCGACAGCTTTATCGCCTTCAAAGAAGAAGACGTCCGCCGCATCCAAATGGCGCCGCACCCGCTGGAATTCGAAATGTATTACAGCCTGTAAACATTAAGCCGAAGAAAGGCCGTCTGAAAAACCGCAATGGTTTTCAGACGGCCTTTAAACACCTCCGAACATATTTAAACGTGATGAGCATCCTGTTTTGCAGCCTCAAAAAATCATGAACGTCCCCGCCGCCGTATTACTCGCCGTCAGTCTGACAGCCTGCCAAATTCCGCACCGCACCGTTACGCAAGAAATCCGCAGCCGCTGGGCGGAACCTGTCAAACGCGATGCCAATCTCTACCGCATCGACGACAAACTCTACCGCAGCGAACAGCCCGTCGCCGCAGACATCCCCGTTCTCTATAAATCCGGCATCCAAACCGTCGTCAATCTGCGTTTCTTCGACCGCGACGACGACCGCAGACAGATTGGTAAAAGCGGCCTCACCCTCATCAATTACCCTCTGCTTAGCTGGCACATCACCCCGAAGCAAATCGCCGAAGTCCTCTACATCATCGAAATGCGGCAGCAAAACGGCGCCGTTTTGGTGCATTGCTACCACGGCGCCGACCGCACCGGCCTGGTTTCGGGTATGTACCGCATCATCTATCAAGGCCGCAGCATCCGAGATGCCCGTGACGAAATGGTTAAGGGACCTTTCGGCTATCACAGCATTTGGATTAATATTGCCAAGCTGTTCAGCGAAGAAAAAGTTGCCGAGGTCAGGCGGCATCTGCAAACGCTGCGCAGACAAAACCGGTAAACACACTGATAAAAAGGCCGTCTGAAATTTCAGACGGCCTTTTTGCCGTTATTCGCATTTCAACTGTTTGGCTTTGCCGGCAAACGAATCTTCGGCAATCTGACAGAGTTTTTCGCGTTGGGCAGGGGTAGCGGCGGGTAGCGCCTGCCGCAGCATTTTGGTATTACCCGCGTGAAAGTCTGCGGCTTTTCCTGCTTTTTTATAGCACGCTTCGGCTCGGGTAAAGTAGGTTTGGCAGATTTTCGGCAGTTCTTCAAAACTCAGCGGCTTGCTGTGGTGTCCGCGGGCAGAGACAGTCGTGGTGCAGAGTAGGGCGGACAGGAGTAATACGGATTTTGTCAGAGTGTTCATGGCTTTGCTCTTTAAAAAATCATGGAATCCGAATTTTAAACCGGCCGGGCGGCGCGGTATCGGTGTCAGGTCAGATATTGTGCGGAAACGGCGGCGGGCTTTTCAGACGGCCTCAATATTTACAAACCCAGTTCCCCCCACATCTCATCGACTTTCTTCACCACCTCAGTATCGCGCTCGATCACGCGCCCCCATTCGCGGTCGGTTTCGCCTGGCCATTTGTTGGTCGCGTCCAAACCCATTTTGCCGCCCAAACCGCTGACGGGGCTGGCGAAATCGAGATAATCAATCGGCGTGTTTTCCACCAAAACCGTATCGCGCACGGGGTCCATGCGCGTGGTGACCGCCCAAATCACTTCTTTCCAGTCGCGGCAGTCCACATCGTCGTCCACCACGATGATGAATTTGGTGTACATAAACTGGCGCAGGAACGACCAGCAGCCCATCATCACGCGCTTGGCGTGCCCGGCATACTGCTTTTTAATCGACACCACCGCCATGCGGTAGGAACAGCCCTCGGGCGGCAGGTAGAAATCAACGATTTCAGGAAACTGCTTTTGCAGGAGCGGCACGAACACTTCGTTCAAGGCCACACCCAATACCGCAGGCTCGTCGGGCGGTTTGCCCGTGTAGGTGGAATGGTAAACCGGGTCTTTGCGCATGGTGATGCGTTCGACGGTGAACACGGGAAAATGATCCTGTTCGTTGTAATAGCCCGTGTGGTCGCCGTAAGGCCCTTCCAGCGCGGTTTCGTCGGGATAAATCACGCCTTCCAGCACGATTTCCGCCCGCGCGGGCACCTGCAAATCGTTGCCGATGCACTTCACCAGTTCGGTGCGCGAACCGCGCAGCAGACCGGCAAACTGGTATTCGCTCAGCGTATCGGGCACAGGCGTAACCGCGCCCAAAATGGTCGCAGGATCGCAGCCCAGCACCACGGCCACGGGATACGGTTGCCCCGGATTGGCTTTTTTGAACGCCTGAAAATCCAGCGCGCCGCCGCGGTGCGCCAGCCAGCGCATAATCAGCTTGTTTTTGCCGATGAGCTGCTGGCGGTAGATGCCCAGATTCTGGCGTTTTTTGTGCGGCCCGCGCGTAACGGTCAAGCCCCACGTAACCAGCGGCGCAACGTCTTCCGGCCAGCAGTACTGTATCGGAAGTTTATACAAATCAACCGCTTCGTCTTCCCACACGATTTCCTGACACGGCGCATTTTTCACCACATTCGGCGCCATGCTCCAAATGTCTTTCAACAGTGGCAGCTTGGAAAACGCATCCTTAATCCCCTTCGGCGGATCGGGTTCTTTCAGGTAGGCCAGCGTTTGGCCGATTTCGCGCAGCTTGGACACACTGTCCGCGCCCATCCCCAGCGCCACCCGCTCGGGCGTGCCGAACAGGTTGGCCAACACGGGATAATCGTAGCGGCTGCCGTCGGGCTTGACGGCGTTTTCAAACAACAGCGCAGGCCCTTGGGCACGCAGCACGCGGTCGGAAATTTCGGTCATTTCCAAATGCGGCGACACAGGCGTACCGATGCGCTTGAGCTTGCCCTGCTGCTCAAGCATGGCGATGAAGTCTCTTAAGTCTTTGTATTTCATGATTGGTTTGGCCGATTACTGATAAACGGGTCTGGGCGGCATAATCTGAAATCCTAAGATTCGACCGCTGTAACAGAATCCGCATTTTATCAGGAATACCGGGGCTGAGACCCCTGCAAAAATCAAAAGGGCAGGGCTTTGCAAAAAGGCCGTCTGAAACAGAAAAATCATGGTTGTTTCAGACGGCCTTTAGTCAGGTATAGTGGATTAAAATAAGAAAGATACAAGGCGGCAAGGCGCAGACAGTACGGGTAGTACGGGACAGATGAACTTGGCGGCGCTTCAGCGCCTTAGTGAATCGTCCTCTTTGAACTCAGCCGCAGCCAACGCTGTAGCTTTTTTATTTTAATCCACTATATTTTCTATTTTTAAAAAGGCATCGGCTTATAGGCAGTTTTACCGTTTTTCCCGCCTGAAGCAGGACACTGAAAACAAAATGCCGTCTGAAAACCATATTTCTCAGACGGCATTTGCGTATCTGCATCCGAACCGGATACGGAATCAGAATGTGTGTTTGATATTGCTGATTGTGCCGACAACACCGTTGAGCAGCAGTAAACCGCCGCCGACCGTACCCATCGTGCTGCGGATACCGTCTTGTTTATTGTTGCGTTTTTCACGTTCCAAAGCCAACTCTTCAGAGACATTGGTACGCTGGCGGCGGTGTTGTTCCAACTCGGCGCGGCTCAACTGGGCTTCGGGACGGTTGCGGCCGGCTTTGATGGCGGCGGAGTCGTCGCCGATGGCCAGATTGCCGACGGAATTCGGGGAAGTGCAGGCCGCCAGAGCGCTGCTCAACAGCAATACGGACAGGATTTTTTTCATGGTTGAAGTTTCCTAAACAGGGGATTCGGTATTAATGGAGAATGTAAACTTTTCGGTTGCCGTAGGCACGGTTGATGGCATCGGCTTCATTCATCATTTCTTCGCGTCGTTCGCGGCGTCGTTCGGCACGCTCGGCACGTTCGGCATCTTGGACGGCCATTGAATTGGCACGCATTTCTGCCGGCGACTGGTCGCTGACGAAACGTTGGTCGGCATAGGTGCAGGCGCTCAGTAATACGACGGCGGTCAGAACAGATGCTGCGGTTTTTATCATTGAAGTAACTCCCGTTGGAGATTGGTCGGAAAGGGAGCCGATTTTACCGTTCGGCTATCATTCCGTCAACATAAGATGCCTGCTGTTTTTAAACCAATACCCTGTTTCTAAATTTATTTTTCCGTCTCCGGAGGTGGAAAGGCATATATTGGCTGTCGGGACGAGACATCCGCAATGAATCCGCACTATTGAAACCGGCCGCGTTTGACCCTCATGCCGCTGCCCACCTGCGAGGCCAACCCGTGGTTGCGCAGCGCATGGGTCAGCGCAACCGCCAGCCCGTCGGCGGCATCGGCCTGCGGCGTACCCGACAGGCCCAACATCTGCACGACCATATGCTGCACCTGCTCTTTCGCTGCCTTGCCCTGGCCGACCACCGCCTGTTTGACCTGCAATGCCGTGTATTCCGATACCGGCAGCCCGCCCATCACCAGCGCCGCCACCGCCGCGCCGCGCGCCTGCCCGAGCATCAGCGTGGAAGCAGGATTGACGTTGACAAACACCTGTTCTACCGCCGCCTGATGCGGCTGATAGACGCGGATGATTTCGTCGATGTGTTTCACGATCACGGCGATGCGTTCCGCCAACGGCGCGTTGGGCACGGTTTTGATGCAGCCCGAAGCCACATAAAAATGCTCGCGCCCGCTCACATCAATCACGCCGAAACCCGTTACGCGGCTGCCGGGGTCGATACCTAAAATTCTGGCGGGGATTTTGTTCATGCGCGGATTATAGCCGAATCAGGGCTCAGGCCGTCTGAAAAATAGGCATATCTTTTTTCAGACAGCCTGAGACACTCTGCCAAACCCGTTGCAACAAAAAACCGCAGATTTTCCAATCTGCGGTTTCGCTTGTTACTGCTTGTTGTCTTCGCTGTCCAAGAAGCTCTTCAGGCGGTCGCTGCGGGTGGGGTGGCGCAGTTTGCGCAGGGCTTTGGCTTCGATTTGGCGGATGCGTTCGCGGGTAACGTCAAACTGTTTGCCGACTTCTTCCAACGTGTGGTCGGTGTTCATGTCGATGCCGAAGCGCATACGCAAAACTTTTGCTTCGCGCGGGGTCAGGCTTTCGAGCACTTCTTTGGTCACTTCGTGCAGGCTGGAATACATCGCGGCATCGGCGGGAGCGACGTTGTTCGCGTCTTCGATGAAGTCGCCCAAGTGCGAATCGTCGTCGTCGCCGATGGGGGTTTCCATCGAAATCGGTTCTTTGGCGATTTTCATGATTTTGCGGATTTTGTCTTCCGGCATTTCCATCAGTTCGGCCAGTTTGGCGGAGTCGGGCTCTTCGCCGTTTTCTTGCAGGTATTGGCGCGAGATGCGGTTCATTTTGTTGATGGTTTCAATCATGTGCACCGGAATGCGGATGGTACGCGCTTGGTCGGCAATCGAGCGGGTAATGGCCTGACGAATCCACCAAGTGGCATAGGTCGAGAATTTGTAGCCGCGGCGGTATTCGAATTTGTCCACCGCTTTCATCAGACCGATGTTGCCTTCCTGAATCAAATCAAGGAACTGCAAGCCGCGGTTGGTGTATTTCTTAGCGATGGAAATTACCAGACGCAGGTTGGCCTGAATCATTTCCTGCTTGGCGGCAGCGGTTTCTTTTTCGCTGACGACCATGTTTTTGTTGATTTCTTTGAGTTCGTCGATGGAAATCTGGGTTTCTTTTTCCATGTCGGCCAACGCGGTTTGTTTTTCCAGAATGGCATGGCGGAAACGGTCGAGGGCGTCGCTCCAGACGCGGCCTTTGGCGATTTCTTCTTCGACCCAGCCCAAATCGGTCATGGACGGCAGGAAGTTTTGGATGAAATATTCGCGCTCCATGTGGACGCGCTCGAGGCAGATGTCGCGGATTTCGCGCTCGAGTTTGCGGATGCTTTCGACGCGGCTGCGCAGGCTGTTGCTGAGGCTTTCAATCTGGCGGGTGGCGAAGCGCACTTCCAGAAGTTTGGCGGCGATGGCATCGCGGTGGCTCAGGTAGCTTTCGTGACGGCTGTTGTTTTTCTCCAGCGCGGCAATCATTTTGACGTAGTCGGTTTGGATTTGGGCAAAGTGATCCAGCACTTTCTGTTTCAACTCTTCCAGTTTTGCTGCGGACAGGGCTTCGCTGTCGCTGCTGCCGGAATCATCGTCGTCATCGTCACCGTCATTATCGTCATCGTCGCTCTCATCGTTGCTGCTGTCGGCTTTTTCGGGTGCGCTGCTTTCCAAATGGCCCAAACCCAATTCGTTGAGTAAAACTTCATTGGGATCGATAATGGCTTCGACGACTTCGTCCACACGGATTTTGCCGTCGCGAACCTGACCGATCAAGGCGAGAATTTCGGCGACCGAACCGGGGCAGGCGGAAATGGCCTGAACCATGTTTTTCAGCGCATTTTCGATTTTTTTTGCGATGATGATTTCGTCTTCGCGGGTGAGCAGATCAACCTGACCCATTTCGCGCATATACATCCGCACGGGGTCGGTGGTGCGGCCGAACTCGGAATCGGCGCTGGAAAGGGCGGCTTCGGCTTCTTCAACGGCGTCGTCGTCGGTCATGGCGGCGGCGTTGTCGCTGAGCAGGATGTCTTCTGCATCCGGCGCCTGTTCGGTCACTTGGATGCCCAAACCGGAAATCATACTGACGATGTTGTCGATCTGTTCGGCGTCCGACATGTCGTCGGGCAGGGCGTCGTTGATTTCGGCGTAGGTGATGTAGCCGCGCTCTTTGCCCATGATGATGAGTTGGCGCAGGCGGGCGCGCTGTTCCTCTACGGTCAGCGGACGGTTGTCGTCTTGATCCTGGTATTCGTCGTTTAGTTTGGACATGGTTATCTCGTTGTTTACACTAAAAAATGCCGAAGGTTTGTACTGCTAGGTACACCTGACAGGCGGGGCAGAGCTGTATCTGCATCTTTCGCGAAGCGGCTGAAACGGCTACTGCGTTGCTGCGCCTCGCCGTACTGTTTGTACTGTCTCCGGCTTGCGGCCTTGTATCCGTTCGCCGCTTCACGACAGGTTTTCACAGGCTCTGAGGCCGTCTGAAACTTTTTATCGGTGTTCTGCGCGTCAAGACGTTTCGCAGCGGGAGACAGGGTTTTCAGACGGCCTTAGGGATTTTTAACACATTAATATCAATGGGCTTTCGACATCAGTAAAGACACCAAAAGTTTTTTCTCGTAATCGTTCAAACCGCCGTTGGCGCTTTTCTGCTTCAGCGATTCGATTTGGCTGTTTTTCAATTTGTTTAACAGCTTTTTCATGCCGATTTTGAAATTTTCGCCGTCTTCTTCGCTGCCGTTTTCCAATTCGTCGGAATGTTGAAGCGTCGAAGCGAAGATTTTGTTGAGAACAGCTTCGTAAGGTGAGCCGCGCATGTGTTCCAAAATCTGTGCGCTGCTCGGCGCAGGTTGGTGGCTTTTGATGATTTCGGCGAGGTTGGCGAGACAGGCGAAGTCGCCGTCGAGCGCCAGATATTCGGGCAAATCTATATATGAAGCCCAAGCCGGATTTATCAAGAGGCTGCGGATTTGGCGTTGCACCAGCGTCAGCATCTGCGGCTGGCGGGCGGTTTCTTTCGGCAGTTTGTAGTTTTTCTGCTTCACATGGCGCTTGGGCGCTTCCTGCCCGAGCAGTTGGGCGAGGTTGTCGGGATCGATGCCGACGAGTTCGCTCAATTTCTGTTTTAAGAGAAAACCCAGCGCGGGCGCGGTAATCTGCGCTAAAAGCGGCGAGGCGGTTTTGACCAGCTCGGCTTTGCCTTCCTGCGTATCGAGGTTGAGGCCGTCTGAAAGGTTTTCCCAGAAATATTCCGACAATGGTTTGCTTTGGTGGATGAGCGCGTCTTCAAACTGCGCTTTGCCGTATTCTCGGATGTAGCTGTCGGGGTCGTGTTCGGCGGGCAGGAAGAGGAAATGCAGCGATTTGTCGTCTTTCAACTGCGGCAGCGCGTTTTCCAGCGCGCGCCATGCGGCCTTGCGGCCGGCGGCGTCGCCGTCGAAACAGAAATAGACGCTGTCGGTCTGGCGCATCAGGATTTTGACGTGTTCCGCCGTGGTCGATGTGCCCAGCGAAGCGACGCCGTAGCCGATGCCGAACTGCGCCAGCGCGACCACGTCCATATAGCCTTCGACCACCAAAATCCGCCCCGCCTCTTTAATCGCAGCGCGGCCTTCGTAGAGGCCGTAGAGGTTTTTGCCTTTGTCAAACAACGGCGTATCGGGCGAGTTGAGGTATTTGGGTTTGGAATCGTCCAATACTCGCCCGCCGAAGCCGATGACCTGCCCTTTGGTGTCGCGGATCGGAAACATAATCCGATGGCGGAAACGGTCGTAATGGCGGTTTTGCTCTTCGTTGTGGATGACCTGTCCGCTTTCCACCAGCGGGGTGGACGGGTAGGGCCGGAACACTTGCGACAGGGGCTGCCAGCCGTCGGGCGCGTAGCCCAAGCCGTAGTGGGCAATGATTTCCGCGTTGAGGCCGCGTTTGTCCAAATACTGTTGCGCTTCGGGCGAAGTTTTCAGACGGCCTTGATAGAAATCGGCGCACGCCTGCATGGTTTCTTCCAGCGTCTGCTGTTTTTTCTTGCGCTCGGCGCGTTCCTGCGGATTGTCGTCGCGCCCGCGCGTTTTCGGTACGGTCATGCCGGCGCGGTCGGCGAGAAACTGCACGGCTTCGGTAAAACCCAAGCCCTGATATTCCATGATGAAGCCGATGGCCGAACCGTGTGCGCCGCAGCCGAAGCAGTGGTAAAACTGCTTGGTCGGGCTGACGAAAAACGACGGCGATTTTTCTTTGTGAAACGGGCAGCAGGCCATGTAGTTCGCCCCGCCTTTTTTCAGCGGCACGCGCTCGTCGATAATATCGACAATATCGGTTTTGGCCAGCAGCTCGTCGATGAAGTCGGTTGGAATCATGGTCTGGGTGGATGAGGCCGTCTGAAAAATCCGGCTGCGGGCAGACGGGTTTTCAGACGGCCTTCGGGGGTTTGGAAAACGGCGCTTTGCGCGCTTGGGCGCGTTCGGCAAAATTCAGACGGCCTCTTCAATCCGAAAGGCCGTCTGAAAATTATAGCATTTTTTCAGACGGCCCGGCATGGCGGCGTTCGCCGTCAGTGCGGCGTATAGGTGGGGCGGTTGTTGCGGGTGCGGGCGGATTTCCAAGACATCAGGATGCCCCATATCTGCACGACAACCAGCTGCATCAATACCACGGCGAAAGCCGTGCAGGCGATGTCCCGCAGTGTCCAGCTTCCGATCAGCGGACGGGTAAACAGGGCGAGGCGGTCGTTGGCAACCAGATAGGCGGTCAGCCCCCAAAGCCCCCAAATCAAGACGAACGCGATGAGGCTTTTGATGACGCGTGTGGTCGGGCAGTGGTCGGCTTTGCGGATAATCATTTGTTTGCGTAATTCCGGGCAGTACATGGTTTTATTCTCCTTTTTGACGGGGTTATTGAATGCCGCGGTCGGGACTGATCCAAGTGGCTTTACGGGTTTTGTCGCGAAACAGGGCTTTGGGGAAGCCGATGACCAGCGTCAGACTGTTGAGCATCCAGAAAGCGTAGGGATACCAGATACAGGTAATGAAATAGCGGAACAGGTTGCGCTCGTAGCGGTTGTCGATAAAGAGGCTGACGGAAAGTTGGATCAGGAAGGCTATAAACGTGGCCAAGCCGCCGACTTTAAACAGCATCGGATTGATGCTGCCGTTGAACATATAGAAGAAAGTCAGAACGGTGGTGGCTAAGAGGGCGTATGCCCACAATAGGGTAACGAAATATTCGGAATAAAGCGGCCAGAGGCGGATGTTTTTCGATTTCAGAATCTGCGGCGTGTATTTCAAAATGACTTCCGCACCGCCCTGTGCCCAGCGCAGGCGCTGGCGGTAGAGGCCGCGGAACGTTTCGGGCATCAGCACCCAGCAGAGCGCGCGCGGTTCGTACACGATTTCATAGCCCGAGGTTTGGACTTTCCAACTGATGTCGATGTCGTCGGTAACCATGTTTTCGCTCCAGCCGCCGATTTTCCGCCAAATATCGCGACGAATGCTCATGATGACCCCGGATACGGTAAACAGCGTTCCCGCCAGACTTTGCGAGCGCTTGATCAGGCCGATGATGGAGCTGAATTCGGCCACTTGGAGTTTGCCCAGAATCGTACTGCGGTTGCGCACACGCGGGTTGCCGGTAACGGCGCCGACTTCGGGGCGCTGTTCCAGCGTATCGACGATGAACTCAAGCGCGTGGTAATCGAGTACGGCATCACCGTCGATGCCGACCAGATATTTCCCCCGTGCGGCGCGTGCGCCGTTGTTCATCGCCGAAGCCTTGCCGCCGTTGGGCTGGTCGATGACGGTGATGCGGCCGGACTGTTTTTCCCATTTGCGCAACAGCTTGAGCGTATCGTCTTTGCTGCCGTCGTTGATGAAAATCAGCTCGTAGTTGGGGTAGGTAAGCTGCAAAAGATGGGGAATGGACGCATCAAGGTTGTCCGCTTCGTTGAAACAGGGAATCAGAATGCTGACCGGCGGCGCATTTTCCCGCGTAAATTCAGGTTTGATGTCGCGCTTTTCCCAAATCAGGAAATAAATCAGACCGGAAAGCGTCCAGTAAACCGACATGATTCCGGGGTAGAGCATGACAAAAGCGGAAAGATATTCGAACCAGTTCATTATTGCATTTGTTCGGGTTAGTGTTTCGGGCGGACAGGCCGTCTGAAACGGGGTTTAGCGGCGGCAGATTTTCAGACGGCCTGCGGCGGTTTTTTCGGGCTTGGAAGGTTGCGGGAGGAAAACTGGCAGCAGACCTTAGCTGTTTAGACGTGCAAGGAGCCGATTTCTGAAACATTCAATTGTTCAGACGGCATCCGGCGGGGTATTTTGCTGTCTGCCGCAACAGGCCGTCTGAAAAACGGTTTATTTCACGCCGAATACGGGTTTGACGGTTTTCCGCGCGGGTTGGTCGCTGACGAAATCGTCGCGGAAAGCGATGTTCTTAAAGCCTGCCTTGCGTATCTGCATGATGCGTTCGGACAATTCTTCGGCTCTGTAAAGCTGCTGCCCCGCAAGATTGCTGTTGGGCAGGCTGATGACGAATTTGTCGGACGGTATGCCGCTTTGTTTGGCGGCCTGCAACAGGCTGCCGAGCCAGGGTTTCGGCGTGGCGTAACCGGAGCCTTCAGCCAATGGTGCGGCGGTAACGGCGGTATGGGTGTAGTGCGCCGAAACTTTTGCGGGGTTTTGCGCCAGTGCCGTCGGTTTTTCAGACGGCATCAGCGCATCGGCGGAAATGCCGCGCACGGTTTTCATTTCGTTGCTGCCGTTGTAGCTGTATTTCAGCGCGGCGTTTTTCAACTCGTCGGAATACTTAATCAACGCGTCGGTTTTGGCGGCGTCATTGCCCTGATTGGCGGCTTCAAACTCGGTGATGAAACCGTCGTCGCCGAAGGCCAAGCCTTTGAAGCGGGCGTTAAACGCCAAGTCTTCGTAGATTTCGGCAACGGTTCGGCGGTTTTTTGCGTTGTAGGGCGAGAGGCGTTTGACGGCGCGGGCGGTCGGCTGTCCGGTGCGCGAGTCGGTCAGATATTCGTAACCGCTGCCGAGGTCGTAAGCCAGCATCGGCATCCAGGCGCGCACTTCGACGCCCGAGCGGGTGTTGAGCTGCCATGAAACCTGGCTGAACAGGTCGGCTTTCATTTTCAGATGGCGGTTGGGGAAATACGCGCCGTCGGCGGCACCGTCGCGGTTGTCGTCGGCAAAGGCTTGCAGGTAAACGACATTCGCGCCGAGGTTGTACATGCGGTTGACCAAAAGGTCGTATTTTTTGTTTTGCTTGACGGGGTCGGGGTCGTACAAATCGTCAAGGCGGACATACACCGCGCGGTGGTGCGGCAGCTCAAACAGTTTGTTTTCAAAGTAGCTTTTTAACAGCCCCAAGCCGGTTTCCTGATCGGCGAGGAAGCGGCCGATGTGGCGTTGGTTGAGTTTGGAAGTATTGTGGTCCCAAAGGGTCATGTCGTCGCTGAGGCCGACTTCGCGGGCGATTTCGAGGGCAGTACGGTTAAACTGCCCGTAAGGCCACACCAAAATAGTGGGCGCGACGCCGAGCCGTTTGGTCATGATATCGCGCGAGGTTTTCAGGTCGTTGCGGATGCGCGTGCGGTATTGTTCGGGCGTTTCGTAGCGGCCGTTTTTGTAGTTGCCGGGGAACATGGCGGCAAACTGCGAGCCGCCGGGATTGCCGACGATACCGTGGTGCAGGTCGTGGGTGTGTGAGGCAAACTCAATCAGGCCGCTTTTCTGCATTTCGCGCGCCTGTTCCCAAGTGATGAACGCGGAGCGCGGCAGGGTCATGTTGCCGTATTTGACCTGTCCGCCTTCGGGCACCTCCAACCATGAAGTCACCAGCGCATAAACGGCGGGGTAGTTGTAGGCTTTCAAGAGCGGATAGATGGTGGTGTAGAAGCTGGCGTAGCCGTCGTCAAAGTTCAATAACACGGGCTTGGCGGGCAGTTTGCTCCTGCCGGCGCGCGCATCTTTAACCTGTTTCCAGCTCACGGGCGTATAGCCGTTGTCGCGCAGCCAGTTGAAATGGGCGATCAGGCGGTCGGTGGAGAGGGTTTGCGGATAGTATTTGGTACGGACCGTGGTGCTGACGCTGCTGTCGGCAGGTTTGGTCAAATCGATGACGTCGTGGTAGCAGATGGAACCGATTTGCGGTTCGGCGGTGCCGGCTGCCCAAGCAGCGGGGAAGGCAAGGGCGCAAAGCAGAGGGAGAAGGCGTTTGTTCATATGCGGGGTCTTTGTTTTTCGGGTTTGGGATTTCAGACGGCCTTTAAACGGTATGAGGCCGTCTGAAAACGCTTAGTTGAATTTCACGCTCAAGCCGAGTCTGCCGAAGTTTTGGAACTCGGGTTGGCCGTCGTACATAGCCTGGCGGCGGCCGATTTCGTAATTGAGCGAGGCTTTTTTGCCAAACTGCCAGTCGTGGCCGTATTTAAGCTGCCAGGTGTTTTCGGCGTTTTGGCTGTGCTGCCAGTAGCGGCCGACACCGGCGGTGGCGGTTTGCTTGAACTGGAGGCGGTTGTCGAGCGGCAGCGTGTAGGAGAGCATCAGCGCGCCTTCGAGGTTTTTGCTGTTTTTCGGGTTGTAGTAGTAGGCCTCGGGGATGTCTTTATTGGCGGTGTAGTCGCCGCGCAGCGAACCGGCAAGCTGCCAGCGGTCGTGTTGGAACAGGTTGCTGTTGACCGTGGCGTAGGCGGTTTTGCGCAGGTTGCCGTCGTCAAAATCCATCAGGCCGGCGCCGATGCCCGCGCTGAGTGTGCCGGAGTGGATATAGTCTGCGCCGAGCGTGTATTCGTGGGCGTAAACGTCTTGCTTGAGCGCTTTGGCGGGCGTGTTGGCGCTGTTATAGGCGGCTGAGGCTTTGAGGCGGACTCGGCTGCCCAAGCGGTATTCCGCGCCGGCTTGCGCGTAGGCTTTTTTGTTCAGGCTGAAACCGTGGCCGGCTTCAACGGTAACGGTGGCGGGATACAGGCTGATTTCCGCGCCCAAACCCGCGCGGCCGGTGCGCAGCGCATCGCCGTGGTTGGGAACGTAATCGGTTTGTTCAGCAACGTAGGCGCGGTGGCCTTGTGTGCTGCGTTTGCTGTACAGGCGCGCGTCTTGAGACCATTCGGTGCCGTCTTTGGGGGCGGTGGCTTTCATGGCCTCGGCGTTGACGGTCAGCACGGGTGCGCGGGATTTGTCGTAGCGGGTGAAGAAATCCTGATAACGGACGTCGGCCCGGCTGACGGATGCGGCGGTTTCGGAAGCGGGTTTCCAGTTGCCGGCGGCAACTTGCGCGGTTGCGGTTTTGCTTTGGGCGAGATATTGCGCATCGGGCGGGAGAAATTCCTGCGAGTGCCCATACCATGTTTGCGCTTCTTCAGCATGACCGTTCCAATAGGCTAACTCGCCGCGCAGAATCTGTGCCCACGGGTCGGCAGGGTGTTCGGCAATCCATTTGTCCATATGCTTGACGGCTTTACCGGGACGGCCGTTCCATGCGTCCAAACGGGCTTCCCAAAAATGTTTTTTGTCGTGGTAGGGGTTTTTGATTTCCGAGTTTTGGGTAAAGTCGAGACGGGTTTTGTTGGCATTCCAATTGGCAAGCTGTTTGCGCGCTTTGCTGAAATAGAGCGAATCGGCGTAGGAGGCAATCAGATTTTCGTTGGTTGCGTCGGCGATGCGTTTGTTTTCCGCCATTTGGCGCCCTGCAATGCCTTCGTAAATTTTGCGGGCTTTGTTGGGGCTGCCGGTGGCCAGCAGGGCTTTGGCATAGGATTCTTTGGCGTAATCGGGCTGTTCGCCCTGTTGCGCCAGTTTGCGGTAGGTGGCGATGGTGGCTTCGGGTTTGCCTGCGGCATTGGCAGCGGTCATGTCGTCGCGCAATGCAGCGGTATGCACGGCGCTCGTGTCGTCTGATTCTGCGGCTATGTCGGAGAATTTTCGGCGCACATTTCGGATGTCGGCCTGATCATCGGCGTCCAATGCGCCGCGCAGTTGGGAGGTGGCCTGGTTTTTCCGCACCCACAGACGGTCGGTTTGGGTGAAATACTGCGGATAGGTTTCGAGCAGACGTTCTTGCACGGGATAGGCTTTAACGCTGTCGGCCAGGCGGAATACTTTCAACACGGATTCTTTGTCGGAATCTTTGCTGAGGCGCGCCATTAAATAGCCCATTTGTCCGGTCGGCGACTGGCTTTGGCTGGCGAGATATTCTTCGGCCGTCTGAATGTCTTTATCGGTACCGAAGCGGCGGATGTATTCGCGTACGGCTTTTTCGGATTCGGAAAATTTTTTTTGGTCGGTGGCGACGAGCGCGGCGCCGAGCCAGCCGGTTTTATTTTGTGGAAAGCGGGTTTGCAGGTTGCGGTAATATCCGGCAGCGGTGTCGAACTGTTTGGTGTCGCGCGCGGCTTTGGCGAGGTTTGCCAATTCGTCGGCGGATAATTCGGACGGCCTGCAATCTGCGCAAACGGCAAGGGCGGCACCGCGTTGTCCGCTTCGCAGCATCAGCGCAATCAAGTCGGCGCGGACTTTTGCGTCGCCGCTTTCCTGATAGAGCTTTTGCAGCGCGGTTACGGCTTCGGTAAGCTGGGTATCGCCGCTGCGGGAGTGGGCGACCCAGCGCTCGCGTTCGGCGTTGATGTCTGCGGCCGGCGATACGGCGGATACGGCAAGGCTGACGGCGGCTGCTACGAGCGGGTGCAGGCGTTTGATGTCCATAGGCTGTTTGTTTGGTAGAAATGGAAAGGAAACCGGTAGGTAGGCTGGATAGAGCCGGGCGGAATGTGTAAAATTAAGTTAAAATACAGATAATTGTTTTATGAAAAATTTATGAAAATTATTGTATGGGAAAAAACAGGTTTTTTGATAATTGGAGGTTTTTCGGCTGTTTTTTCCGATAAACGGTTTGTTCTTTAAACGTTTAAAATGAGTTTGGATATTTTAGAGATGCTGAATTTTGCAGACAAAAAAAGAGCCACCTTTTCGGGTGGCTCAAAAAACTCTTGCAGCTGGGAGTGATTAGCAAGAGATTACGACACTTTAAACTGAGGTAAGACGTTGTGAACAAGCTCGGGAATGTTTGCCGAACGGGTGGCAATCTGAATACCTGCTTCCTGCATGTTGTAAACTGCTTTAAGCGTGCTTTCGGGCGAGTAGCCGCTGCACGCGCCCAAATTGACGATGACGTTGATGCTGTCGCTGTACCAAACCAGCTGTTTGGCGGTTTTCAAAACTGCGTCTTCGGTGGACAGACCGCCGAGGATGACAGTGGAGGCGTTTTGGGTATGCAGCCACTCGATCAAACCGGTGCTGTACATTTCTTTGCTGTCGTGAAACGCGGCGCCGTATTGCAGCGCGCCTTCGGTTTCGACGGCGTGATCGTAGTCGGCTTCGACAGGCAGGCCGGCGAGCAGACGGTCGCGCCGGCAGCTTTTGTTGCCGGTGTTGAACACAAAGCCCGTACGTTCGGCCGGCGCATCAATACAGGTTTGGCAATAGGAAACGTTGGCGGTAGGTACGTTTTTAATTAGGAGTCGCTTGTCGGCAAACCGTGCCTGACGGTTCAATTCGTCAACAGTGTTTTCCGGCTGATGCACGAAATGCTGCTCGTTGGCAGCCATACAGGTAAAGCGGTATTGCGGCTGAATGTCGATGGCGATGATGGTCATGGTCTGCCCCTTTCAATGCTTCAAATACTTCAGAGAAGTAAATAATGATTAACGCCGTAATTATGCAGATGAACGGATTTAATCTTAGATAATCGGTGTTTTTCTGATGAGCGGTATCTTATCAAGATAAGCGTTACATTGCCAACGTTTATTTGGGGTATTGAAATAATGTATTTGCTAGTTATTGATTTTGCTGTTTATTTTTTTCTGAACGGCATTTTGGATTTTTAGGCTTATCTTTTATAAGATATTGAATTATAAAATGTTTGTTTATGTAGTTGTAATGCGACATTTCTGCGGTTACGAGTAAATAAAAGGCCGTCTGAAAGGATAAGCGGTAGTTTTTTACCTTTCAGACGGCCTGTTTTTGCAGGTAAACGGCACAGCGGATTCAGATAAACGGTCAGATCCAGCCCAATGTATTGGCAAACACCAGAATAATCGCAATCGGAGCGAGGTGGCGCAATGTAGTCAGCCAAAGTTGAATCAGGGTTTGGGGAACGCTGCTGCCCTCGCTGATGGCGGCCAATACTTGCTGCCTGTCTTGAATCCAGCCGGTGAAGACGGCAATGCCGAATGCGCCGATGGGCATGATGATGGCGGAAATCATGAAGTCCCATAAATCGAATATGGTTTTGCCGAAAATTTTCATGTCCGCCATCACGCCGAAAGAGAGGGCGGAGGGAATGCCGATGATGAAAATGGCTGTGCCGACAACCCGGCTTGTGCGGCGGCGTTTGACTTCTTCGCGCCGGATAATGGCGGCGATGACGGTTTCCAGCATGGAAAACGCGGAGGTCAGCGTCGCAAAAGCGACCAGCAGCATGAATACGGCAAACAGCAGCGTGCCGAACGGAATCTGCATGAACACGGCCGGCAATACCACGAAAATCAAGCCCGGTCCTTGGCTCGGTTCGAAACCGAAGGCGAACACCGCCGGAAAAATCACCAGCCCCGCCAGCAGCGAAACCAGCAGGTTCATCCACATAATGCTGTTGCCCGAGCGGAACAAATCCTGTTTTTTGCTCAAATAGGCTGCATAAGTAATCATGGTGGAAACGCCGATACTGAGCGCAAAAAACGCCTGACCGAGCGCGGTCAGCATGGTTTGCGGCGTAAAGTTCGACCAGTCGGGTTTGAGCAGAAATGCCACGCCTTTTGCCGCGCCGGGCAGCGTCAAAGAGCGGCCGGCCAGCAGCAGAAACAAGACAAACAGCGCCGGCATCATATAGCGGTTGGCTTTTTCAATGCCGTCCGAAACCCCGCCTTTGACCACGAATATCGTCATCAGCATAAACAAACCCTGATAAAACAACACACTAAAAGGCGAAGCGATGGTTTGTTCAAACAGCGCCTTAAAATCTGCCCCCGGTGTTACCGCGCCCGTAAATGCGTGTACCACATAATTCAGTACCCAGCCGCCGACCACACTATAAAACGACAGCAGCACAAAACATGCCGTCACACCCATGCGTCCGATCCACGGCCAATGTGAACCCGGCGCCAGCGTTTTAAACGCATCGACCGCATTTGTACCGCTGGTGCGGCCGATGTAGAACTCTGCCAGCTGGACAGGCAACGCAACCAATATAGTAAACAGCAGAAACAGCAGGAAAAATACCGCCCCGCCGTTAGTGCCTGCGGTGTAGGGAAATTTCCAAATCGCGCCCAAACCGATGGCAGAGCCCGCGGCGGAGAGAATAAAGCCGATTTTTGACGACCAAGATGCAGAAGTTTGCGCTTGCATAATGAAAACGGAGTGGTGAAAAATAATTGCGGATTGTAGCAAAGCCCTTATCCCGAACGCAGGGTAGGGGATTGGCGGGCGGATATTACGCAATAATCGTGCGGAAGATTTCTAAATGTTGGCGGAAAAGTTTTTGCGGCGGGGAAAAGGTGGTATTTCAGACGGCCTGAACGCATTGGGTGCGCTGTTCGGAGTAGGAATGCAGAATAAACGGCTTGATGTAGAACGAAAACCGTATGCAGAATAAAAGACAACCCGCATGAAGTCATCGATTCATGCGGGTTTTGTTTGGTGGGTCCGGTGGGTTTCGAACCCACGACCAAGGGATTATGAGTCCCCTGCTCTAACCCCTGAGCTACAGACCCGTCAGGCGGAACAGGCGCGTATTGTAGCATAATTTGCGTGGCGGGCAAGAAGGGGGAGGTTCGGACTGCCGGAACGGCAGGTGTGGTGGTTCGGTGCTTTCAGACGGCATGACCGGGGTTGGCTCTTGTGCTTCAAATCGATTTTTACAAACGTAAGGCCGTCTGAGAAGTTTCAGACGGCCTGTTTTATTTTAAGGAATACGGACTGGTTTATTTCACATATTTTTTAACCAATTCTTTGAATTCCTTGGCTGTTTCCGGGTGTTTCAAACCGTAGGCGAGGGTGGCCTCGAGGTAGCCGAGTTTGCTGCCGCAGTCGTAGCGTTTGCCTTCGAAGGCGTGCGCGAGGACGAATTCGTGGTCGAGCAGGCGGGCGATGGCGTCGGTGAGCTGGATTTCGCCGCCGGCGCCGCGCGGCAGGTCGGTGAGCAGGTTGAAGATGCGCGGGGTCAGGATGTAGCGGCCGACGACGGCGAGATTGGACGGCGCTTCTTCGGGTTTGGGTTTTTCAACGATGCTGATAACACGCTGATAGTTTTTCAGTTTTTCGACTTCGACGATGCCGTATGAACCGGTTTGCGACGGATCGACGGTTTCTACGCCCAATACGCTGTTGCCGGTTTGGTTGTACACATCGACCATCTGTTTGAGCGCGCCTTGCGGGGCGTCGATCAGGTCGTCGGCGAGGATGACGGCAAACGGCTCGTCGTTGACGGCGGGGCGGGCGCACAAAACGGCGTGTCCCAAACCCAGCGCTTCGGCCTGGCGGATGAAGATGCAGGTAACGTCAGGCGGCAGGATGTCTTGGACGTGTGCCAAAAGTTTTTCTTTTTGGCGCAGGGCAAGCTCGTTTTCCAATTCGTAGGCTTTGTCGAAATGGTCTTCGATGCTGCGCTTGTTGCGGCCGGTGATGAACACCATTTCGGTGCAGCCGGCGGCGACGGCCTCTTCGATGGCGTATTGAATCAAAGGCTTATCGACAATCGGCAGCATTTCTTTCGGATTGGCTTTGGTGGCGGGCAAAAAACGCGTGCCCATACCGGCAACGGGGAATACGGCTTTTTTAATCGGTTTCATGGTGTCTCCATCAGTTGGTATGTGCAGTTAGGGCAGACAGCAGCCCCAAATGGGTTGTGAAAGGAATAAAATCTTTATCTTGAAACAGTAGTGGGAATTGGTGGTCGATGCAAAAACCGGCAATCATCACATCATTGCTTTTGCGGATGGTCAGGCCTTTTTGCCGCAGCTGCCGGTAATAATCTGCATAGCGCACAGCATTGTTTTTGCCCAGAATGTCAAAACACGCCAATTCCAATAATAAGCTACGGGCTTCATGATAGGCTTTATTTTTGCGAAAACCCTGCAAAATTTCCATTAAAATTACATCGGTTAAGGCAATTTTTTCGTATTGCAGGGCGTAATCCAAGTAATCGGTTTGCACATTGGCACGGCCGTTGAAATAATCCACCCATACGCCGGTATCAACAATCAGCATGACTGTTTTCCCTCATTTCTTTTAAATCAGCTTCCCAAACCAACGCGCCGCGCAGCTTGCGCAGCTGCTGCTGGCGCATCTGCTGCACCAGCAGCCTCAAGCCCGCCTCCACAGCTTCGCGCTTGCTGGGCAGGCCGGAGAGGGAGAGGGCTTCATTCATCAGCTCTTCATTGATAACGATATTGGTGCGCATGAGCTGCTCCTGATGTGTATGAATTGATTAGATTATACACATCAATCTGAAAATGGCAATCGGACGACATTAACATTATTTGTTCAGCAAATCCAGCAAGGCCTGCTCATCCAAAACCGCCACGCCCAGCGTTTGCGCTTTTTCCAATTTGCTGCCGGCGGCTTCGCCGGCGACGACGTAATCGGTTTTCTTGGATACGCTGCCGGAGACTTTGCCGCCGACGGCTTCAATCATGGCCTGCGCTTCATCGCGTTTGAGCGTGGGCAGGGTGCCGGTAAGGACGAAGGTTTTGCCGGCAACAGCGGCGTTGAGGCCGTCTGAAGACATGGTATCGCTTTCAGACGGCATCTGTGCCAAAAATTGCTGCATGGCCGTTAAAAGCGATAAATTGCCGCTGATTTTGCGCCAAGCCTGCCAGTCGGCGGGTAGGGCGTTGTCGTTGATTAGGCCTTCTATGTTTTTTCCGGCTAAGTCCCACAAGGCCGCCGCTTTGTTTTCGCTGATTTTGAAACCGGGCAGGCGGCTGAGCCATTTTTCGGGGGTGAGGTATTGCGCCAACGGCAGGGTAACGGCCTGATTTTTCGGGGAAACGCCTGCGGCGAGCAGTTCGTCTATCATGGCCTGTTGCGCGTCTTGGGCGAAGAAATGGGCGATGGAACGGGCGACTACTGCGCCGATGTCGGGCAGGCAGGCCAGAGCGGGTTCGGGCGCGCGGCGCACGTTTTCCAAACTGCCGAACGCCTGCGCCAGCACTTTCGCCGTGCGCTCGCCGACGTGGCGGATGCCGAGTGCGAACAGAAACCGCGCCAGATCGGGCTGTTTGCTCGCTTCGATGCCGTCGAGGATGTTTTGCGCCCATTTTGTCGGCATTTTTTTGTTTTGGCCGTCTGAAGTGCCCGCACTGAGCGTAGTCGAAATGCCTGCGCTGAGCGCAGCCGAAGTGCTTGTGCTGAGCATAGTCGAAGCATCAGACGGCATCTCGGCGTTTTCCTTCATTTTCTGCAAAGTCGGAATGTCGAGGCGGTATAAATCGGCGAAATGGCGTACCAAATCCTGCGCGACAAGCTGCTCGATCTGTTTCTGCCCCAAGCCTTCAATGTCCATCGCCTTGCGCGAGGCGAAATGAATCAGCCCCTGCGCACGCTGCGCTTCGCAAAGCATTCCGCCGCTGCACCGCGCCACCGCTTCGCCTTCTTCGCGCTCGATGGGGCTGGCGCAAATCGGGCAGGTTTCGGGCAGACGGTAGGGCGGATAGAGCGGCACAGTGCGGTTTTCAGACGGCCTTTCCGCCGAATCCGCCGCGCCGAACAAATCTTCTTGCAGGCCGTCTGAACTTGAGTGTTCCAAAATCTGCATCGGGCGGCGTTCCAATACCACGCGCACGACTTCGGGAATCACGTCGCCCGCACGGCGCACCACCACCGTATCGCCGACGCGCACGTCTTTGCGCGCTACTTCGTCTTGGTTGTGCAGCGTCGCGTTGGTCACGGTCACGCCGCCGACAAACACGGGGTGCAGGCGGGCAACGGGCGTGACCGCGCCCGTGCGCCCGATTTGCACATCAATGGCCTCGACCACGGTCAGCGCCTCTTCGGCGGGGAATTTGTGCGCGATGGCCCAGCGCGGCGCGCGCGAGACAAAGCCCAGCGTTTCCTGCTGCGCAAGGCTGTCGACCTTGACCACCATGCCGTCGATTTCAAACGGCAAATCAGGGCGTTTGGCGTGCATCTGTTCGTAAAAGGCCAAAACGCCGTCGATATTTTGAAAACAGCCGTAATTGCCCTCGGGCAGGCTGAAGCCGAGTTCGGCGGCGTAAGCCAATTCCTGCATATGGGTTCCGCAGGCTGAACCGCCCGTCTGCTGCGCGATGCTGTACGCAAAGAAGTGCAGTTTGCGCTGCGCCGTGATTTTGGAATCGAGCTGGCGCAGGCTGCCCGCCGCGGCGTTGCGCGGGTTGGCGAACGGTTTTTGGTTGTGCTCGAGCTGGCGGCGGTTGAGCGCGGCAAAATCGGCTTTGAGCATCAGCACTTCGCCGCGGATTTCAATCAGTTCGGGCAGGGCGCTTTCAGACGGCCTGTGTAACTTGAGCGGTACGTTGCGGATGGTTTTGACGTTTTCGGTAACGTCCTCGCCCGTCGCGCCGTCGCCGCGCGTCGCCGCGCGTACCAGCACACCGTCGCGGTAGAGCAGGCTGACGGCAAGGCCGTCGAACTTCGGTTCGATAACATATTCGGGCGCCGTACCGCCCAAACCGCCGCGCACGCGCTCGTCGAAAGCATACATTTCCGCATGGTCGAACGCGCCGCTGTCGTCCTGCGGCGAAAACGCGTTGGAAAGCGACAGCATCGGCACTTCGTGGTGTACGCTTTCAAAGCCGTCCAACGGCGCGCCGCCCACGCGCAGGGTCGGGCTGTCGGGCTGTTTGAACTCGGGATGCGCGGCTTCCAACGCTTCCAGCTCGCGGTAGAGGCGGTCGTATTCCGCATCAGGTACGGTCGGCGCGTCGAGGGTGTAGTATTCGTAGCCGTAGCGGTTGAGCAGGGCGGTGAGGTCGAGGATTTTTTGCTGGGTCGGGTTCATGGCGGGTTTTTGGGGAAATGGGGGAGCGGTGGTTGCGGGTGGTCTCAGGCCGTCTGAAAACCAATCAGACAGCGGAATTTTACCCGAAAAAAGCGGATATGCCTTTTTGGAAGACATATCCGCTTTTCAGACGGCCTGAATGGTTAGGAAAACAGGCGCCGGGCTTGTTTGCTGCCCGGTTTGATGCCGACTTTGAGCATTTCTTCCTGACGCGCCAAAACGTAGCTGCGCACGTCTTTGAGCCATTGGGTCGAAACTTCTTCCATTTTGTCGTTGACCAGATCGAGGCTGAGCTGGCCGGAGAGTTTGACCGCCAGATCCATAAAGCGGTCGAAGGTTTTTTCGCCGGCGGGAACATACGGAATGTCAAACAGCATGCTGAAGCCGCGGTAGTTTTGGTGGGAAAGCAGGGCGGCGGTAAAGGGCGAGTTGTCGAGCGTGCTGATGGAGAAGATGACGTTGCCGTTGTTGTCGGCAAAGTGGAAGAGGCCGTCTTCGCCCAGTTGGAAGCCGACGCTTTCTACGGCGGAGTGCAGCTCGGTGCCGCTGACGTTGGAACGGGAAACGAGGTGGATGGCGATGGTTTGGTCAACGCGTACGCAGAATTCGTCTAGGGCTTGGGCGACTTCGGTAAACGCGTCCAAATCGGTGTGGCGCACTTTGCCGCCGATCAGTTGGGCGAACGTGTCAACTTGGGCGTTGAAGTATTCCAAATCTTCGCCGGAAGCCAAACCGTTGCGGCTGACGGCTTGCAGACCGACGACGAAACCTTGGTAGTAAACGCCCGGAATCGGTTCGGCGGCTTGGAAGCGGTCGTCCATCGTGCAGCCGATAATCTGGTAGCGGTGGCGGTTGGAAAGGCGCGGCAGGGCGTGCATTTCCTGAGCTTCGTTCAGGGCGATGTAGGCCATGTAGTCGAAACGCGGGTCAAACCACGGCAATTCGACTTGTGCCAATTCGGCCAAGCTCACCAAAGGCTGACTGGCGGCCGGCGCTGCGGTCGGTGTAACGGCAGGTGCGGCGGCGGGTTTTTCTGCGCTTTGGGTGGTGATTTCGTTGTTGAGGCCGACGACGGTGTGCTCGACCGGCTCGTCGCCGAAATCGTCTTCAACCGCCAATTCGACGTCGGTTTGCACGGCGGCGGGTTGGGCAAGTTTGGCTTTGGCGGCGAAAACTTCGTCCTGCGCTTCCAGATTGCGCATGGCTTCGTCCTGCGGTTTGGCTTTTTTCAGAAACATACCCTTGCCGCTGTCGCGTACATGGCTGGTTTTACTCGCTAAAAGCGCGTCTTTGTCGGCATGGCCGAACTGCTCGCGCACCTGTTTGCGGTATTGGTTTTCCTGATACATATTGTAGGCGACGACGGCCAGAATGACGGCCAGCCCGAGGACGATAAAAATCATGATCTGAATCTCTGCGTGTGAAAAAAAAGAAACAAAACGGGGCGCAGCCTGCGTTGTGTTTCGGATTGAGCAAGATAGTCGGGATTATAACGAAAATTGCGCACGCTGACAGCAGGCGGCGGTAAACGGCAGGAAAATCCGATGAAATGACGGAAGCGTTGATTTTACGGATATTCAGACGGCCTCTGCGGCGTTTGCGGGCGGTTTCGGCGGTGAAACGGCGGGGGTTGTGTTGCGCAATGCAAACAGGCTGTAGGCCGTCTGAAAATACAGATACGGACATTTTGCGCCGATTCCGGTATTTGGATTTTTTCAGACGGCCTAAAAATGCAGATAAATGCCGCAGGCCGGAATGTCGGCACAAAGCGGAACAGGCCGTCTGAAAACCTCACCCCGCATCCCGCACCACAGGCAGCCCCGCTTCTTCCAGCCGCTGCCAGTCGAAAAAATGTCCGGGGTCGGTTTTGCGGCCGGGGGCGATGTCTTGGTGGCCGGTCACGGCTTCGATAGGGTATTGCGCCGAAAGGGCGGCGAGAAGGGCGGTGAGCGCGGTGTATTGCGTATCGGTAAACGGCTCGAAGTCGCAGCCTTCCATTTCGATGCCGACTGAAAAAGCGTTGCATTTTTCACGTTTGCGAAACGACGAAACGCCCGCGTGATAAGCCATATCGTCGCAGGAAACAAACTGAACGGTTTCGCCCGTGCGGCTGATGAAGAAATGGCTGGAAACGCGCAATTCGTGAATCACGCTGAAAAACGGATGGCCGGCGGCATCGAGCGTGTTGGTAAAAAGCTGCTCGACCGCGCCGCTGCCGTATTCAAACGGCGGTAGGGAAATATTGTGGATAACGGCGAGCGTGATTTTTTCATGCGCTTCGCGCGGTGAAAAATTCGGCGAAAACGCGCGGCGGGCGTGCAGCCACCAGCCGTTTTCCCATTCTTGCTGTGTGTCCATTTTCAGACGGCCTTCCTTTCGGGCGGGGTTTTGTTACGTTTGGTAGAAAACTTCGGGTGGTGGCGGGCATTCGGTTATACTGTTGCACGACTCAAACTACACACCATCCTACCATGTTGAAAAAATTGTTGAAATGGTCGGCGGTTTTCCTGCCGGCGCTGGCTGCGGTTGTCGCGGCCTTATTGTTTGTGCCGAAAGACAACGGCAAGCCCTACCGCATCAAAGTCGAGAAAAACCAGGGCATTGCTTCGGTCAGCCGCAAGCTCGCCGACGACGGCATCATCTACAACCGCCACGCGCTGATGGCGGCGGCTTACGTTTTGGGCGTCCACAACCAGCTTCATGCCGGCACTTACCGCCTGCCCGCTAAAATTTCCGCATGGGATCTGCTGCACAAAATCCGCGGCGGCCGGCCGGATTCAGTTACGGTGCAAATCGTCGAAGGCATGCGTTTTGCCGATATGCGCCGCGTGATCAACCAAACCGAAGACATCAACCACGACACCAAAGGCTGGAGCGATGAAAAACTGATGCAGACCGTCGCCCCCGATGCGCTCAATCCCAACCCCGAAGGCCAGTTTTTCCCCGACAGCTACGAAATCGACGCCGACAGCAGCGACATTCAGATTTACAAAATGGCCTACCAAAACATGAAAAAACAGCTCGACAGCACATGGTCGGACAAACAGGACGGCCTGCCGTATAAAAATCCGTATGAAATGCTGATTATGGCGAGCCTGATTGAAAAAGAAACCGCCCACGAAGACGACCGCGACGACGTAGCCGCCGTGTTCGTCAACCGCCTCGCCATCGGCATGCGCCTGCAAACCGACCCGACCGTAATTTACGGCATGGGCAGAGCCTACAACGGCCGCATCCGCAAAGCCGACCTTCAACGCGACACGCCCTACAACACCTACACCCGCGCCGGCCTGACCCCGACCCCGATCGCCCTGCCCGGCAAACACGCGCTGGAAGCCGCCGCCCATCCGTCGAACGAAAAATACCTGTATTTCGTCTCGAAAATGGACGGCACGGGCTTGAGCCAGTTCAGCCATAATTTGGAAGAACACAATGCAGCGGTGCGGAAATATATTTTGAAAAAATAGGCCGTCTGAAATTTAGGCCGTCTGAATACCCCGACTACGGATAAGCGGGTATTCAGACGGCCTGTTGTTTTGTAAAATCCGTGTTGTGTATGTAGGGTTGGCTTGCCAGCCCGCCACCTGGTCGGAGGGTTTGATGCCGTCTGAAAAACTTCGGGAAAACCCGACGGTTTGGATTGACCCGCGGCTAAACGGTGGGCTGTCCAACCCATCCTACGGTGCAATCTGCCATTCTGATGATTCAGCCGTCGTCGTAGGTGCGGTTAGAGCCGCCCCAAGCGGCGTAACCGCACAAGCCTGCGAAAATCGTGCTACATGAATTACACAAAACAGCCTGAGACCATTGCAAAAATAAGAAACACCTGTCTGTAGGGGCGGGCTTTACACCTGCCCGAACGCCAAAAAGTCTGAAATATTAAACTTTTTCAGTAGGCTGAAGATTTACGGGTGGATATGAAACCCGCCCCTACAAGCGTTTCTCGAGATTCTCAGCTTTTTCGTAAAGGTCTCAACCAGCCTGTTTTTTCAGACGGCATCGGCAGATATTTTCAAACGGCTTGGCGTACGGTTACACCGCTCGAGGCGGCTAACCGCACTACGGTTTCCGAGGTTTCAGACGGTCTGAATATTCCCCTTTCCCAACAAACCCAACCCAAAAAAACAACCCCCCATGAAAGCAAAATTCATCACTCTTGACGGCATCGACGGCGCGGGAAAATCCACCAATCTTGCCGTTATCCGCGAATGGTTTGAAGCTCGCGCTCTGCCCGTTGTCTTTACCCGCGAGCCGGGCGGAACGGCGTTGGGCGAGGCGTTGCGCGAGATTCTGCTCAATCCCGCCACCCACGCTGGTTTGCGCGCGGAGACGCTGCTGATGTTTGCCGCGCGCCGCCAGCATTTGGAAGACGTGATTTTGCCCAATCTGGCAAACGGTGTGAACGTCGTTTCCGACCGTTTTACCGATGCGACTTTTGCCTATCAGGGCGGCGGGCGCGGGGTGGAAACGGCGGACATCGAAATTCTGGAAAACTGGGTGCAGCAAGGGTTTCAGCCCGATTTGACCCTGCTGCTGGACGTGCCGCTGGAGGTGTCTTTGGCGCGGATTAGCGCGAGCCGCGAGAAAGACCGTTTCGAGCAGGAGGAGGCGGACTTTTTCACCCGCGTGCGTACCGTTTACCTGCAACGCGCCGCCGCCGCGCCCGCGCGTTATGCGGTGATCGACAGTAACCGCGACAAGGCGGTGGTAAAAGCGGAAATCGAAGCGGTTTTGTCGGCGCGGTTGTTGGGGGAGTAGCAGGGTTTGCATCGGATTCCATCAAATTATAGTGGATTAAAATAAGAAATCTACAGCGTTGGCTGCGCCTGAGCTCAAAGAGAACGATTCACTAAGGTGCCGAAGCGCCAAGTTCATCTGTCCCGTACTACCTGTACTGTCTTCGGCTTGCCGCCTTGTATCTTTCTTATTTTGCTTCACTCTATTAGCCGGACTAAGCAGAGGCCGTCTGAAAACCGGTTGCTGAGCGCAGCCGAAGCATCAGACGGCTTTTGCTTTAAAACCATCACAGCGGCTTGCTAAACGAAAGGCGTTCGGTTTTCAGACGGCCTTTGCTGCGGTTTGCGCTAGGTTAAGAAACGTATGTGCCGCTGGAAAATCCTTGAAGTTACAGGCGGTTTCCTGACTTACGTCAAGGTAGTTTGTAACAAAACTACTATACTGGCGTTACTAAATTTTCTTTTTGTTATTTTTAATTACATTTTCAGGAGACATTTGTATGAACGCATCTGCCGATACTGCTTTGAGTCCTGCCAAAGCCGAAGTCAACGGTTTGGTCGAACGCGCTCTGGTGGCGCTGGAGAAATTCCGTGCGCTCGATCAGGCGCAAATAGACCATATTGTGGCCAAAGCCTCTGTGGCCGCGCTCGACCAGCATGGCGTGCTGGCGATGCACGCGGTAGAGGAAACGGGGCGCGGCGTGTTTGAAGACAAAGCGACGAAAAATCTGTTTGCCTGTGAAAACGTAGTGCGCCGTTTGCGCGATTTGAAAACTGTGGGCGTGATTAGCGAAGATCCGGTTACGGGCATTACCGAAATCGCCGATCCGGTGGGCGTGATTTGCGGAATTGTGCCGACCACCAATCCGACTTCGACGGCGATTTTCAAGGCGCTGATTTCGCTGAAAACCCGCAATCCGATTGTGTTTTCGTTCCACCCGTCTGCGCAGCAATGTTCGATTCACGCGGCGAAAATCGTGCGCGATGCGGCGGTTGCGGCGGGTGCGCCGGAAGACTGTGTGCAGTGGATTGAAACGCCGTCTATGGAAGCGACCGATGCGCTGATGAAACATCCGGGCGTGGCGACGATTTTGGCTACGGGCGGCAATGCGATGGTGGAGGCGGCTTATTCCTGCGGCAAACCCGCGCTGGGCGTGGGAGCGGGCAATGTGCCGGCTTATGTGGAAAAAACGGCGAATGTGCGTCAGGCGGTCAATGATATTGTGCTGTCGAAATCGTTTGACAACGGCATGATCTGTGCCAGCGAACAAGCGGCGATTATCGACAAGGAAATTTACGACGACGTAGTTCGCGAAATGAAAAGTTACGGCGTGTATTTTGTGAACAAAAAAGAAAAGGCGCTGTTGGAAGAATTTGCCTTCGGCGTGAAAGCGCACAGCAAAAGTTGCAGCGGTGCGAAGCTGAACGCGGCGATTGTGGGCCGTCCGGCGGCTTGGATTGCCGAACAGGCGGGGTTTAAAGTGCCGGAAAACACCAATATTCTGGCGGCGGAATGCAGCGAAGTGGGCTGCGCCGAGCCGTTGACGCGCGAGAAACTGTCGCCCGTTTTGGCGGTTTTGAAAGCGGAAACCACTGAAGACGGTCTGAAAATGTCGGAGCAGATGGTGGAATTCGACGGCTTGGGGCACTCCGCCGCCATTCATACCGCCGACAACGAGTTGGCCAAAGAATTCGGCCGCCGCGTCAAAGCGCTGCGCGTGATTCACAATTCGCCTTCGACTTTCGGCGGTATCGGCGACGTTTACAACGCGTTCCTGCCGTCGCTGACGCTGGGTTGCGGCTCATACGGTAAAAATTCCGTGGGCGGCAACGTCAGCGCGGTAAATCTGTTGAACATCAAAAAAGTCGGCCGTCGGAGAAACAATATGCAGTGGTTTAAAGTGCCCGCCAAAATCTATTTCGAGCGCAATTCGATTCAGTATCTGCAAGACATGAAAGAGTGTGAAAAAGTCGTTATCGTGACCGACCGTTCGATGGTGGATTTGGGCTTTGTCGACCGCGTAACCGAACAGCTCAACCTGCGCAAAGACAAAGTCGTCATCCAGCTTTTTACCGATGTCGAACCCGATCCGAGCATCCAAACCGTGATGAAAGGTGCCGACCTGATGCGCAGCTTCCAGCCAGACACCATCATCGCGCTGGGCGGTGGTTCGCCGATGGATGCGGCCAAAGCGATGTGGCTGTTTTATGAACGCCCTGAAGTCGATTTCCGCGATTTGGTGCAGAAATTCATGGACATCCGCAAACGCGCCGTCCGTTTTCCCGAGTTGGGACAGAAAGCCAAATTCATCGGCATTCCGACTACATCGGGCACAGGCTCCGAGGTAACGCCGTTTACCGTGATTTCGGACGGCGACAAAAAATACCCGATTGCCGACTATGCGCTCACGCCGACCATTGCAATTGTCGACCCCGAGTTCACCATGACCGTGCCCGCTTCGGTTACGGCCGATACCGGTATGGACGTGCTGACCCACGCGGTCGAGGCGTATGTTTCCGTGTTGGCCAACGACTTTACAGACGGCCTCGCGTTGCAGGCCATCAAGCTGGTGTTTGAATTTTTGGAACGTTCCTACAAAAACGGCGCAGCCGACCCTGAGGCGCGCGAGCGTATGCACAACGCCTCCACCATCGCGGGCATGGCGTTTTCCAACGCTTTCTTGGGTCTGAACCACTCGCTGGCGCACACCATCGGCGGCCGTTTCCACACGCCGCACGGCCGTGCCAACGCCATTCTGCTGCCGCACGTCATCCGCTATAACGGTACGCGCCCGCAGAAACTCTCCGTTTGGCCGAAATACAATTACTACCGCGCAGACGAAAAATACCAAGACATCGCCCGCATTTTGGGTCTGCCTTGCGCAACGCCTGCCGAAGGTGTGGAATCCTTCGCCAAAGCGGTGGCCGAACTTGGCCGTAAAGTCGGTATCAAAATGTCGTTCGGCGGACAGGGCTTGGACGAAAAAGTCTATATGGACGCCCGCCGCGAAGTCGCCCTGCGCGCCTACGAAGACCAATGCTCGCCCGCCAACCCGCGCCTGCCGATGGTTGAAGACATGGAGGAAATCCTGACTAAGGCTTACTACGGCGAGTAAAGGCTGTTTATAAAGGCTTGTTTTGAAGGCAGAGGCCGTCTGAAATTCGGTTACTGAGCGCAGTCGAAGTATCAGACGGCCTTTTTGTTGTGTCCGGCATGGAAATTAACAGTATGCGCGCCAACGGCTTGCGTGTTAGAATTACAGCCGCTTACAACACGCCGGCAAACGCTTGGTGTGTGTATTTCAGCGTTTTGTTTGTTTTTAAACATCGGCAGCGGTTTGGCTGCCGAAACCGGCAAACCGCCTATCCCGACCGTTTTCAGACGGCCTTTTACGCTCTGCGTCATTTTTGCAATGCAATAGGATCCACAATGGAAAACTCATTGAAACAAGCCGCCCTCGATTTCCACGAATTCCCAGTGCCGGGCAAAATTTCCGTGACCCCGACCAAATCATTGACCACTTCAAAAGACCTCGCGCTGGCCTATTCCCCGGGCGTTGCCGCGCCGTGTATGGAAATCCATGCCAACCCGCAGGATGCCTACAAATACACCGCCAAAGGCAATCTGGTTGCCGTGATTTCCAATGGCACCGCCGTTTTGGGCTTGGGCGACATCGGCGCATTGGCGGGCAAACCCGTGATGGAAGGCAAGGGCGTTTTGTTTAAAAAATTCGCCGGCGTGGACGTTTTCGACATCGAAATCAACGAAAAAGACCCGCAGAAACTGGTTGACATCATCGCCGCGCTCGAGCCGACTTTCGGCGGCATAAACCTCGAAGACATCAAAGCGCCCGAATGTTTCTACATCGAGCGCGAACTGCGCAAACGCTGCAACATTCCCGTGTTCCACGACGACCAGCACGGTACTGCCATCATCACCGCCGCCGCCGTTTTAAACGCGGTGCGCTTTACCGGCCGAAAAATCGAAGAAGCCACGCTGGTCTGCTCGGGCGCCGGCGCCGCCGCGATTGCCTGTCTCAACCAGCTTTTAGCCGTCGGCCTGAAACGTGAAAACGTGACCGTTTGCGATTCCAAAGGCGTGATTTACAAAACCCGTGCAGACAAAGACCGCATGGACGAGTCCAAACAGTTTTTCGCCATCGACGACAACGGCCAGCGCAATCTCGCCGACGCCGTCAGCGGCAAAGACATCTTCCTAGGCCTGTCCGGCGCCGACCTGCTCACGCCTGAAATGCTGAACACCATGAACGCCAAACCCATCGTGTTTGCCATGGCCAACCCCAATCCCGAAATCCTGCCGCCGCTGGCAAAAGCAACCCGCAGCGACGTGGTTATCGGTACCGGTCGTTCGGATTTCCCCAATCAAGTCAACAACGTATTGTGCTTCCCGTTTATCTTCCGCGGCGCGCTCGACTGCGGTGCGACCACCATCAACGAAGAAATGAAGCTCGCCTGCGTGTACGCGCTGGCTGATTTGGCGATGGAAGAAGTGCCGGAAGAAGTCATTGCCGCTTACGGCGAGAAATTCTCATTCGGCGCGGATTACCTCATCCCGACCGCCTTCGATCCGCGCCTGCTGCCGCGCGTAGCCGCCGCCACCGCCAAAGCCGCGATGGAAAGCGGCGTCGCCCCCCGCCCGATTGCGGATTTGGACGCATACGCGGCGAAACTGGCTGCAATGAAGTTGTGATTTTTTGAGTTGGTTAAACAACAAAGGCCGTCTGAATTTCAGACGGCCTTTTGTTTTACTGAATCAAAACCAAAAAAATCAAACCTTAATCCGGCATTCTGTAAGACTTGTGGCAGGATTTGCAGCTTGCGCCGGCTTCGCCGTAGGCCGCTTTTATTTCTTCCAGATTGCCGCCTTGCGCGGCGGTATTGAGTTTTTCGACCGCTTGGCGGAACTTGTCTTCTTCCGCCTTAAACTTGGCTTGATCCTGCCAGATGGCGGGCAGCGCTTCGCCGTTGCCCTGCGGGTCGGACTGGAAATGTTTGAACGGCTCTTTGCTCGATTCGGCAAACACCGCCGCGGCTTTTTTGAATTTTTCCACTTCGTAGGCCGTTTCGCCTTTGACCATTTTGCCCATTTCGGAAAACTCGGGCATCATGGATTTAAACGCGGCGGATCGTTCTTCGGAAATCGGGCCTTTAGCTTTAGTCGTGCCGCCGCTACAGGCGGTCAGCGCCAATGCGGCCAGCGTGAGGAAGATGGAGGTTTTCATGGTTTGTGTGTCCTTGTAGTGGTATGATTGTTCCGCTGCTGTTGGGATTGCGGCGTCTTCAGACGGCCGTCTGAAAAAATCATTATACTGAATTTATATGGAAAACGAAAGGAACGCGTTATGGCGGTTTTGATTACGGGTGCATCGGCGGGATTTGGCGAGGCGATGTGCCGAATGTTTATTAATGCGGGTTACAGCGTGATTGGCGCGGCCCGGCGCAAGGAGAAGCTGGACGCTTTGGCGGCGGAGTTCGGCGAACGGTTTTATCCGCTGGAAATGGACGTTTCCAAAAACGAATCCATCAAAAACGCGCTGGAAAGCCTGCCGGAAAACTTCGCCGAAATCGACTGCCTGATCAACAACGCAGGCTTGGCGCTGGGCTTGGAAAGCGCCGACAAAGCGGATTTCGGCGACTGGGAAACCATGATCCAAACCAACATCATCGGCCTGACTTTCCTGATCCGTCAGGTGTTGCCTCAGATGGTCGGGCGAAAACAGGGCTACATCATCAATTTGGGCTCGATTGCGGGCACTTATCCCTATCCCGGCGGCAATGTTTACGGCGCGACCAAAGCCTTTGTGAAACAGTTTTCGCTCAACCTGCGCGCCGATTTGGTGGGAACGGGCGTGCGCGTGAGCAATATCGAGCCGGGCTTGTGCGGCGGAACCGAATTTTCCAACGTGCGCTTCAAAGGCGACGACGAACGCGCGGCGAAACTGTATGAAAACGTCGAATACATCCGCCCCGAAGACGTGGCCGAAACCGCGCTGTGGCTGTACCGCCGCCCCGCGCATATGAACGTCAACCGCATCGAAATCATGCCTGTGGCGCAGAGCTTCAGCGCGCTGGCGGTTCACAAAGAAGCCCTGCCGCCTGCGCCGGTGGAAACGGCGGATTTTGAGAAACAAAGTATGTCGCTGTTTCAAAAGATTAAAAGCTGGTTTAAATAGGATTTGAATCATGAAAAGGCCGTCTGAAAATTCAGACGGCCTTTGGTTTATTCCGTGTAGTGAAAGCGCAGCGCAATCAGATAAATCCCGCTGTTGTCGGCTTTGTAAACAATGCGGTGTTCGTGGTTGATGCGGCGGCTGTAATAGCCCGACAGGCTGTGGCGCAGCGGCCCGGGTTTGCCTAATCCTTCAAACGGGTTGTGCTGTATATCTTTAATCAGCAGATTGATCCGTTTGAGTACGGCTTTGTCGGTTTGCTGCCGGTTGCCAGTAAAGATAGTCTGCCCACGCATCATCGGTGAAGTGCAGCATCATTTGTCAAGCTCACGGACAGCGGTATTGCCGACTTCCACTTCGGCAATACCTTTGGCCAAACGCGCAGCATTGACGGGGTTGGAGAGCAGGTAGGCGGTTTTGGTTAAGGCATTGTATTCGTTGATGTCGAGTAAGACTGCCGCCGCGCCGCCCGAGCGGGTAATCAGCACGGGTTCGGCATTATCGGCCACGCGGTCGAGCATGGCGGCAAGATTTTTGCGGAAATCGGAAGCGTGGACGGCAAACATGGTTTTTTCCTAGTATTTTGTACCTGATAACGTACAAATTAAACGCAAAATTGTCAAACGATCCGTATTTTTCAGACGGCCTGACCGCATCTGCATTACCCGTTATAATGTACTTCATCTTCCATGCCGTCTGAAAAAACCGTTATGAACGCATTCAAACAGAAAATCCTCGAGCAGGCCGCGCGCGACGGGGTGCAGGTGACTGCGCTGCGCGAGCAGGTTTTAGACATCATTTTGCAGCAAACGGGCGTCATCAAAGCCTATACTGTTTTATCGCTGATGCAGCAGCAGAGCAGCGGTGCCGTCGCCCCGCCTACCGCCTACCGCGCGCTTGATTTTTGGGCGGAGCAGGGCGTTTTGCACAAAGTGGCTGCGGTCAACGGCTATGTTTTGTGCAGCCACGCGCAGCACGAATGCGGCGACCACTGCTACGACGAAGAAGCAGAAGCGCACCACAGTGCGTTTATTCTGGTCTGCACCGAATGCGGCGCAGTTGACGAACAGACTTTAAGCAGAGAATGGGCGGCGCTGCGCGCCGGCGTTGCCGACAGCGGCTTTACTTTGAAAGAAGAACACGTTGTTTTAACAGGAATTTGTAAAAAATGTCATCCGTAAAGAAAACCAAAGTCCACCTGGTTGCCGGCTTTTTGGGAACAGGCAAAACCACCGCGCTCAAAAGCCTGATGGCGCAGAAAGACCCGAATGAAAAATGGGTGATTGTCGTCAACGAATTCGGCGAAATCGGTATCGACGGCGCTGTTTTGAGTGACAACGGCATTCCCGTGGCCGAAATCGCCGGCGGCTGCCTCTGCTGCACCGCCGGCGCGCAGATGGGGCAGACCGTGCAGAAAATGCTGCGCGACGCCGAGCCCGACCGCCTGATGATCGAAGCCAGCGGCTTGGCGCACGCCGCCAGCGTGATTGACGAACTCAAAGCCAAACCGCTCGACCAACTGCTCGAAATCGCCACCGTGTTTACCGTTGTCGATCCGCGCCAGTTTATCAGCCCTGATTACGCCCAACAGGCACTGTATAAAGACCAAATCGGCGTTTGCGACGTTTTGGTGGCGAGCAAAACCGACTTGTGCACGCCTGAGCAGATGGACGAATTCTACGACAAAGCGGCGAAACTCTTTCCACCGAAGGCCAAAGTGGTCGAAGTGCAAAATGCGCAGCTCGACATCCGCTGGCTCGACATTCCCGTTATCGAAAAATCCCGCTACCGCCTCAAAGCCCTGCCGGACAACACCATGGGTTTTCAGTCCGAAGGTTTCACCTTCCCCGCCGGCCGTGATTTCGACGGTGAAAAATTAACCAAATTTTTCAATGATCTGCCGAAAATGACTGAAGGCTTGGTGCGCGCCAAAGGTGTGTTTCAAGTATTGGGAACATGGGTCTGGCTCAACTGGGTGGACGGCCAATGGGGCGCCAACCAAGTCTCATGGCGGCGCGATTCGCGTTTTGAACTCATCGCCAAATCGTTTGACGCGGATCTGATTGAAAAATGCTTGAACGAGGCGTTGGAGAAATAGGCCGTCTGAAAACCGGCGGCGCGTGCCAAAGCCTTAATCGAACAGGGCAAAGGACTTTGCCGCCAGACAGTGTTGTAAACCGATAAAACCAACCTCATCGGCAACCGTCTGTATCCCGCCTGTGTTTTTGAGCTGCAAGATCACGGCAATTTTTACGAATTGCGCAATGAATGATCTGTGCCCCCGATTAAGAAAAGGCCGTCTGAATGTTCAGACGGCCTTTTGGGATGATCCTCAAAGGAATTTTGCTGCAAGATAGCCGATGGCGATTAAAGCAATCATTCCGAAAGCCACCAATGTTCCGATAATGAGCTTTTGCCGTTTGGCGGTTTTTATGGCCAGCATATTGGGGTTGTGTCCCAGCTCTTCCTGCAGTTTTTCTTCCAATTCTGCGCGAATTTGTTTGCGCAGACGTTTTTCTTCCTGCTCTTTTTCTAGTCGCAGCATGTGCTCGATTTCGGCTTGGCGTTTGTGTTCGAACGCCAGTTTTTCCTGCCATTCGATACGCTTGCGGTTGATCGTTTGTGCGTTTGTTCCGGCAAAATGGAAGTGGCAGACTTTACACTCAGTATCGTCAAGATTTTCGATAATGGTGTTGCAGACGGGGCATTGGTGCAGATTGTTGGATGCGGCACTCAGCGCTTCTTTGTCATCCGGTTTTTCTTCTTCGGTCAGTGCCATCGAATGGCGGATGATAACGTCCAATCCCAGATAACTGAAATATTGATGGGCGTTTTCACGTTCGTCTAACGTACAGTTTTCGGCGATGATGACTTGCGCGCGCTCTACCAGCGAATTGACTAAATCCGTCGCTTCATTTTCAGGCAGATTATCGTAGATGCAGGCATTGACCCGCTCACGATCAACGCCGGGTGGATAGGAGACGTATACATCATAAAATTTTTCAGGTTGTTTCATTTTGTTCCCATGAATGAATCGTATGAATACTTAATCGTCATTAGAGCCGTTTGGAAATTAACATGCAAACGGTTGTGGACGACATGTTGTGCCGTATGGAATATTGAATGCGATTAAGTCGGTTTGTCTCTGAAAACGGATGAAAGGACATTTTATACGATAAACACCCGTTTTATTATATTTAAATGACGTTAGAATATCCGGGCTGTCGACGGCCTATTGTGATAATTTCGTATTATTATTATAAGATAGGTGGAGATAATTTCAAAGCGAATAAAAGATAGGCCGTCTGAATCTGGCGACGGCCTACGCTGTTTTACAACTCCTCAAACAGAGAATGATGATCCGCAACCGCAGGTGGTTTCTGCATTGGGGTTGCGAATGACAAATTGCGAACCTTGCAGACTTTCGGTGTAATCAATTTCTGCACCGACCAAGTATTGGTAGCTCATTGGATCAACGAGGAAGGTCAGGCCGTTTTTATTGATTTCAAAATCATCGTCGTTTTTGATTTCGTCAAAGGTAAAACCGTATTGGAAACCCGAACAACCACCGCCGTTTACAAAAACGCGCAGTTTGAGCTCGGGATTGTTTTCTTCGGCAATCAAATCGGCTACTTTGGTGCAGCAGCTGTCGGTGAAGAGAATAGGGCTATCGTCTGACATGATGTGTTTCCTTTAATATGAATGTTATGCGTATTCTCGCGCAAAGTATCACTCAAGGCAAATTTGGTTGAATCCGGGAAATTCAATAGAAAGCATCAAATATTTCGGCCAAACCATTCCACACGGCCGATTACAGCCACGTCGTCCGTCAGGTTTCTCAAATCAATTTCAAAGGTCGGATAGGCTTCGTTGGCCGAAATGACGTTTACGATTCCGCCGGGCATCAGCTGTAAACGCTTAACAAGCAGGTTTTCATTGATGCGTAAAACATACAGGCCGTCGCGGGGCGTGGTTTCTCCATGATTGACGAGAATCGAGTCGCCGTCATTCAGAACGCCTTCCATCGAATCGCCTTTAACGGAGATAACTGAGAGATTTTTAGTATCGCGGGTAACGTAGTTTTCAATCCAATAACGGCGGAATGCCATTGCAAAAACGGGTTTTTCATCGGCGACCAACCGTCCGTGCCCGGCTGCGGCCTGAATATCGTAACGGGGAACGAAGACGAAGTCGTCAATATCAACCGGATTGCCAAGTGTATCGCAAACGGAGTGTACAGAAGATGAGGCACTCGGAAAGGGTTCTCCTTCTCCTGTTAGCAGCCAGTCAATGCTGCATCCTTTTAATTGTTTGATTTTTTTTAATGTTTCTGATTTTGGTAAACCTCCGTCGTTCCAAATCCGACTAAAGCCGGCAATAGTCATATCAATGTCAGCAGCAATTTTGGCCTGTCTGGCTTCACCTTTCCATAAGTAAATCAGTCTGTCTTTGAAAGTGTCCACAGCAAATCCTTATTTTAAGAGATAGTATGATTTTTCATATTTCTACTTTGAGTATTATGCAGAATTCTACATCATATTTGCGAAAAATGTAAGAAAAAAATTAGTTCAACTAAGAAAAAGTATTTGATTTTTTGAGTTTTGCTTAGTATGATGATTCAAAAGTCAATTCTTGGATTGGCGTATGTTTTAAAAATATACTGTTAAACCAATAATTTATATTTATTATGAGGAGGTTTGCCGGAAAAAGAGTTTGAGTGGATATAACGTGAAAGTAAGATTTTTCTGAAAGGAACGAGAAATGAACGGTTTGCGTAAAAATACTTGTTTGGCAGTTGCTGCACTGGCATTGGGTTCGGTTGCATTCCCTGTCAGCTATTCTGAGGCTCAGTCGGCAGATATGCGGTTTTCGGCACAGGAGTGTGAGCAGTTGTCCCGTTCCGATTTGCGGAGCATGGATACCCGTCAGCGCAGAATGGGGCTGCAATGTGACATGGTTGAGTCTTCGCACGACTGGGAGCAGCAATATGGAAGCCTGAATTCAACTGAGCTTACTGAGGGTGTCGTTTTGGAGTGAGTATGGTATAACGGCGGTTAATAATGGGACTGTGTTGTAAATTATGCAGATGCAGTTTTTAAAACGCCTTCCTTTCAGACGGCTTGGGTTGGGATACGGATAAGGAAATCTGATTTTATGTGGCGCTATATCTTCCACCGCCTGCTGTTGCTGATTCCCACGCTTTTGGGGATTTTGGCGGTTACTTTTGCCATCATCCAATTTGTACCCGGCGGGCCGGTGGAGCAGATGGTGCAGCAGCTCACGCAGAGCGGTTTGAGCGGCGAGACGGCGGCGAAAAGCGGGATGCTGAAAAATGGCCGGATCAGCGCGGAGGATATGGCGGCGTTGAACGTGCTTTACGGTTTCGACAAACCGCCGCTGGAACGTTTCGCCGACATGGTGGCGCGTTTTGCCTGCTTTGATTTGGGCACGAGTTTTTTCCACCATCAGACCGTGTTCGAGCTGGTTAAAGAAAAACTGCCCGTGTCGATGAGCTTGGGGCTGTGGACGTTTTTTCTGACCTATTTCATCTGTATTCCGCTGGGCATCGCCAAAGCCGTGAAAGACGGCAGCCGCTTCGACGTAGTCAGCGGCATGGCGGTTTTGGCGGGTTATACGGTTCCGCCGTTTGTATTGGGGCTGGTGTTGCTGGTGTTGTTCGGCGGCGGCAGCTTTTTCGCGTGGTTTCCGCAGGGCGGGCTGACGGGCGACGATTTTGGACAGCTTTCGTGGGCGGGAAAAATCAAGGATTACCTCTGGCACATGGCCTTGCCGGTAACGGCTTCGGTGGCGGGCAATCTGGCGGTAATGACGGTGTTGACGAAAAACGTATTCCTCGAAGAAATCCGCCGCCAATACGTTTACACCGCCCGCGCCAAAGGTTTTCCCGAACGGCAGATTCTGACCAAACATGTTTTCCGCAACGCCATGATTCCGCTGATTACCGGCTTTCCCGCCGCCTTTATCGGCGCGTTTTTTACCGGCAGCCTTTTAATCGAAACCCTGTTTTCCCTCGACGGCTTGGGGCTGCTTTCGTATGAGGCGGTGATGAAACGCGATTATCCGGTGGTTATGGGCACGCTGTATGTGTTTACCCTGATGGGGCTGCTGGCGAAACTGCTGTCGGACATTTCGTATTCTTGGGTTGACCCGCGGATTCATTTTGGTGGGAAATAGACTGTCTGAAAAATACAGATCCATCTGGGTTTCGAGCGTAGGTTTGGTTCCGAGCGTAGGCTGGACTTCGGACGTAAGCTGGGCCTAAGCCCAGCAGTTTTAGCAAAATGTTTTAGAGATTCGCTGGGCTGAAGTCCAGCCTACAAAAACTGATTCCGCAATAATTTTCAGACAGCCGCTAAACAAACAATGACAAAATTCTTCCAAAATCCCACCTGGCAAGCCTTCAAGCAGCACAAGCGCGGATTGTGGTCGCTGCGCATCCTGCTGGTTCTGTTCGCCCTCGCCCTGCTTGCCCCGTTGTGGAGCAACGACAAACCGCTGTGGGTGCGCTATCAGGGCGCAAACTATTTCCCGATTGTGCAAAACCATCACGAAACCGTGTTCGGCGGCGATTTCGACACGCCCGCCGATTACCACGACCCGCTGATCCGCCGCAACATCACCTCCAAGGGCAACACCGCTGTTTACCCGCCCAACCCCTATGCCGCCAATACCATCAACGAATTCGACACCCGGCCCGACCCCGCCATGCCGTCTGAAAACCACATACTCGGCACAGACGACCGCGGCCGCGACATCCTCGCGCGGCTGGTATACGGCTTTCGCGATTCCCTGCTGTTTGCCCTCGCGCTGACCTTCGTAACCACCGTCATCGGCGTCAGCGCCGGCGCCGTGCAAGGCTATTTCGGCGGACGGGTTGACTTGATTATGCAGCGTTTCCTCGAAATCTGGGGTGGCCTGCCCGAACTTTACCTACTGATTATTCTGTCATCGTTTTTCAATCCCGGTCTGCTGGCTTTGCTGGTATTGCTGTCGCTGTTCGGCTGGATGTCGCTGTCGGATTATGTCCGCGCCGAGTTCCTGAAAAACCGCCAGGCCGATTACGTTGCCGCTGCCAAAAGCATGGGCGTTTCAGACGGCCGCATCATGTGGCGGCACATCCTGCCCAACAGCCTCACCCCCGTCTTGACCTTTTTACCCTTCCGCATTTCCGGCGCTGTCTTGGCCCTAACCAGCCTCGACTTCCTCGGCCTCGGCGTTCCCGCCTCACAAGCCAGCTTGGGTGAACTCTTGGCACAGGGCAAAGAAAACCTCGACGCATGGTGGATCGGCCTTTCCGCCGTCGGCGTGCTGACGCTGATGCTGCTGCTGCTCGTGATGATAGGCGAAGGGGCAAGGCAGGCGTTTGATGTAAGGGTGCGGAACTGAGGCCGTCTGAAAACATTTCCGGTGGCTGAGCGCAGTCGAAGCCTGTTGGCTTTTTCAGCCACCGTAAGTTGTCAGAACATAAATATTTCACATTACAAAAAGGGGAAATCATGCAAGGTTACGTTTACATCCTAATTTTGCGAGGATGGAAGCTATTACACAGACAGCACGAAAAATATCGAATTCCGTTTTTGGCAGCATCAAAACGGACTGGGCACCAACCACACGCGCAAACACAAGCCCGTCAGGCTGGTATTTGTCGAAATGTTCGCGCGGATTGATGATGCGTATGAACGCGAGAAACAGATTCGGGGCTGGAGCAGAAAGAAAAAGGAAGCCCTGATCGCAGGCGATTTCAACAGACTGCACGAATTGGCTGCGGACAGAAAACAGCTTAAGCCGGCTTGATTTTTCAGACGGCAGGGCGCAGCCGAAGCCCGTTTGATTCCCAGTCACCGGAATTCTATGCTGTCTGAAAATGTCCCAAACGCGGCTTCGACTACGCTCAGCCACCGGAAGTACTACCCCCGAAAGCCCCTATGAACCTACTCGAAATCCAAAACCTTTCCGCCGCGTTCCCGACCAAAAAAGTGCTGCACGATATTTCCCTCAATATCCGCTTGGGGCGCAAGACTGCGCTGGTGGGTGAGAGCGGCAGCGGGAAAACGGTTTTGGCGCAGGGCATTATGCGCCTGAATCCGCAGGTGTCGTTTACAGGTCGTCTGAAATTTGACGGCACGGATTTGCTCGAACTTTCGGAACGCGGTTTGCGGAAATTGCGCGGGTACGAAATCGGCATGGTGTTTCAGGAGCCGATGACGGCGCTGAACCCCGTGATGCGCGTGGGGGTGCAGATTGCGGAAGTTTTGTCGCTGCATTTGGGGCTGCCGAAAAAAGCCGCGTGGGCGCGGGCGGTGGAATTGTTGGCGGAAACGGGCATTGCCGCGCCCGAGGAAAAGGCGCGAGCGTATCCGTTTCAACTTTCAGGCGGACAGCGGCAGCGGGCGATGATTGCGATGGCGGTGGCAGCTGAACCACGCCTTTTGATTGCCGACGAGCCGACGACGGCGCTGGATGCGGCGGTGCAGGCGCAGATTTTGGATTTGCTCGCGCGGCTTCAGCGCGAGCGGCAGATGACGCTGCTTTACATCACCCACGATTTGAAACTGGTGCGGCGTTTTGCCGACGATGTGGTCGTGATGCAGCAGGGCAGGGTGGTCGAGCAGGGCGAAACGGCGGCGGTGTTCGCCAACCCGCAACACAACTACACAAAAATGCTTTTGAACGCGGGTGCGGTGCGGAATGTGCGTCCGCCGGCGGAAAAACCGCCGACGGTGTTGGCGGCGGAAGGCATCAGTGTGGCGGTAAGCGAAAACGCGGGCTGGTTCCGCAAACGCGAAAAAACACTGCTGGCGCCTACGGATTTTGATTTGAAAGCGGGCGAAACGCTGGGCGTCATCGGCGAGAGCGGAAGCGGGAAAACTACGCTGGCTAAGGCTTTGCTGCGGCTGATGCCGTCTGAAGGCCGTCTGAAAATCAACGGGTGCGACTGGTCGCCCGAAGCGCGGCGCGACATTCAGATGGTGTTTCAAGACCCGTTCGGTGCATTCAATCCGCGCATGACCGTGTTCGACATCGTTTCTGAAGGGCTTTTGGTACACGAGTCGCACTTGAGCCGCGAGGAAATGCGCGTGCGCGCAGTGGAAGTGTTGCAGCGGGTCGGCCTGCCCGAAGATTCGCTCGCCCGCTATCCGCACGCGTTTTCAGGCGGCCAGCGGCAGCGGCTGGCAATTGCGCGCGCAGTGATTGTGAAACCGAAAATCCTCGTGCTCGACGAGCCGACCAGCGCGCTGGATGTGCAATGGCAGCAGCAGATTCTGGCGCTGCTTGCGGATTTGCAACAGTCATACGGCTTGAGCCTCATCATCATCAGCCACGATTTGGCCGTCATCCGCGCGCTGTCGCACCGCGTGATGGTGTTGAAAGACGGTGCGGTGGTCGAATCGGGCGGCTTGGAAGAAGTGTTTGCCAATCCCAAAGCAGACTATACAAAAAAGCTATTGCAATACGCCGCCCCTTGAAATTTCCCCCCGCAAGCCCTATTCTGAATCCTGTTACAACCTATTTTTTAAGGAACTTGAAATGAGCAGCGAATTGATTGTGCACACCAGCGATGCCGCTTTTGAAGCGGACGTTTTGAAATCCGACGTCCCCGTATTACTCGACTTCTGGGCCCCGTGGTGCGGCCCCTGCAAAATGATCGCCCCGATTTTGGACGACATCGCCGCCGAGTTTGAAGGCAAACTGAAAGTCGTCAAAATCAACATCGACGAAAACGAACAAACCCCCGCCCAATTCGGCGTGCGCGGCATTCCGACGCTGATGGTGTTTAAAAACGGCGAAAACGTCGCCACCAAAGTCGGCGCATTGGCCAAAGGCCAGCTGACCGCGTTTGTGAACGCTTCGATTGCGTAAGCGGTAGGATTTTAAAGAAAGGCCGTCTGAAAATTTTCAGACGGCCTTTAAAATGGCATTTGTGGTTTTTGCAAAGGCTTCCGTGGCTGTCGGGCGGCGGAGTCGGGGGGGGGCGTAGGCTTGGCTTTTAGCCCGGCAGTTTGAACAGACGTTTCAGAACCTTCACCGGGCTGACGGTTCGACAGGCTCACCAACCAATCCCGGCCCACGGCTGCTGAGACTTTTACGGAATCAAAACGGCCGTCTGACACTTTCACGGACGTCATTCCCGCGCAGGCGGGAATCCACGGTTACAGACAGGCAATATCTTGTTTTAAATAAGTTTCAGAAAGCCGAGTGTGTATTCCCGCCTGCGCGGGAATGACGTCAGTTGAGAGATTAACCGTTTCAGACGGCCTTCAATTCAATCCTATCCGTTCCTTTTCCCAACCATCCCCGCCAAGCCGTGCAGAAACTGCGGTTCGCGCTTCACTAGATACCACATCAGCGGCAGGTTGCCGAGGGCGACGATCAGGTAGAGCAGGGTAATGCTGTCGAACAGCATCAGCAAGAGGGCGCTCAGAATGGCGGCGGAGACCATGAAGACGCCGTTGACGATGTTGTTGGCGGCGACGGCGTGGGCGCGGAAGGTTTCGCTGCTGGCCGTCTGAAGCCAGGTGTAGAGCGGTACGGAGAAAAAGCCGCCGAAAAAGCCGATGAGCACCATCACCAGCATCACGGGGTAGGCGTTGGCTTGGGCGAGAAACCATAAAACACCGTTGAGTTCGGCGAAACGCTGGCCGTGGGTCAGCCAGACCAGCGCAAGGCCGCAGGCGGTGAGGCCGGCGGTGCCGACGGTCACGAGGCTCAAGACCAGCCGTTCGTGGCTGAGTTTGGCGCACAATACCGAGCCAGCGGCGATGCCGATGGAAAACAGCGCGAGCATGAGGTTGAAAACGGCGTCGTTGCCGCCGAGGTGGATTTGGGTAAACGTCGGCAGTTGGGTGGTGTAAACCGAGCTGATGAACCAAAACCACGAAATGCCGATGATGGCGGTAAACACGGGCTTGTCGGCGGCGGTTTCGCGCAGGAGGGCGGATGTGCCTTTGGCGATGTTGTATTCGATTTCGGTGTAGGCCGCTTTGGCGGGAACGGACGGCATGAAAAAGCTGGTTGCCGTTCCCAATACGGCAACCGAAACAACCAGCATGCCGATGATGTGCGGCGGCGTGCCGGCTACGGCTGTGCCCAAAATCTGGCCGAAGAGGATGGCGAGGAAGGTGCCCGATTCGATCAGGCTGTTGCCCATAATCAGCTCTTTGTCGTTGAGGTAGTCGGGCAAAACGGCGTATTTCAGCGGGCCGAACAGCGTCGATTGCGCGCCCATGCAGAAGAGGCAGAACAGTAAAAGCGGTGCGGATTGGATATAAAAACCGAACGCGGCCAGCGACATCACGGCGATTTCGAGGATTTTGACGGCGCGGGCGAGTTTGGCTTTGTCGAATTTGTTGCTCAACTGCCCCGAGAGTGCGGAAAAGAGGAAATAGGGCAGGATAAACAGCAGCGCGCCCAAATTGAGCATCTGGCTGGCGGGCAAAACCGTGTTCTGCCCCAAGCCGTAAAAGCTGATCATCACAAACAGCGCGGTTTTAAACACATTGTCGTTAAACGCGCCGAAAAACTGCGTGCCGAAAAGCGGGGCGAAACGGCGGCTGGTGGCGAAATTGAGGTTGTCTTTTTTCACGCTCATTGCGGTTTGTCTTTATCGTTTTGATTTTTATCGAGAAGTTTGTCGGTTGAGTCGTCGTCCATCAGAATGCGGTGCGCCGGCCCTTCCAAATCGTCAAACTGCCCGTTTTTGCCCGACCACCAGAAAAACCAGCCGATGATAAAGGCCAGAATAATGCTGATGGGCACAAGGATAAACATACTTTCCATTACATCGCCCCGGTCAGATCGGTCAGAAGCAGCGTCTGCCCGCCAATGGTCAGGTATTCGTTGCGCAGCGTGGCGACGTTGCTTTCGCCGTCAAACAATTCGATGCGCTCTTTATTAATGCGCCAAACCAGCGGCGCGTCGGGGTTTTGCAGATTTTCCAGCGCGGGAAAGGCGGCGCCGTTTTGCAGTTTGACCACAAAACGCCCGCTCTCGGGCGGCGTTTCGGATTCGTCGTCGGGCAGCATAATCAGAAAACCGAGATGGCTGCCGGATTGGGTGTGGATGCTGAAGTAGTGCATGGCGGAACATTTGAGGCCGTCTGAAAACTGCAATCCCAAGCCGTTTCGCACGGCTTTACGCTTTTTCAGACGGCAGGTTGGAAACGCCCTAATGTACCAGTTTGCCGCGCCGCTGCAAAGCATTCTTATGCTGCAAATCAAAGATTAAAGCAGCCATTAACATCTTATTTTTGGTAGAATGGCACAGTTATTTTCATCAACCCGAATCAGACCGTAAAGGCCGTCTGAAAACTTTAGGAATTCCCACCATGACTCAAAAACTGATTTTAGTATTAAACTGCGGCAGCTCCTCGCTCAAAGGCGCCGTTTTGGACAACGACAGCGGCGACGTATTGCTGAGCTGTCTGGCCGAAAAACTCAACCTGCCCGATGCGTTTATTACTTTTAAATTCAACGGCGAAAAACACAAAGTTGATTTGAGCAGCCAGCCCAACCACACCGGCGCAGTCGAAGCCCTGATGGAAGAAATGAAAGCCCACGGCCTCGACAGCAAAATCGGCGCCATCGGCCACCGCATCGTCAGCGGCGGCGAATTGTACAGCGAATCCATCTTGGTGGACGACGAAGTCATGGCCGGCATCGAAAAATGTATCCCGCTCGCCCCGCTGCACAACCCGGCCCACCTGCTCGGTCTGCGCGCCGCACAAAGCATTTTCAAAGATCTGCCGAACGTCGTCGTATTCGACACCGCGTTCCACCAAACCATGCCGAAACACGCCTACACCTACGCCGTTCCGCAAGAGCTGTACCACAAATACGGCCTGCGCCGCTACGGTGCACACGGCACCAGCTACCGTTTCGTTGCCGATGAAACCGCGCGTTTCCTCGGTAAAGACAAAAAAGATCTGCGCATGGTCATCTGCCACTTGGGCAACGGCGCTTCCATCGCCGCCGTCGCCGACGGCAAATGCCGCGATACCAGCATGGGTCTGACCCCGCTGGAAGGCTTGGTAATGGGCACACGCAGCGGCGACATCGACCCGAGCGTATTCTCCTTCCTCGCTGAAAACGCCAACATGACCATCGCCCAAATCACCGACATGCTGAACAAAAAATCCGGCCTGCTCGGTCTTTCCGGCCTTTCTAACGACTGCCGCACCATTGAAGAAGAAGCCGCCAAAGGCCACGAAGGGGCGCAACTCGCGCTGGACGTATTCGTGTACCGCCTTGCCAAATACATCGGCAGCATGGCCGTTGCCGCCGGCGGCCTCGACGCGCTGGTGTTTACCGGCGGTATCGGAGAAAACTCCGAACTGATCCGCAGCAAAGTCTTGGGCTATCTGGGTTGCCTCGGTCTGACCGAAGACCACGAAGCCAACCTGGCCGCCCGCTTCGGCAATGCCGGCGTGATCACCACCGCCGACAGCAAAGCCGTCGCCGTCGTGATTCCGACCAACGAAGAGTTGATGATTGCCCACGATACCGCCCGCCTGAGCGGCCTGTAATCTGCCAGTTATATTTTAAAGCATTGGAAAAGCCCTGTTTTTTGGAACAGGGCTTTTTTGCGGGAATGGGAAAGGCCGTCTGAAAAATTGTCAGACGGCCTTTCCCATTCCCGCCGCGCTCACGCCAGCCATTGCGATACGGTGTAAATCACCAGTCCGACCAGCCCGCCGACCAGCGTGCCGTTGATGCGGATATACTGCAAATCCTTGCCCAGACTGAGTTCCAGCTTTTCCACCATCAGCGCGCTGTCCCAGCTTTTTACTTTTTCGGCCACGAAATGTGCAGCTTTTTCTTTGTAGCGCAACACGAAATCGCGTACCAAAAGCGACAGGCGCACGTCGGCACGGCGCATAAACTGCGGATATTCCCGCGCCTGCGCGAGTATGTGGTCGAACAGTTTTTCCAGTTGCGCGGCGCAGAGCGAATCGGATTTTTCCACGTCCGCCGCCGCCCAGCTTTGCACGCCCGTCCAAAAATCCGCCAGCTTCTGCCGCAGGGCGGGGGATTCGGCGAGCTGCGCTTTGGCGGCGTCCAAGCGGCGGTGCCACTGAGACGAGTTTTGCAGGCGTTCGGCGAGCAGGTCGTATTGCGCGTCAAACTGGCGGCGCAGGGCGTTGTCGGCATCGGCGGTAGCGGTGGCGAGATAGCCGTCCGCCCAATCCAGCGCTTTGGCGGCTGCCCAGTCATCGACGCGCTCAACCAGCGATGTTTTGAGCGCGCTTTTGAATTTTTCCCACGTCGAGGGCGCGTCGCTTTCGATTTTTGCCGCCCATTCGCGCAGGTTCTGTTCCAGCAGTTCGCGCGTGTCGGGGTTTTGCAGCCAGCGGCGGAGCCGGCGCAGCAGGCCGTCGAAGAGTGTATGGTGCAACCCCTGCGCTTTCAGAAGCTTGAGGCCGTCTGAAAGTGTTTGGCCGATTTTTTCGCCGCTGTACTGCTGCGACAGCAACATCGCGGCAAAACGCGCGGTCTGTTCGGGTTTGGCCGTCTGCAAAACCGTCGGAATCTGCTTGGCCAGCCACGGCAGCCATTGCGTGCGCGCTGCGTCGCAGCCCAGCCAGTTGAGGAATTTGCTGCTCGGTTCGGCCTGATAAATCCGCACGGCAATCGGCTTGTCCTGAATGAAATTGTTTTCGATAAACCACCCCAGCTCGTCGGCAATCCGCTCTTGATTGCGCGGCAGAATCGCCGTGTGCGGAATGGGCAGCCCCAAAGGCCGTCTGAACAGCGCGGTCACGGCAAACCAGTCGGCCAGCGCACCCACCATCGCCGCTTCGGAAAAGGCTTTCAGGTAGGCGAGGGCAGGGTAGCGGCCGGCATAAAGCGTGGCCGCCACAAACAGGGTACAGGCCAGAAGCAGCAGCCCCGTCGCCCAACGGCGGCTCTTTTGCAGCCGCGCCCGCGCTTGGGCAAGGCGGACTTCGGCAGAAAGCGTGTGCATGATGTTCCTCGGATTGGGATAATGCGGACGGTAAAATTATATAGTGAAATAAAATAAGAAAGATACAAGGCGGGAAGGCGCAGACAGTACGGGTAGTGCGGGACAGATGAACTTGGCGCTTCAGCGCCTTAGCGAATCGTTCTCTTTGAGCCCGGCCGCAGCCAACGAAGCAGATTTTTTATTTTATTTCACTATAGCGCGGGTTTTGAAGCGCGGGTTTTGACACTGATGCCATGCAGACGGGTTTCGACTTCGCTCAGCTACAGGTTGCGGCAGGCAGAGGCCGTCTGAAAATGCCGGTTTGGCTTTCAGACGGCCTGTTTGGTATGGATAAATGCTGCCTGTTTTTTAATCAATCAATGTTTACGCTTACCGTTCAAACCTTTAAGCGGCTTATCCACAGCCTGCCCACACAGCCGCAAACACGGCTTGTGATTAAATCTTAAATCTGCCTAAAAATTAATCAGATGATTTTTATCGTTGCGGAACAAGCTGTAAAGCAAGTTATGCACAGGCTGTTCACATGATTGGGCAGGGTGTCTGTGGGTTTTGTCGGATTTCATACGGCCTCTGTATCAGTTTGGCCAAATTACTGCCAAACCATCTGAAGCAGCGTCCCATAAAGCTAAAAGGCCGTCTGAAAAACGCTACCAATCGTTTTCAGACGGCCTGAGCGTTCGGTCAAACTTACAATACCGATTTCACCGCGGCGACGACGTTTTCAACGGTAAAGCCGTAGAGTTTGAACAATTCTTCCGCCGGAGCGGATTCGCCGAAGCGGTCGATGCCGACGACTTTGCCGTTTAAGCCGACGTATTTGTACCAGCCGTCTGAAACGCCGGCTTCGACGGCGACGCGGGGCAGGCCGGCGGGCAGGACGGAGGCGCGGTAGGCGGCGTCTTGGCGGTCGAAGACGTTGGTGGACGGCATGGAAACGACGCTGACGGCGGTGCCTTCGGCGGCGAGGACTTTTTGGGCTTCCAGCGCCAGTTCGACTTCGGAACCGGTGGCGATGATGACGGCGCGGGCGTTGTCGGCGGGACTGATGACGTAGCCGCCGCGTTTGACGTTTTCAAGCTGCTCGTCGCTGCGGGCCTGGAATTTCAGGTTTTGGCGGCTGAAAATCAGGCTGGACGGGCGGTCGGCGGCTTTGACGGCTTCCGACCATGCGACCAGCGATTCGGCGGTGTCGCAGGGGCGCCAAACGTCCATGTTGGGAATCAGGCGCAGGGTGGCGGTTTGCTCGACGGGCTGGTGGGTTGGGCCGTCTTCGCCAAGGCCGATGGAATCGTGGGTGAACACGAATACGGGGTTGGTTTTCATCAATGCGGCCATGCGCAGGGCGTTGCGTTCGTATTCGCTGAACATCAGGAAGGTTGCGCCAAACGGGCGTATGCCGCCGTGCAGCGAGAGGCCGTTCATGACGGCGCCCATGCCGAATTCGCGCACGCCGTAGTGGATGTAGTTGCCGCCGCTTACGCGGGTAACGGATTGGCTATTCGACCAGTCGGTGAGGTTGGACGGGGTCAGATCGGCCGAACCGCCGACAAATTCGGGCAGAACTTTGGCGAGGATTTCGATGCTGTTCTGGCTGGCTTTGCGGGTGGCGAGCGTTTCGGCTTTGGCGCACACTTCTTTCAAGGCCGTCTGAACGTAGGCGTCGAAATTGTCGGGCAGTTTTTTATCCATGCGGCGCACGAATTCTGCGGCTTCGACGGGGAATTTGGCTTGGTATTGCGCGAATAATTCATTCCACGCAGCTTCGAGTTTGGCGCCTTTTTCTTTGGCGTTCCAAGCGTCGTAAATGTCTTGCGGAACTTCAAACGCGCCGTAATTCCAGCCCAAATGTTTGCGCGTAGCTTCGATTTCGTCTGCACCCAGCGGCGCGCCGTGGGTTTTGTGGCTGCCTTCTTTGGTGGCGGCGCCTTTGCCGATCAGGGTTTTGCAGCAGATGATGGAAGGCTTGCCGGTTTCGGCGCGGGCGGCTTCGATGGCGGTTTTGAGCGCGTCGGTGTCGTGACCGTTGACATTCGGCACGACGTGCCAGCCGTAGCTTTCAAAGCGTTGCGGGATATTTTCGGTAAACCAGCCGTCCACTTTGCCGTCGATGGAAATGTTGTTGTCGTCGTATAAAACGATCAGTTTGCCCAAGCCCAGCGTACCCGCCAGCGAGCAGGCCTCGTGGGACACGCCTTCCATCAGGCAGCCGTCGCCGAGGAAAACGTAGGTGTGGTGATCGACGATGTTCAGGCCGTCTTTATTGAACTCGGCGGCGAGAAGTTTTTCGGCCAGCGCCATGCCTACGGCGTTGGCAATGCCCTGCCCCAGTGGGCCGGTGGTGGTTTCCACTCCGTCGGTGTAGCCGTATTCGGGATGGCCGGGCGTTCTGCTGTGGAGCTGGCGGAAGTTTTTCAAATCGTCGATGGATACGTTGTAACCCGTCAGGTGCAGCAGGCTGTACAGCAGCATGGAAGCGTGGCCGTTGGAGAGGATGAAACGGTCGCGGTTGTAGAATTTCGGATTGGCGGGGTTGTGGTTGAGAAACTGCGTCCACAACACTTCGGCCATTTCGGCCATGCCCATCGGCGCGCCCGGGTGGCCGGAGTTGGCTTTTTGGACGGCGTCGGCGGAGAGGAAGCGGATAGCGTTTGCCAGCTGGGACATTTTGAAACCTTTCTTGACGGGAGTTGACGGGAACAACGCTGCCGATTATCGCCCGATTCGTGCGGGGATTCAAGGCGGCGGTTTGGAGGCGGCGGCGGGGTTTTCAAACGGTATCAGGCCGTCTGAAAATGCGGCGGGCAGCGGTTTGGGGCTTGTTGCTGTTATTAATTTTTATCGGCCATATAGCTTCCGATTATAAGGTTAGAAGAAACGGCGGTGGCAAGTGGTTGAATTTTGTCGGTTTAAACGGCTGATTTTGAAATTTTTCAGGTAAAAAGTTCAATAATTTCATACGGCTGTGTTTTTGATTCGACTTGGGGCAGATGGTAAAATCACTTATCTTAAAAAGGCCGTCTGAAAAATAAAAAATCAAAGTAAAGTGCACAAACCCATTCCTCTAAAGGAACGCGCAATGTCCGCCGAAAACCAACCCGAAAAACCCGAAACGCAAGAAAAACCAGCCAAACTCACGCCGCCCAAGCCTTCTACGTCCAAATCCAGTGTGATCACCATCCATCCCGAGGGCGAGCGCATCCAGCCGAAAAAGGCGGAAGGGCGGTTTGCCAAACTGCGCATCGCCGCGATTGTGGCGACGCAGTTTGTGTTTTACATTGTGCCGTGGTTCAACTGGAACGGCCGGCAGGCGGTTTTGTTTGACATTCCCGAGCGCCATTTCTACATTTTCGGCCTCTCGCTGGGGATGGGTGATTTGATTTATCTGGCGCTGCTGCTGATGATCTGCGCCTTCGGCCTGTTTTGGTGGACGACGGTTGCAGGGCGTTTGTGGTGCGGCTATGCCTGCCCGCAAACGGTTTACACTGAAATCATGCTCTGGATCGACCACTTCGTCGAAGGTGACCGCAACAAGCGTTTGAAGCTGGAAAAATCGCCGTGGAATTTCACCAAAATCCGCATTAAAACCACCAAAGCGCTGCTGATTTTTGCCGTCTGCGCGTGGACGGGCATTTCGTTTGCCGGCTGGTTTGTACCGATTCGCGAGTTTGTTCCCGCACTGTTTTCGATGAACGCAGGCGGCGGCGCGGTGTTTGCGGCGGCGTTTTACGGCTTCATGACTTTCCTGATGGCGCACGTCATGCGCGAAAAGGTTTGTCTGCATATGTGCCCGTATGCGCGTTTCCAAAGCGCGATGTTCGACAAAGACACGCTGATTATTTCCTATGATGCCGAGCGCGGCGAACCGCGCGGTGCGCGTAAAAAAACCGCCGGCAAAGACGAAACCCGGCTTGGCGACTGCATCAACTGCACGATGTGCGTACAGGTCTGCCCCGTCGGCATCGACATCCGCAACGGCCTGCAATACCAATGTATCGGCTGTGCGGCCTGTATTGATGCCTGCGACGAAATTATGGATAAAATGAACTATCCGCGCGGGCTGATCCGCTACACCACCGAGGGCGCGTTGGAACATGAATACGAGGAAAGTGCAATTAAAAAACGCCTGCTGCGCCCGCGTGTTGTGGGTTACGGCGTGGTATTGGCGGTAATCGTCACCGCGTTTTTGGTCGGCCTGACCTTCCGCAAAACCGTTGAAATCGACATTCTGAAAGACCGCGGCGTGATGGTGCGCGAAAACAGCAAAGGCTGGCTGGAAAACGCCTACAACCTGCGGATTGTGAACAACAACGAAAGCGAAATCGTACTGACTGCATCGGTGAAAGGTTTCGACGAAATCGCTCTGACCGGGCTGCCCGAGGGCGGCCTGAAAATCGCGCCGCGTGAAACCGTGACCATCCCCGTTCAAGTTTCCACCATCCCCGAGTACGCCGACAAGGGCAGCCACCCGATTGAGTTTGCGTTTTCATACGGCCAAGCGGGCAAGGCGGAAAAAAACGTGATTAATGAAGATGCTACGTTTATTGGAGAATAAAGTGCCGCAAACCGGAAACAACGCAAAACCGTGGTACAAACAGTTTTGGCCGTGGCTTTTGATGGCCGGGCCGATTTTCGTTGTGATTGCCAGCGTGTCAATGTTTTTCGTCGCCAAATTCAGCATGACCGATTTGGTCACGGACGACTACTATAAAGACGGCAAACACATCGACATCCAACTCCACCGCGACGAAGAAGCCTCAAAACGCCGCATTCAGGCGCAAGTTTTGATCAGCCCGGATATGAACGCCGCCAAAGTGTTCGTCAGCGGCGATTTCGACCGCAAACAGCCGCTCAAGCTTTTGCTGATGCACCCTGCGCGCAAGGTCGACGACCAAACCGTCACGCTCAAAGCCGTATCGCCCGAAGGCGCGGCAAAAGCGGAATACGACGCCGTATTCAAACCCTTGCCCAATGCCAACCATTGGTATGTGCGGCTGGAAGACGGCACGGGCGTGTGGCGCGTGGAAAACAAATGGCTGGTCAGCCAAGGCAACGCCGTCAGCCTGACGCCGCCGGATAAATTGTTTAACGGCGCGGCAAGTTCGGCAAAATAAAGCAAAGGCCGTCTGAAAAACTTTCAGACGGCCGTTTGATGAAATTAGAATCGGGCAAAGCTTATAGTGAACTAAACAACCACCTGACTTTATGAAGAAATTCAAACGTACCACTCTGCGCCACAAACTGCCCGGCAGCGAGCAGATTTTCGCGTCGCGCTGGAGCAAGCCGTTTGCGCCGCTGTTCGACAAACCTTATTTCTGGACGCTCAACCGCCGCCAGGCTGCCGTGTCCGTGGCGGTCGGCATGTTTTGCGGCCTGATGCCCGGCCCCACGCAGATGCTGACCGCGCTGGTTGTCGCCTATTTTCTGCGCACCAATTTGCCCGTCGCCGTGTTCACCACACTCTACACCAACCCGCTGACCTATATGCCGCTTTATTACGCCGCCTACAAACTCGGTTCGCTGGTATTGGGGATTCAGGCAGCCGACAAGCTGGAATTTCCCGAATGGTCGAGCGCACAGTTTTTCAGCGATTTGGGCGCATGGCTGCTCGGCGCGGGCAAACCGCTGCTGGTCGGCGTTCCGCTGCTGGGCACGATATTGGCCGTTGCCGGCTATTTCGCCGCATTGCTGATTTGGCGGATGCGCACCCGTTATCATTGGAAAAAACGGAAGGAAGCGCGTGGCTGAACCGCATAAACACTGGCGCAGACTGACCGCCAACGAAATCGCCGCCGCCAAGAAAATTTTTTCAGACGGCATCTGTTACGAAAAAGTCAAAATCTACCGCGGTTTTCCCTGTCTGCCCGATTTGGGCATGGCCATCGCGCCGTTCGGCCACATCCATTTCCCCAAGCAGCATTGTCCGCCCGATTTCATGCTGGCCGATGGCGGCTATCAAATGTGGCTGATACACGAACTGACCCACGTCTGGCAGTTTCAAAACGGCTTTCAGGCTTGGTTTGGCGGCTTTATCCTCGCCCTGTGCGGCGGTTATCACCGCCAAAAAGCCTATGCCTATCCGCCGCTTGCCGACATTACCGAATTAGGCCGTCTGAATATGGAACAGCAGGCCGACCTCGTTTCCCATTATTACGCCGCAAGCTGCCTGCCCAACAGCGTCCGCACCAAGCACCTCGCCGCTTTTCAGACGGCCTTAAAAGATTTTCTGGATAACCCCAAACAAAAAAAGCTGCTGCCCAAATATTTCCGCCTGAATTTCCAAAAGCAGCCGAAACGCTGAAACCGATTGCTCGAAATGCAATGAAATGTAAACAAAACAAATAAATCGTCTTATAATAAAGGCCGTCTGAAAAACCAAAGCCCTACCCAAAAAAGGCCGACGCCAATGACTTGGAACATCCCGATTTTGCTGACATGGCTGCGCGTATTGCTCATTCCCGTGTTCACTGCCCTGTTTTACCTGCCGACCGGCTGGATAGACCCGCAAACCGTCAACTGGACGGCCGCAACCATCTTCGCCGCCGCCGCCGTAACCGACTGGTTCGACGGCTTTTTAGCGCGCCTGTGGAAACAGACCTCGGATTTCGGCGCCTTCCTCGATCCCGTAGCCGACAAACTGATGGTCGCCGTCGCCCTCATGCTCTTGGTCAGCCAAGACCGCACCTACGACATCTTCGCCATGATCATCATCGGCCGCGAAATTACCATCTCTGCTCTGCGCGAATGGATGGCGCAAATGGGCAAACGCAACAGCGTCGCCGTCGCCACCATCGGCAAATTCAAAACCACCGCCCAAATGGCCGCCATCATGCTGCTTTTAATCGGATTGGAAGATTTTCACGGCTTTAATTTCCTGTTTATCGGTAACATATTGATGTTTATTGCATCGGTTTTAACCATCTGGTCGATGTTCTACTACCTCAAAATGGCTTGGAAAGAGTTTAACTGAAACCAAAAAACAAACTGCCAAAAAAGGCTTGACGGCCATCTTCAAATCCATAATAATGCTGCTTTCTTTACTGCCCCCAAAGCAGTAAACATCCGATTCGGGCGGGAATAGCTCAGTTGGTAGAGCGCAACCTTGCCAAGGTTGAGGTCGCGAGTTCGAGACTCGTTTCCCGCTCCAGTTTTTTATCGAATATATCTCAAATGCGGGAATAGCTCAGTTGGTAGAGCGCAACCTTGCCAAGGTTGAGGTCGCGAGTTCGAGACTCGTTTCCCGCTCCAGTTTTTTATCGAATATATCTCAAATGCGGGAATAGCTCAGTTGGTAGAGCGCAACCTTGCCAAGGTTGAGGTCGCGAGTTCGAGACTCGTTTCCCGCTCCATTCCAAAATATATTCGTAACACGCGGGAATAGCTCAGTTGGTAGAGCGCAACCTTGCCAAGGTTGAGGTCGCGAGTTCGAGACTCGTTTCCCGCTCCAAGTCAATTCAGGCCGTATGAAAACGGTTTGATCCAGTTTGGCGAGATAGCAAAGTGGTTATGCAGCGGATTGCAAATCCGTCTACGCCGGTTCGATTCCGACTCTCGCCTCCACATTCCCCTCCGGCGGGGTGGCAGAGTGTTTATGCCGTAAGGGGTGCAACCCTTATGCAGGCCGGTTCAAATCCGCGCCCCCGCCTCCAATTTCGAATAGTTTTGCCTACGGCCGAACTATCGCCCGGATGGTGAAACAGGTAGACACAACGGACTTAAAATCCGTCGACCCTAAACAGGTCGTGCCGGTTCGATTCCGGCTCCGGGCACCAATAACTTATTGTAAGTATTGATGCTTTCTAAGCATCTTTCATTCCACTCGACAGTCTGTAAAGGCTGTCTTTTTTTGTCTGTGCCTAATTTGTGTCATTTGTGTCAAATCGCTTACTGCCGGTTCCCACTCAATAAGTGGCTGTTGGCGGTAATGTCTGTTTCAAGTTGTGCGAGCTTTCGGGTGTTTCGATGCAGCTCCGCATCGATGGTCTCACTGGGGAGATACCTTTGATGGATGCGGCTGTCAAAGAGCAATCCTTCACAGGAATATACGAGGAAGTAATCCGCTTTTCCCGAAAGATAAACTTTGTCTGCATTTATTGGTAACGTCTTCGTAACCAAATCATGGTGGGCTTTATCTGTATGGCGGGGGAATTCGTTGACGGCCAGCATTGCATCATAACGCTCAAGTGTACTTTGCCAACTTACTTCAGACGGGGGGTGAATACAAACGGTCGTTTCATAACCGTGACGGCGTATGTCATCCAATGTTTTCAGTGGGGTTTCGGCGGTTCGGAAAGTGCCTTCCACAGAAATGTTGTAACCTTCATGCAAAGCCTTTTCAATAACCATTCCCGTCATCGTGGCAGAAAAATCAGCGGTGTATTTCGGCGCATCTTTTCCGTGGCGGTTCTGAATTTCTTCAAAATCCGGATGATAACGGCGGAACTCGTCGCCATTTATAACCAGCAGATTTCTCTTCATCTCATCACGAAGCCGTATAACCAAATTTGATTTTCCCACCCTTGGTTGCCCACCCAAGACGAATCCTTTGGGCGAAGAAGAAGGGCGAGGTAGCTTTTCAGCCGTCAGCTCACCCAAATCCTTTCAAATGCCGCTTGCTCTTCTTTTGCTTCCATATCAAGCAGCCGTTACTGCCGGAAGATTTTTATACTTATCGAACAGCATATTGCATTCGTCTGCTACTGCCTTGAAATCAATATTTTCATGTTCGGAATCATATAAAAAACTGCACAATTCTACGATGCGGTTTTGATCGGCGGTATGTTTACCGCCGATAGGCGTTTTTCAGGCAATCAAAGCCTGCACAGAAGCACCTGTTCGATTAAGTGCATCTTTTTCCATTAATGTTGCCATATTCAATCCCTTCTTGAGCAGTTCAAATTGTGACCTAGTTATGTATGGGCTTATTTTCATACATAATAATTGAAGATGCCCCAACTCTTTTTCCATTCATTTCGAGGCATCAATCACGCGGATACCGTATTGGGGAATAACCGTATCCGCCGTCATCAGCTCCAACCCTTCGGCTTGCGCTTGGGTAATCAGCATCCGGTCAAACGGATCCTTATGGATTTCCGGTAAAAACCCCGCCTGCCTGCCGTGAAACCATGTAATCGGAAGCGGGATAAATCCCTCATCCTCAACCACTTCAAAAATATTTTCAGGCAGTGTCAGCAAACCCTTTCCCATTTTGATAGAAAGCTCCCACATCGTCGCTGCGCTGACATAAATCTGATTTTGCCGGTTTTGGATACAGTTGCGGGCTTTACCGCCCAAATTCCCGGCATCGGCAAGCCACCAAATCACAACGTGGGTATCCAGCAATATCCGTTTCATCACCAACCCTCAAATTCAGATTCGATTTCACGGTTGCCCGCATCAAACTGATGCAGGTCGGGAACGGCGTTTTCAGCAAAAAAAGCTGCCAGCCGGCCGGGTTTTCTAGACGGTTTGTCCAACGGAACAATCTGCACATAAGGCTTGCCGTGTTTGGCAATGATGACCTGCTCGCCCTCTGCTGCGCATTTGACCAAGTGGCTCAAATTGGTTTTCGCATCGTGTATATTCGCCTGAATCATGGTTTACCCCTTAAAAATTTAGCTAATTAAACCATATTTAGGTGTTTTAATCAAAAAAAGGCCGTCTGAAGTTTCAGACGGCCTTCCCGTAGTTCATTGTATAATTGCGGCGGGGCTAGGTAGCAACAAAGCCTCATTGCAGTGGGGCTTTTTACTGAAACCTGCCCCTACAAGCGTTTCTCAAGATTTTCAGCTTTTTTGCAAAGGTCCCGGCCTTTTTGTTCCATATCTATTTATCCAAACTACGCACCAACCCAAATCCCAAGAGCCGAATATGAACGCCTACCAGCAGCTTACCGAGAAAACCGATTATCTGAACAACCTGTTTCAAGATTTGGATTTTCCCACGATCGGAGTTTTCGAATCGCCGGAAAAACACTACCGGATGCGTGCGGAATTTCGCGTATGGCATGAGGGCGACGAGATTTTTTACGCCATGTTCGAGCGCGGACAGAAAGCCAGCGGGGCAAGTCTGCTGCGTTGCGACCAATTCGATGCCGCGCATGATTCCATCAACGCCCTGATGCCGCGCCTGATTGAAGCCGTCAGCCCCGTTCCGCTGCTGAAAAACCGCTGGTATGCCGTGGAATTTCTCGCGACGCTCAGCGGCGAAATGCTGGTAACGATGATTTACCACAAAAAACTGGACGAACAATGGGAAGCCGCTGCCCGTGCGCTGCAAAGCAGTCTGGGTATCCGCATTATCGGCCGCAGCAGGGGGCAGAAGCTGGTGTTGGCGCAGGATTTCGTCACCGAAACGCTGAACGTCGGCGGCAAAGCGTTCCGCTACCGCCAAATCGAAGGCAGCTTTACCCAGCCCAATGCGAAAGTGTGCGAAAAAATGCTGGCTTGGGCATGCAGCGCGGCTGAAGGCTTGGGCGGCGATCTGCTCGAACTTTATTGCGGCAACGGCAATTTCACACTGCCGCTGGCGACCCAATTCGACAAAGTCTTGGCAACAGAAGTTTCCAAAACTTCTGTTAACGCTGCTTTATGGAACATCGAAGCAAATCAAAGCCATAACGTCAAAATCGCCCGCCTTTCGGCTGAAGAGTTTACCGAAGCCTACATGCAAAACCGTTCGTTCCGCCGTCTTCAAGAGCAGGGCATTGCGCTTGCGGATTACCGTTTTTCCACCATTTTCGTCGATCCCCCGCGAGCGGGCGTGGACGATGAAACGCTGAAACTGGTAGCACAATTCGACAACGTGATTTACATTTCCTGCAACCCCGAAACCCTGCGCGCCAATTTGGACAAACTGACCGAAACCCACGAAATCACCCGCGCCGCGCTGTTTGACCAGTTTCCGTTTACCCGTCATATCGAAAGCGGCGTATTGCTGAAGCGTAAGGGGGCGTAAGGCGCAACGCACATAAACATGAGGCCGTCTGAATATTTTCAGACGGCCTCTGTTTTCTTCAGAAACGCGTTTACATCTGCGATGCCTGAATGGCGGTCAGGGCGATGGTGTACACGATGTCGTCAACCAGCGCGCCGCGCGAGAGGTCGTTGACCGGTTTGCGCAGGCCTTGCAGCATGGGGCCGACGCTCAAGACGTTGGCGTTGCGCTGTACGGCTTTGTAGGTACAGTTGCCGGTGTTCAAATCAGGGAACACCAACACGGTAGCCTGGCCGGCGACTTTGCTGTTTGGCGCTTTGGATTTTGCCACGCTCGGCACGGTCGCCGCGTCGTATTGCAGCGGGCCGTCGATGGGCAAATCGGGGCGTTTTTCCTGCGCGATTTTGGTCGCTTCGATTACAGCGTCAACGTCGGGGCCGCTGCCTGAGTTGACGGTGGAGTAGGAAATCAGAGCGACTTTGGGATCAATACCGAAGGCTTTGGCCGAACCGGCGGTTTGGATGGCGATGTCGGCCAGTTGCTCGGGTGTCGGGTTGGGATTCACTGCGCAGTCGGCGAAAGCGACGACCTGGTTGGGCAGCAGCATGAAGAACACGCTGGAAACGAGGCTGGCGCCGGGGGCGGTTTTAATCAGTTGCAGCGCGGGGCGGATGGTGTTGGCGGTGGTGTGGACGGCACCGGATACCAAGCCGTCCACATCATTTTGCGCCATCATCATGGTGCCGAGTACGACGGTGTCTTGCAGCTGTTCGCGCGCCTGCTCGGGCGTCAGACCTTTGGATTTGCGCAGTTCGCACATCGGCGCGACGTATTGTTCGACCAATGTGGCGGGGTCGATGATTTCCAGCGAGTCGGGCAGGGTGATGTGGCGTTCTTTGGCGACCGCTTCGACTTCGGCACGCGGCGCAAGCAATACGCAGCGGGCGATGCCTTTTTCGTGACAGATGGCGGCGGCCTGGACGGTACGCGGTTCGGCACCTTCGGGCAACACGATGCGTTTGTCGGCCTTGCGGGCGGATTCAATCATGTTGAAACGGAACTGTGCCGGCGAGAGGCGGCTGCGCACGCGGTCGGTCAGTTCGCTCAAATTGCCCAAGGCGCTGCTTGAACCGAAGAAGGTCAGGCCGGTTTTCTCGGCAACGGCTTCGCCGACGCCGCTTTCGGCGTTGTCCAAAATAAAGCCCGCCAAAACGCCCGGCGCGGTTACGTAAGACTGTTTGGCAAGGTTGAGTTTTTGCACCATGTATTCGATGTCGTTGTCGCAGGTATGGGCAGCGAAGACGACGGCGGCATCCAGCGACAGCGCCAGTTCGACGTTTTTGGTGGCGAGGAACATTTTTTCAGGGTCGGGGCGGATGCCTTCGACGACCAGGTTTTTTGCGTTCAGCGCAGCGGTTTCGCCGACCACGGCGTCAAGCCAGTCGTCGCTTTTGCCTTGAGCGAGCAGTTTTTCGGCGGCACCGTTGTCGTCCAGCGCACGGAAAGTCTGTGCGTCAAGCGCAGCGGCAACGGCGCGGGTAACGGCTTGGGCGTCGGTACCGGTGGAAACGGGAACAATCAAGATATTTGCCATTTTGGGGTATCCTTTTTGTGGAAATTTTCGGGAAAAACGGTTTTCGTCCTCTCAGAGCATTTCTCCGAGTAGGGGTTATCCTAGCATTTTAGTCAGCCAAAGCAACGGCTTGCGTTTTTCAGACGGCCTGTTTGAGCCGTACCGGGCGGACTAGGAACTCATTGGTTTATACATGATTAAAGGCCGTCTGAAAAGGTGTTCCACTAAGGTTTTGAAACTTTTCAGACGGCCTTTTGCCTTATGTCATTAATTTCTTAATTTTCATCAGTTACCATAATCTCTGGAAGCAAGCTGTATCAGATGTATCCGCCTGCTGTTTAGAATGAACTTTTTCTGCACGCCCTATTTGCTGTATATATCCCGCCGAATTGGTAAACGGCTTGGAAAATTCTCACAAACAGGGTTGATGTTACATAAAGGCCGTCTGAAAAATGATTTTCAGACGGCCTTTTGCCGGTTTGGTCGGACTGCTTTATTCGGGATGTTCAATCAGTCATTGAGCAACGGTAAAGGTTACCTCAATCAATCGATTTCCGAATCATAGCTCGAAACAACTTTACCGAAGTAAATAAAGGTCAGAATTCGACACCGACAAAGCCCAAAGGTCCCAGATGGACACCGTAGCGTTTGCCGCCCGAAACCGCGTCAAGTTCGCTGAAGGTCAGTTCTTGCATGATGTTTCTCCTAATGAAATAAACCAAAAAATCAGAAATCTATTTTGCAGTACCGTCATTATTTAAATATAAGCATAAGCGCCTCCTAATATATTTACTACATTTAATTACATTTAAATTTTAATATATGCTATTCGGAAAAAAATTTATATATTTTTATATATAAAATATATTATAAATATTTTAAGTTAGATAATTCAATTTTAGATTATATTTAATCTGTATTTTATTCTGATATTTTATATAAAAATAATGTTATATACGGACGGTAATAATTTTTTAAATTCTTGACTACATGCGACTACGTTTACAGCTAAAACCTGCCTGCAGTAATTTGGTTCCTGTCTTAAATGTTATCTTTTGAAAGATTGTGTTAAGATTTAGATTGTTTTAGGTAGGTATGCTGCATAACAATCAAAGATTCCATTTACCAAATGAGATAAATATTTAAATAGTATTTAATAAGTGGAATTAAATTAAAGGCCGTCTGAAAATATTTTTCAGACGGCCTTTAATTTCTTGATTCAATCCCCCATCGCCGCCAACAGTTCGGCCTGATGCTCGGCAATCAGCGCGTTGGTGAGTTCTTCCAAGTCGCCGTCCATGATGAAATCGAGTTTGTGCAGCGTCAGGTTGATGCGGTGGTCGGTCACGCGGCCTTGCGGATAGTTATAGGTGCGGATGCGTTCGCTGCGTTCGCCACTGCCGATGAGCGATTTGCGTTCGGCGGCTTCTTTGGCTTGCGCTTCGCGTTTTTGCGCGTCGTTCAAACGCGCGGCCAAAACTTTCATTGCCTGCGCTTTGTTGGCGTGTTGGCTGCGGCCGTCCTGACACTCGACCACCATGCCGGTCGGCAGGTGGGTAATGCGCACGGCGGAATCGGTTTTGTTGATGTGCTGGCCGCCCGCACCCGATGCGCGGAAGGTATCGATGCGCAAATCGGCCGGGTTCAGCTCGATGTCTTCCAACTCGTCGGCTTCGGGCATGACCGCCACGGTACAGGCCGATGTATGGATACGCCCCTGGCTTTCGGTGGCCGGAACGCGCTGCACGCGATGGCCGCCCGACTCGAATTTCAGACGGCTGTATACGCCGAGTCCGACAATGCGCGCAATCACTTCCTTATAGCCGCCGAGTTCACTTTCGTTGGCCGACACGATTTCCACCTGCCAACGGTTGCGTTCGGCGTAACGGCTGTACATCCGCAGCAAATCTCCTGCAAACAGCGCCGCTTCGTCGCCGCCCGTTCCAGCGCGCACCTCGATGAAAATGTTTTTGTCGTCGTCGGCATCTTTGGGCAGCAGCAGCTTTTGCAGTTCGGTGTCCAGCGTTTCAATCAGTGCATTGGCCGTTTCGATTTCCTCGGCGGCAAACTCTTTCATTTCAGGGTCTTGCAGCATTTCCTGCGCATCGGCCAAATCGCTTTGCGCCTGACGGTATTTCTGGAACACTTCCACCACCGGTGTCAGCTCCGCGTGTTCGCGCGTGAGCTTGCGGTAGTTGTCCATATCGTCGGCGGCTTCGGGCTGACCGAGCAGATAGGTCACTTCTTCCAAGCGGTCGGAGAGTTGGCTGAGTTTTTCGAGAATTGAAGGTTTCATGTTTTTCCACAGTTGAGGCCGTCTGAATTTCAGACGGCCTTTGAATGGTTTGTCTTAGGGGGCATATTATAACTTAAGAAAACTTAAAATTTCAGACGGCCTGATTGGGATTTTGGGTGGTTAGCCGTGCTTGTCCGCGCTGAATGTTTTAGCTTCGTCCGGTACAGGTGGCTTGACCGCCGTAGGTACGGTTAGCCGTTCCAATACGGTGTAACCGTACGAATGTCTTGAAACGGTAAAAATGCCGTCTGAAAAGTTGGAAATGCTTTCAGACAGCATGGGTTTTGTACTGCGGGACAAAGGCCGTCTGGAAAAACACCTATTCGGAAAATCTTGCCAACAGCGCATCGACATTTGCTTCCGTCTGTCGCGCCACGTCTTCCGGTGCGATGCCGCGAAGCTGTGCGGTGATTTCTGCGATTTTGCGCACGTTTGCGGGCGTATTGGTTTCGCCGCGCAGCATAAACGGGCTGTCGGTTTCCAAAACGATTTTGTCCAACGGCAGTTCCGCCGCCGCCGCACGGGCTTTTTTCGCGGCGGGGTTGAGCAGCAGCAGCGAGCCGATGCCGATGAGAAAGCCTTGTTTGATAAAGGTTTCCGCCTCTTCCAAACTGCCCGAAAACGCATGAACTATCCCGCCCTGCGTGAAACGGGTCTGTCTGACCGAGGCTGCAACCGCGGCAGCGGCTTTCAGGCAGTGGATAATCACAGGCCGTCTGAAAACCTGCGCGAGCGCGAGTTGGGCTTCAAAGCAGCGGATTTGGCGTGCGCGCTGCGCGGCGGTTTGGGCTTTGTCGTAAAAATCCAAACCGGTTTCGCCGACCAAAAGCTGCGGATGTTCGCGCAAAAGGCGGGAAAGTCCGGCAAAATCCGCATCGTCGGCAGACTCGGCAAACCACGGATGAATGCCGACGGCGGCATGGAAAACGGGCGCATTTTTTTCAGACGGCCTTTGTGCCAAATCCATCACATTTTGCCAATCCTGCCGCTGCGCCGACGGCACGACAAACCGCCGCACGCCCTGATGTTGCGCGGTTTGCAGAATTTCGCTCAAACGCACCCGCAGGGAGGGAGCGGTGAGGTGGCAATGGGTGTCGGTGAGGAGCATGGGCTGAGGGCTTGGCACAAATAAAAAAACGTCCGTGAAAGCTCGATTGGTGGGTGCAGGGGGCGGCGACGCTTACCAACCATCGAAGCACTTGGACTAAGCGTAGCCGAAGTGCTTGCGCTGAGCGTAGTCGAAGTGTCAGACGGCTATTTTGGCTTTCGCAACGGTTTCAGGCCGTCTGAAACTTTCGACTTTATCCCTCAAACCAATCCCAAATCCGCCAGTTTCTGCTGCACCGCATCTGCCGTCCAGCCGTTGGATACGGCCAGCGTGAGTAGGGCGGTGGCGGTTTCGAGGTTGCATTTGCCGGCGTTGATGACGCCTGCCTGCCGCAGGGCGCTGCCTTGTGCGTACACGGCGGCGGCGCAGCCCTGCGGGACTTGGCTGATGTTGAGCATCAGGCCGCCTTTTTGGGTAAAGGTTTGAACGGATTGGATAAATTTTTCGTCGCTGGGCGCGTTGCCGTGTCCGTAGCTTTGTAAAACGGCGGCTTGGGCGGCGGTGTGTGCGAGGCCGTCTGACATGTGTTGTGCGGCAAAACCGGGGGTGAGGGTGTGGCAGACGACTTTGGCCTGCGGGTTGAGCGCGAGGGTGTTCAGGCCGTCTGAAAGTTTGGACGGACGCGGCTGAATGTCGTGCCAGCCGTCGGTTTCGTTCCAGCGGCCGAGTGCGCCGAAGTGGGGGTTGTCGAAGCCGGCGGCGGTTTCGGTGCTGACTTTGCTGCTGCCGACGGCGGGGAAAATTTTACCGTTGAAGACGATGGCGACTTCCTGTAATTCCAGTGAAAAGGCGGCGACGGCGGCGGCGAGGTTGGGCGGGGCGTCGCTGTCCGGCGCGTCGTAGGGAAGCTGCGATCCGGTGATGACGAGGGGTTTGTTTAATCCTTGCAGGGCGAGGGCGAGGATGTTGGCGGTGTAGGCCATGGTGTCGGTGCCGTGCAGGACGAGGGTGCCGTCGTATTGCGGGATTTTTTCGGCGAGGATGGCGAGCCAGTCGCGCCAGTTTTCTAGGGTGACGGCGGAGGAGTCGATGAGCGGGTCGCAGACGTGCCAATCGAAGGAGAGGCTGTCTGAAAACGGGGCGAGGGCTTTGCCGACGAGGGCGGTATCGGGACGCAGGCCGTGTTCGCTCCGGCTCATGCCGATGGTGCCGCCGGTGTAGAGGACGAAGATGCGTTTGGTCATGGGGTTTCCTTTGGGGGGGATTATGCAGGTCGGTTGTGTAGATTGGTTGTAGATTGGTTGTGTAGGCTGCTTATGCAGGCTGGGCTGAAGCCCAGCCTGCATGGTTTGCTCAGCCTGACGTCGGTGAAATGCTCGGGCGTTCGTTTTGATTTTTGTAAAGATCTTCAGCCTACACAGTTCACCGTTGTACCAACGATAAAAAACGCAGAGGCCGTCTGAAAACTTTTCAGACGGCCTGAACGGATTTACTGCGACTGCACATCGGCTTTTTTCGCCGTGCGGGCGGCTTTGCGTTTTTGGCGCAGTTCGGAGAGTTTGGCACGGAAGAAGCTGACGCGGCGGCGTTTTTTCCACCAGAAAAACAGCAAAACCAGCGCGCCGATGCCGATGAGGCCGAGCATACCGGATTGCAGGCTGTGGACTTTTTCCATCATCCAGTCTTTGTTTTCCGCGCCGAACGAGCCGAGATAGACCCAAACGGGTACGGAAACCAGCGCGGCGAGTCCGTCCATCAACACGAAGCGCAGGTAGGAAACTTTGCGGCTGATGCCGGCGGTGATGTAGATGGGGGTGCGCAGGCCGGGCAGGAAGCGGGCGACAAAGAGTACCCAGTTGCCGTATTTTTCAAATTTTTCTTCTACTTGGGCGTAGCGTTTGGGCGTCATCACACGGGCGATGGGTTTGAACTTGAGGATTTTGTGCCCCCAAATCCGGCCGGCGGCAAACATCAGACCGTCGCCGGCCAAAACGCCGGCAAGGCCGACGAGTACCATCAGGTGGGCGTTGGTGTAGTTCAGGCCGGAAATCACGCCGCCGGCGACGAGGGTAATGTCCTCGGGGATAGGAATGCCGAAGCCGCACGCGAGCAAGACGAGAAATACGGCGGCGTAACCGTATTGGATGAAAAAGGCTTCCAGAATGGCTAACATCGGCGTTCCAGTAGGGATGGAGGAAGGTTTTCAGACGGTCTGAAAACGGAAAAAACGGCCGCATTTATGGGGAAATGGAGCGGCTCGGCGTGAAAACAAGAGCCGGGGCAAACGGTTTGAAACGCTTGTCTGAGGCTTGTTCGAATGCGGCTTATTTTACCAACAGATAAGGCCGTCTGAAAGCCTTAAAAGGCGGAATATGAGAAATTCATTTCGTTTTGGTCAGACGGGGCGGGACGGTTTTTCAGACGGCATCGGTTTGCGGAGCGGGGTGTGGTATTTCTGATGAAAAAAGCAGGCTTCTCCGCCTGCTTTTTTCTGCATTACCACATTATTTTTTCGCGCCGGTAATTACGGCGGAGATGCGTTCCGCGCCTTTTTTCGCCCAATCGGCCTGACGGGCTTCGACCATCACGCGCACGACGGGTTCGGTGCCGGAGGCGCGCAAAACCACGCGGCCTTTGCCTTCCAGCTCTTTTTCTACTTCGGCCAAAACTTCTTTCGAGGCTTCCTGCCAGTTTTGGCCTTTTTGGATGCGCACGTTAATCATGGTTTGCGGGAACGGCTGCCAGTCGGCGCAGACGGTGGCCAAGTCCTGACCGAGAATCTGCAGGGCGGCCAACACTTGCAGCGCGGAGATAATGCCGTCGCCGGTGTTGTGCTTGTCCATGCAGAGGATATGGCCGCTGGCTTCACCGCCGATGAGCCAGCCGCGTGAGTGGAGTTGTTCCAAAACGTAGCGGTCGCCGACTTTGGCGCGGCAGAAGTCCACGCCTTGTTCTTTGAGCGCGATTTCCATCGCCATATTGGTCATGACCGTGCCGACCACGCCTCCGATGGCGACGCCTTCGACCGCGCGGCCTTTGGCGATGACGTAAATCAGGCTGTCGCCGTCGTACACTTTGCCGTTGCGGTCAACCATCATCAGACGGTCGCCGTCGCCGTCGAGGGCGATGCCGTAGTCGGCTTCGTTTTGCAATACCGCAGCCTGCAAGGCTTTCGGGTGGGTCGCGCCGCATTTGTCGTTGATGTTGTAGCCGTTCGGCCCGTCGCCGATGGAAACGACTTGTGCACCGAGTTCGTGGAACACTTTGGGCGCGACGTGATAACCCGCGCCGTTGGCGGTATCGACCACCAGCTTCAGGCCGCGCAGGTCTAGATTGTTGGGGAAGGTAGATTTGCAGAACTCGATGTAGCGGTCGTCTGCGCCGTTGATGCGGCGCGCGCGGCCGAGACGGTCGGACGGCATGGTCTGCATGGCTTCGTCGAGTTTGGCTTCGATTTCCAGCTCGATTTCGTCGGAGAGCTTCACGCCGCCTTCGGCGAAAAATTTAATGCCGTTGTCGGAATAGACGTTGTGCGAGGCGGAAATCATCACGCCCGCGTTCAGACGCAGCGCCCGGGTCAGGTAGGCGATGCCGGGCGTCGGCAGCGGGCCGGTTTGGATAACGTTTACACCCGCCGCGGTAAAACCAGCCACCAGCGCGGCTTCGAGCATATAGCCGGAAATGCGCGTGTCTTTACCGATAATTACGGTCGGTTTCTGGCCGTCGTCATGCTGCACCAAAACCTGACCGGCGGCATAGCCGAGTTTCAACACGAAATCGGGGGTAATCGGAAACTGGCCGACTTCGCCGCGTACACCGTCGGTGCCGAAATATTTTTTTGCCATAAAGCTGCTCCGTTATTAAAAGTAAAATCAAACGCATTATAAGACATAAGATGTAAATGAAGTATTAGGAAACGGCAAAATTCCATTCAGACGGCAGTCCCCGCCAAACGGGCGGGTTTATTACCGGCTGCCGACCATTTGCACAACTGTTATGCCGATTCCGTTACCCTGACCGAAGAGCAGTTGCAGGCTGCGAATCTGCAAGGCATCGGCAGGCTGCGTGATTTGCGCGAAGCCGTCGCACTGTCGCCTGAATTGGCCAAGGTGTTGAAAGCCTACAGCGCAGCGGAAACCAAGGCCGGGCAGCAGGAATTGCTGAATAACTTAATCAACAAATGGGCGGAAACCGACCCCGCCTATGGCACGGGTGTGCAGTTTTTGCCGCCGATGATTAAGACGGCAAACGAAGGAACGGCGCTGACGCCGTCACAAGCGGGCAATCTGCTGCTGCCGGTTGAAATCTCCGAAGAATACAAGCTGAAAATTCAGGAATCTTTGCAGAAAATCGCCGTTTTGGACGCATTCTCGGGCGAACGCTCGGCGGTTATCTACGTCCAAAACGCCAACCAAATCCTGAGTTTCCTCGACACCGCCCGCGCCACCTATGACAAGCTGGCCGGCAACGTCTATGAAAGCCTGCTGTTCCAAACCCGTCTGCAGCCGTATTTGAACGAAATCGGCCTCAAGCTCGAAGGCAACGAATTCGCGTTGGATTACAGCGGCGTATTGGCGAAATTCAGCGAAGTGTATGCAAAAAATCCTGAAAAAGCGTTTGTGGATTTGGGGGAGTTTTTGGCGTATGGGAAAGACGGCGGCGCTGCTTCGGCTGATTTGTCTGCGCTGTTTGAGCAATATGTCTATACTGCCAAAGAGCAAGGCGCAGCCGAAAACCTGCTTGCCCTGCTGGGAGAAGAAGCAGTTGCCACATTAAGCCGGACAAACGGAAGCAGCGGTGACGACGTTTTGCGCGTCGTCGGTCTGGATTCAAGCAAAAACGTCTTGCTTTACGGCGGCGACGGCAACGATATATTAATCGGCGGCAGCGGTAATGATTATCTGGTCGGCAGCAGCGGCAGTGACACCTATCGGCGGCACCGGAGATGATTCTTTGAATGGAGACAATGGCAGCGATATTTATGTGTTTGCCAAAGGCTTCGGCAAAGACAGCATCAGCAACTACGATGTTTCCGCAGGACGTCACGACGTCATCCGCTTCGAAGACATGACGCAGAAAGACTTCACCGTCCGCTGTTCTTCCGACAATCTGATTTTTGCTGCGAAAGACGGTAGCGACACCCTGACGGTGCAGCATTATTTCGACAAAGACGCGGTGGGCGGCTACCAAATCGACAGCATCGAGTTTTCAGACGGCATCAAGCTGGATGTGGATGCGGTTAAGGCGCTAGTGGAAAAAGGTACCGGCGGCAACGACGTGATGTGGGCGTTAAACGGCGGCAGTACGCTTTCGGGCTTTGCGGGCAACGACACGCTTTACGGACGCAACGGTGATGACCGTTTAAACGGCGGCGAAGGCAGCGACCGTTTGGAGGGCGGCAACGGCAACGATGCGCTTGACGGCGGCGAAGGCGACGATACGCTTTACGGTTACGGCGGCAGCGATACGCTTATCGGCGGCGCGGGCGACGACTGCCTTGTCGGCGGTGACGGCAGCGATGTGTATGTTTTTGCAAAAGGCCACGGTAGAGATTCGGTTTACGATTATGCGGGCAATGCTGAGCAGGTTGATGCCATCCGTTTTGAAGGTGCCGGTTTTGCCGATGCTGTTTTTACCCGCAGCGGCAGCAGTTTGCTGGTGAAGGCGTTCGGCTCTGAAGACCAAGTCGATGTGCAGCGTTTTTTCAGCGGAGAGAGCTATCAATACAAGCAGTTTGTCTTTGAAGATGCGGTGTTGAAAGTGGATTCGTCTGCAAATGTCAGTATGATTTAAGGATGGAGGAATGCCGTCTGAAGCAGGTTTTGTTTCAGACGGCATTTTTGTTTCGGAACGGGTTCGGGCATATTTGCTGTTATACGCCCAGCGCCTGCCACACTTTCAGCGCATCAGACGTGGCTTTGACATCGTGTACGCGGACAATCTGTGCGCCGCGTGCTACGGCAGCCAGCGCTGCCGCTACGCTGCCGTGTACTCTTTCAGACGGCATTGTTTCGCCGGTCAGCTCGCCGATCATGCGTTTGCGCGAAACGCCGATTAAGAGCGGCAGACCGGTTTGGTGCATGAGTTCGGACAGGTTCTGCATCAGCGCGGTGTTGTGTTGCAGGGTTTTGCCGAAGCCGAAGCCGGGATCGAGGGTCAGCCGCTGTTTGGCGATGCCGGCTTCCGTGCAGGCGCGCACGCGGCTGTTCAGATAGCGCGCCACTTCGCCGACTACGTCTTCATAGCGGGGGTTGTCCTGCATGTTTTCGGGCAGACCCTGCATGTGCATCAGGCAGATGCCGGCTTGCGGATAGCGTGCCAGAAGGGCGGTTGCACCGTTGTCGCTCAGGGCGGCGACATCGTTGATGATGTCTGCGCCTGCATCCAATGCGCGCTGCATGACGGCGGTGCGGCGGGTGTCAACGCTGAGGGGGATGTTCCATTCTGCCAGTTCCGCCAACACAGGCGCAAGCCTTGCCCATTCGGCTTCAGGGGAGACAAAGGCGGCGCCCGGGCGGGTGGATTCTCCGCCGATGTCGAGGATGTCTGCGCCTTCCGCCGCCAGCCGTTCTGCGTGTTTCAATGCCGTCTGAACGCTTCGGGAATAAGTGCCGCCGTCGGAAAACGAATCGGGCGTGAGGTTGACGATGCCCATGATTTTCGGCGCGTTCAAATCAATCTGAAAACGCCCGGTCTGCCAGAAAGTGTTCATCGTGATGCCTTGAATGGTTGTTTGGGCGTGATTATAGCCCAAAGGCCGTCTGAAAAGGCGCGGCGCGGGGTTTTCAGACGGCCTTATCTCAAATTGTCAACAATTTTCGTTTGTGCCAAAATAAGCTCGATTTTTACCGGTTTCTAGGGAAGGACAAACCATGTACCGCCACATCGAATATTATCCGGGCGACCCGATTTTGGGGTTGGTCGAAGTGTACAACCGCGACAGCCGTGCGCATAAGGTGAATTTGGGCATCGGCATTTATTTTGACGAAACGGGCAAAATGCCGGTACTCGAATCGGTGGCGCAGGTGCAGGCGGAGTTTGCGGCGGCGCGGCCTTGTCCGTATCTGCCGATGGAGGGCTTGGCGGCCTACCGCAGCGCGGTGCAGAAATTGTTGTTCGGTGCGGACAGCGCGGCGCTGGCGGAAGGGCGGATCGCGACGGTGCAGACGCTGGGCGGTTCGGGCGCGTTGAAGGTGGGTGCGGACTTTATCCATCGCTGGTTTCCCGATGCGAAGGTGTATGTGAGCGATCCGACTTGGGACAACCACCGCAGCATTTTCGAGGGCGCAGGTTTTGAGGTCGGCGTTTATCCTTATTACGATGCGGCGTCGGTAGGCGTGAAATTTGCGGAAATGAAGGCGTTTTTTGAAACGCTGCCGCGCAACAGCGTGTTGGTTCTGCATCCGTGCTGCCACAATCCTACGGGCGCGGATTTGAGCGAAGCGCAGTGGGATGAAGTTCTGGAAGTTATCGCAAAACGCGGCCTGATTCCGTTTATGGACATCGCGTATCAGGGTTTCGGAGGCGATTTGGACAGCGATGCCTACGCCATCCGCAAGGCGGTGGAAATGGGGTTGCCGCTGTTTGTAAGCAATTCGTTTTCCAAAAATCTGTCGCTCTACGGCGAGCGCGTGGGCGGTTTGAGCGTAGTCTGCCCGAGTGCGGAGGAGGCGGAGCTGGTGTTCGGCCAGTTGAAATTTACCGTGCGCCGCATTTATTCCAGCCCGCCCGCACACGGTGCGCAAATCGCGGCGGAGGTGATGAACGATCCGCAGCGTCTGGCTTTGTGGCAAAACGAGGTTTATGCGATGCGCGACCGTATCCGTGAAATGCGGCAGCGGCTGTTTGACGTGTTGTCGGCGCGGCTGCCGGGGCGCGATTTCAGCTATTTCGTCAAACAGCGCGGAATGTTCAGCTACACAGGGTTGACAGCGGAGCAGGTTGTGCGCCTGCGCGAAGAATACGCGGTTTATTTGGTGGAATCGGGCAGGATGTGCGTGGCAGGGCTGAATCCGTCCAATATTGAGTATGTTGCGGATGCGTTTGCCGAAATCTTGAAATATAGCGAATTAAAATAAAAAATCTACTTCGTTGGCTGCGGCTTGCCGTACTACTTGTACTGTCTGCGCCTTGCCGCCTTGTATCTTTCTTATTTTATTTTTATTTCGCTATAGTTTGAAGTAAATCAAAAGGCCGTCTGAAAAATCTTCTCTTTTCAGACGGCCTCTTAGATAATTGAAATTTGGCGCACCCAACAGGGATCGAACCTGTGGCCTCCAGCTTCGGAAACTGACGCTCTTCCAACTGAGCTATGGGTGCATAGGGGCGTAAGATTAGCGCAAAATGCCCGAGTTGGCAAAGTATTTCCCGAAAGACGGCGCAGACTACACGCGGCAACATCTCATGTCGTTTAAAAAACCTTTAATTAACAGCAGGCTAGGCAGGATCGGCAGCCTGCTTTACAGTTTTTTTAACGTAATCGCGCCCGCAGCGATTGGAAAGCACGGGCGATTTCAGTATAATCCAGCAAAATATTGTTAACTGTAATTAACAAACAAACTATAACCCAGTCAAGCACAACCTAACCTAACGGCGAGGCCTACCAAATGAAACAACCCAGCAATCTCAAAGCCCGAGGCTCGGCACTGTTTACCCTTGTGAGCGGTATCGTTATCCTGATCGCAGTCGTATTCTTCCTGATCAAACTGGCCGGCAGCGGCTCGCGTGCCGACGTCGACCAAACCACCGCAACCGCAACCGAAACCCGTATCCAGCCGAGCGGCCAACTGACGCTGGGCGACGGCATTCCCGTCGGCGAACGCAAAGGCGAGGCGATTTTCCAAAAAATCTGTATCCAATGTCACGCTGCCGACAGCATTGTTCCGAATGCTCCAAAACTGGGTAACAGCGGCGATTGGGCGCCGCGTATCGCACAAGGTTTCGACACTTTGTTCCAACACGCTTTGAACGGTTTTAACGCAATGCCGGCGAAAGGCGGTGCGGCTGACCTGACCGACCAAGAGCTCAAGCGCGTGATTACCTATATGGCCAACCAAGCCGGCGGTAATTTTCCCGATCCTGACACCGCAGGCGCAGTTCCTGCCGCCGCTTCGGGTGCAGCTCCCGCTGCCGCATCAGACGCAGCTTCCGGTGACGCACCTGCCGCCGCTTCAGGTTCCGCCGCAGCCGCTGCGCCTGCTGCCGGCGGTGCAGACGGTAAAGCCGTATTCGAAGCCAACTGCGCAGCCTGCCACGGCGCAAATTCCGCAATTCCCGGTATTCCGCATGTAACCAATAAAGCAGAATGGGCGCCGCGCATCAAAAAAGGCAAAGAAGCACTGTATAAGAGCGCGCTGGAAGGCTTCAACGCGATGCCGGCCAAAGGCGGCAACATCAGCCTGAGTGATGATGATGTTAAAGCAGCTGTGGATTACATGGCTAACCAGTCCGGCGGTAAATTCTAAGTCGGAACCGTTGATACAGATAGAAAAACGCACCGTACACGGTGCGTTTTTATTGATGGAGGCCGTCTGAAATTTTCAGACGGCCTCAAATTCATGAAACCAGGAACCTAAAATTCAGATCAAAAGTTTAACCCAAACTGCTGATTACGCCGTTTACACCGGCTGCAGCCGCCAGACGGTAGAGGATTTCCTGCGGCATATCGTTGTGCCAAAGCTGCGTGATGTTGGTGATAACGGGCAGGTAGGTTTCTTTGTGTACCCTGACGACGGCATCGACATCCAGGCGGTAAACGTGTTCCGGCTCGAAACTGAGCGTGCCGGCTTCGCCGAGGATAACCAAACGGTTGCCGCGGCGGGCGATGTGTTCGGCGGCGGCCAGCCAGTCGTCAACGCGGTGGTGTTTGTCTTTGCACAAGACGACGGGGGTGTTCAGACGGCCTACTTCGTCTTGCAGAACGCGGTTGGCCATCAGTTCGCCGCCGAGGTAGAGGATGTCGGCTTCGGCAGCCAGCGCGGATTCAATCTGGCGCACGTCGCGGATGCGGACGAGGGCGGGACGGCCGGATTCGTGCAGGCGGGCAAGTTCGGCCTGCATGGTTTGGATTTGCTGTTTTTCGCTGCCGGTATCGACTTCGGCGTAGGGGCGGGCGGAGAGGTAAAACGGGTCGAGAAATACGGCGTCGGCGTGTTTGGCGTTTTCAGGTTTGGACGTAATATCCAGCATTTTTGCGCCTCCGAACGCCACGCCGCGCACATGAATGACGCTGCTTTCGGCCTGCGTTTCTCGGCTGATGGTTTTCCATGCGTTCAACACGCGTACGACGCGCTCGACTTCGGGCAGATTTTCCAATTCGTTGGGCAGGAAAACGCGCTCGTCGCCCACGGCACCGATGATGGTGCGCTCTTCTCCTTGCGAAATGTGTTCCTGCAAGCCTTTGCTGCGGATGAATTCGGTTACGCGGGCTACCGCCGCTTCGCCGGCCTGTTTTTGCATGATGATGATCATCGTGCACTCCTTAAAGAAGATGGTTTGCCGATGTTACCACATTCTGCTTTTCAGACGGCCTTTCGGCGGGTGTTGTAAAATTTATTCCGTGCGGATTTTTGTGTGAAAGAATGCAACAGTTTTTCAGACGGCCTGTGTTATACTTTGAAACCGTTTATTTAGCATCATTTGTCATGAACCGTCTGCAATCAGGTAAATTCTGGCTGAAATTCGTCTTTTTCAGTACGCTGGTATCTTTGTTGGTACTGGCCGGCCTGTATGCCTCGGTTTACCACTTCTTCACGGCCGAGCGCATCCAGCGTTTCGCCGATTCTGCCCTCCAAGATACCCGCCGCACCATCCGTTTCGACCAAGACATCAAACGCAGCTGGTTTCCGCGCCCGACTTTTACCCTGAAAAATCTGACCGTCTCCCAACCCGGCAGCAGCCAAACCGCCATCGAAGTCAAGGAAACCCGCATCGGTTTGGCTTGGGAAAGCCTGTGGCAGCAGCCCGTGATTGAAAAATGGGTGTTGGTCGGTGTGAATACTTCGCTTGAGCAGTCTGCCAATGGTCAATGGAATTTACAGGATTTGTGGCGCAAAGAAAGCCCGGCTGCCCGGCCGCGCCGCGTGATTGTGGAAGACAGTCATCTGCGTTTGCGTCTTTTGCAGGACGAATATCGGATAGAACAATTTGGTTTACATATTGATGCGCCTGAAAAAGGCAGCCGTAGATTTGAAATCAGCGGAGTCAGCGATTATCAGGGCAGTCCGTTGAAATGGCACGGTGCGGGTTTTCTCAATCCGGTCGGCAGCAGTTGGAAAATTCCCGTCATACATTTGGAAGCGGAAGGCCGTCTGAAAGACGAAACCGTCAAAATAATGGCCGACAGCGCACTTGAGTGGCAAACTAAAACCAATATTATTCAAGCAGTTGGCTTAAGTTTGCAAACGGATAGTTCTTATCAAAATCTGCACTTAAGCACGCAGATTCCACGTTTGGTGTTGCGTAACAACGCGGTTAGCATTAATTCTCTCAGCAGCGCGTTTACTGCCGGTGAAAAGGGTAATCAGTGGGACGGTTCAGTGATTGTCGATAAAGCCAGCCTCTACACCACCATTGCCGCGCTCGACGGCGTGGAAATCAAAGCCAGCCACCGAAGCGACACTATGCAGACCCACTTTACCGCGCAAGGGCCGCTGGTGTGGCGTCAGAGCACCGGCCTTCAGGCGGACAACCTTCAGTTTACTTCCCTGCAAGATTCCATCGCGCAATCATCGCAGCCGCGTTTTATCAGCGCCTTGTCGGGCAGTTTTGTCATGCAAGATTGGAATAACTGGCAGGCCAAACTCAGCGGCTCGTTCGACCGCCAGCCTGCCGCGTTCAACATCAAATACGCCGCCCAAGCCGGAAAAGCAGGGCGTTTGGAAGCCGGCATCGGCTTGCGCCGCCTGTCGCTCGATTCCTATTGGAAAGACATCCAACAGCGTTCCGACAGCATTTATCCCAAATTCCTGACCAGCAAAGGTATGCCGGAAATCGCCGCCCAGCTTAAAATCGATCAAATACAAGCACCCGGCTTGCAGCTGGACAACGTGGAAACCGGCCTGATCGCCAACTGCCAACACATCCTGCTCAGCAATTTCAAAGCCGGTCTGTACGGCGGGCACACCGAGGGCGGTGTCAGCATGACCAATACCACGCCTGTTTCCTACCGTTTGCAGCAAAACGCGCAAGGCGTGCAGATTCGGCCGCTTTTGGAAGATTTGTTCGGTTTCCGCAGCATCAGCGGCAGCGGCAATGCCGTGATTGACGTCGCCACCAAAGGCAGCGACCGCAAAAGCCTGACCGAAGCCCTGACCGGCACGCTGGGCATCAACGTCGTCAACGGCGCATGGCACGGCATCGACATCGACAACATCCTGCAAAGCGGCAATGTCGGCAAGCAAAGCCAAAGCGGCCAAACCGCGCAAACGCCGTTCCAACGCTTCGCGCTCAACAGCCTGATTGAAAACGGCGTCAGCTACCATCTGAACACCGAACTGCTTTCCCCGAGCCTGCGCGTAACCAGCCAAGGCTATACGGATTTGAACAAGCAGACCTTGGAAGAGGAATTGATGATTTACGATGCCCGCAATCCGAAAGCCAAGCCCGTTCCGCTCAAAATAAGCGGTGCGGTTTCCAATCCCTCCGTTACGCTGGATTACCAACGTCTGACCGACGGTTTGAACACCCGCAAAGAGCGGCGCAAAGCGCTGGAAGACACCTTGCGCGAACAATGGCAGCGATTGATGCCGGATTAGCCGGTATATTTATTATGATTGCAGGCCGTCTGAAACGATTTTCAGACGGCCTCGAATATTTTCAGAACGCTCGGATTGTCTGAAAATATGTTTGAGACTGTTTAATCAGGTTGCAGATGCGTAAGCGGCAGAGCGGTAGTGTTTTTGATTTCTTTCAAAACGAAACTCGATTGCGCGTCTTGCACGCCGGGGTGGGAGAGCAGGGTGTCGAGTACAAAATGGGAAAACGCGCCCATGTCGGTAAAAAAGGCGTGCAAGAGGTAGTCGGTTTCGCCAGTCAGTGCGAAGCAGCTTAATACTTCCGGCCAGGTTTGCACGGATTCGGAAAAAGCCTCGCGGGCAGATTTTGCCTTGTCGATGGAAACGCGGATAAACGCCTGTAAATCCAAATCGACTTTGGCGGGCGAGAGCAGGGCGGCATATTGGCGGATAATGCCGTCGTCTTCAAGCTGCTTGAGGCGGCGCAGACAGGGCGAGGGCGACAGAGCGACGCGTTCGGACAGTTCGACGTTGGTCAGTCGGCCGTTTTCCTGTAAAACCTGCAGGATTTTGATGTCGGTTTTGTCTAAGATAAGTTGCGCCATGTCGGGATTCCTTGCCTCGGTTGGAATGGGAACGGTTTTGTTTCAGGGTCTGGTAACGATTTTATCTTGATTAAACTTAACATACAATAGTGCCGTAAGTTTTAATTTGCCAACATAATCTGTGTTAAAGCACAGGTTTTATTTCCTATAATTTTATTGTGCTATCCTCTGCGAATTCCCGATAGTTTTTTTAAAACCGACGGCAATCTTGCCCAAACCGGCGTTTCCCGCCATAATCCTAACGTGTGCAGGAGAGTGCCGCATCCGGCTACGGTGCGGCCGCCGAAGGCGCAGACGCCCTTAAATCGCTCAGGCATCAGGGACTGCACGCTGCAATAAAAAATCTGGAGAGCGGTCTGTTTTTACAGATCCACCGAAGGGGAGAAGGCGCCGCACCACCATGCGGATGCGGAAAATGCGGCTGGCAGGCCGCGCCGTGTGCCGAAAATCTCAGGTTCAAGGACAGATAGGGTTTCCTGCCGCAGCGTCGTGCAAATGCAATAAGCAGCCCGTCGCATCTAAACCAAACGAATCCGCCTTTTTCAGACGGCTTTATTTATACCGGTATGCCGTCTGAAAAATATCCTCCCGAAAGAATTTCCATCATGAATCCTGTTCCCGAATCCCTCTGCTACACCCCGGCCCATACCTGGCTGCGCGCCGAAGCAGACGGTACGCTGACCGTCGGCATTACCCATCACGCCCAGGAAATGCTGGGTGATATTGTCTTTGTCGAACTGCCTGATGCGGGAACAGATTTTGCCGCCGGCGCGCAGACCGGCGTGGTCGAGTCGGTCAAATCCGCTTCCGACATCCATACGCCGGTTGCCGGCCGGATTACCGCTGTCAACGATGATTTGGCCACCGCGCCCGAAACCGTCAACAGCGATCCCTATGGTGCGGGCTGGTTTTTCAAAATCCTCCCGGCTGATCCAGCCGCTTTGGACAGCTTTCTGACTGCGGATCAATATGCCGTTCAAATAGGCTGAGGCTGTATGGAGCGATACGGATAAAGGCCGTCTGAAAACGTGTGTGTGCGGTTTTCAGACGGCCTTTGTTTTGGTCAGAGGGGTTTTGCGGAAATATTTGAACTGCTGTTGCCGCAGACATTTACAGGGTGGCATCCTGCTTTACAGCAGGATACGAATGCCGTCTGAAAAAAGAAAGGAAAAACATGAAAACCATCGGTATCATCGGCGGTATGAGCCCCGAAAGCACCGTGCTGTATTACCAAACCATCAACCGCGAAACCAACCGCCGATTGGGCGGCAACCGTAGCGCGGATATTGTGATGCACAGCGTCGATTTTGAAACCATCGCCGCCATGCAGCGAAAGGGTGCGTGGGACGAGGCGGGTAAGGCATTGGCACAGAGTGCGCAAAAGCTCGAAAGCATCGGTGCGGAGGCTCTGGTTTTGGCGACCAATACCATGCACAAAGTCGCGCCGTTTATCGAAGCGGCGGTACGCGTTCCGCTCATCCATATTGTCGATGCCACCGCTGATGCGGTGAAGAAACGCGGCTTCGGCAAGGTCGGGCTGTTGGGTACGAAATTTACCATGAGCGACGGTTTTTACACGGCGCGCATGGCGGAGGCGGGCGTGGAAACGCCTGTGCCGTCTGAAAACGTACAAAACGAAATCCACCGCATCATTTTTGAAGAGCTCTGCCTCAACAAAATTTCCGCCGCGTCAAAAACCTATTATTATCAAACAATTGAAGATTTGAAAAAACAGGGTGCGGAAGGCGTGATTCTCGGCTGCACCGAAATCGGCCTCCTGGTCGATGCGGCGGACTGCCCGCTGCCTGTGTTTGACAGTGCCGAAATCCACGCGCTTGCGGCGGTGGATTTTGCCCTGAACGATGGGGCCGTCTGAAAAATGAGTTCCACATACTGCGCCTTTTGTGCCGCGCTGCCCGACGACACCGACAACCCCAACAAAGCCTACCACGACCGCGCCTACGGTTTTCCGATTCACGACGACAACGCGCTTTTCGGGCGGCTGGTGCTGGAAATCAATCAGGCGGGTTTGAGCTGGCTGACGATTTTGAAGAAAGAGGCCGCGTTTCAGGCGGCCTATTGCGGTTTCGACATCGCAAAAGTCGCCGCGTTTGACGACGCCGACCGCGAACGCCTGCTCGCCGACGCGGGCATCATCCGCAACCGCCTGAAAATCGACGCTGCGATTTACAACGCGCGGCAAATCCTTGAAATCCAAGCGCAATATGGTTCGTTTGAAAACTGGCTTGACGCCCATCACCCGCGCAAAAAGGCGGACTGGGTAAAGCTGTTTAAAAAGCATTTCAAATTTGTCGGCGGCGAAATCGTCGGCGAATTTCTGATGAGCACAGGCTATCTTCCGGGTGCGCACAGCGAGGATTGCTCCGTGTTTGCCGAAGTGATGGCGCTGAAGCCGAAATGGGCTGAGGCCGTCTGAAACTTGTATGGGCCCTTCGAATTTTGTAACCTCCTTTCAACCGGTTGCTAAAACCTATTCCGATAAACGGCCAAAAAGGCCGTCTGAAAAAATTCAGACGGCCTTTGTCATGCTTTCAAACGCTTATTTTCAAACGGCTCCGATTATTTCGAACCCACTTTGATTTTCTGCCACAGATTGACGGTCAGGCGTTTGGCGTCGGCGCTCATTTGCGGCATCACAAAACCGTTTTTCATGTCTTCCGCAGTCGGGAAGATGGAACGGGTTTCGACCAGTTTTTTGTCCATTTTTTCGCGTGCCGGCAGGCTGGCGGGGGCGAAGGTTACGGCGGCACCGTTTTTCGCGGCGATTTCGGGGTCGAGGGTGTAGTTGATGTATTTATGGGCGTTGGCGACGTTTTTCGCGTCGGCCGGAATCAGCCAGGATTCAATCCAGAAGCCCATGCCTTTCGGCGTCAATACTTCGATGCCGACGTTGTTTTTCACTTCTTCCGAACGCGCTTTTGCCAAGTTCAAATCGCCGCCGTTACCTGCCGCCAGACAGATGTCGCCGCGTGCCAGCTCGTCAATCACAGACGGACTGAAGCGTTTCACGTCAGGACGCACGGCTTTCAATACTTCGGCTGCTGCTTTGATGTCGTCTTTATTGGTGCCTTTAGGGTCTTTGCCCAAGTAGTTCAGCACAATCGGGAACATTTCAGACGGCGTGTCCCACAGCGCGATGCCGCAGGATTTCAGCTTGCTGGTGTATTCGGGTTTGAACAGCAAATCCCAGCCGTTTTCAGGCAGTTTGCCGCCGAGGATTTCTCTGCCTTTGGCGGTGATGGCCAAGGTGTTTACGCCGGAGAAGTAGGGTACGGCGTATTGGTTGCCCGGGTCGGAGGTTTCGAGCATTTTCAAAAGCTCGGGATCGATGTTTTTATAGTTCGGAATCAGGTCTTTATTGATTTTCTGATACGCGCCGGCTTCGATTTGGCGCGGCAGAAAGGCGATGCCGGGTACAACGAGGTCGTAGCCGGATTTGCCGGTCAGCATTTTGGCTTCGAGCGTTTCGTTGTTTTCATACAAATCGTAGGTCAGCTTTAATTTGTTGGTTTTTTTGAAGTCTTCGACGGTGCTTTCGTCAACGTAGTTTGACCAGTTGTAGATGTTTAAGGCGTCGGTAGCGGGCGCATTGGCAGCAGGCGCGTTGTCGGCGGCTGCTTGAGGTTGTGCGGATTTGTCGCCACCGCCGCAGGCGGCAAGCGCCAGCGCGGCCAAAACGGCTAATACGGATTTTTTCATACGGGTTGGTTTCCTGATGAAAGGTTGTTTGAAAATGAAAACACCTGCGCCCCATCAATACCCCGGCGCGGTGCGGGGCTATTGTAATGTAAGTCTGATAAAAATCAAAGCGATATTGGAAATGCGGCGCAGACGGCGCGGTGCGGGCGGTTTGGCACGGTGCGGATAAAATGCTTGCGCATAAAGGGATTAGTCTTTAAAATTGCACGTTTACAAATTCCGTTTATTTTCAGGAGATATTCAATGGCAAACAGCGCACAAGCCCGCAAACGTGCCCGCCAGTCGGTTAAACAACGAGCCCACAACGCAAGCTTGCGTACTGCATTCCGCACCGCAGTGAAAAAAGTATTGAAAGCCGTGGAAGCCGGCGACAAAGCCGCTGCTCAGGCAGTTTACAAAGATTCGGTTAAAGTCATCGACCGCATCGCCGATAAAGGCGTTTACCACAAAAATAAAGCAGCCCGCCATAAGAGCCGTCTGTCTGCCAAAGTGAAAGCTCTGGCTTAATGTTTTGCTGCGGTTCGGTCGAAACAGCCGAGCTGCCGTAATCCCGACTGTGCCCCCGATGCCGATAACCATGCGGTGTGCGGGGGCATCGGTTTGTCTGAAATGTGGCAAACCGATGCCGGATTGTTCCGCCAAACGGGCGCCGTTCTTTTTTCAGACGGCCTTTGACTTTATAATGTAAGGCCGTCTGAAAAGTGATTTGGAAATGGTAACTTTATGATGTTGAAACATTATCTGCTGTTGGGTGCGGGTTTGGCCGCCGTTTTGCCGGCTGTGCAGGCTGCGGATGCTTTGCAGTGTACGGCGATTCAGGACAACGCCTTGCGTCTGGCCTGTTACGACCGTATCCATTCGGCGCAGCTTCCGCCGCAAAAGCCGATTGCGCAGGCGGAAAAAGCTGCGCCCAAATCGGTTGACTTGAAGGAAACGGTCAACGCCAGCCGCAAGAAAAAAGAAGTGGCGGTGGTGTTTGAGCAGCCGGCCGTTTCGGAATCGGAATTGCAGGCCGCGGCAGAGGCTTATACGCCCTTGAGCGTGATGTACGATTTGGATCAGAACGATGCCCGCGGCCTTTTGACCGTGCGCGAACACAATCCGATGTATCTTTTGCCCGTGTGGTACAACAGCAGCCCGAATTACACGCCCGAATCGCCGACGCGCGGCATCACGACGCAGGAGAAATTCGGCGAGCAGAAACGCGCCGAAGCCAAAATGCAGGTGTCGTTTAAAAGCAAGCTGATGGAAGATCTGTTTAACACCCGCGCCGATTTGTGGTTCGGCTACACGCAGAAATCCGATTGGCAGATTTACAATCAGGGGCGCAAATCCGCGCCGTTCCGCAATACCGATTACGAACCCGAAATCTTCCTGACCCAGCCCGTGAAAGCCGATTTGCCGTTCGGCGGCAAACTGCGCATGGTCGGCGCGGGGTTCGTGCATCAGTCCAACGGCCAGAGCTGCCCCGAATCGCGTTCGTGGAACCGTGCTTACGCCATGGCAGGCATGGAATGGGGCAAGCTGACTCTGATTCCGCGTGTATGGATGCGGGCGTTTGACCAAAGCGGCGACGAAGACGACAATCCCGATATTAAAAAATACCTCGGTTACGGCGATTTGAAAGTCCAATACCGTTTGAACGACAAACAAAACGTCTATTCCGTGTTGCGCTACAACCCCAAATCCGGGCGCGGCGCGGTTGAGGCGGCTTATACGTTCCCGATTAAAGGCAAACTCAAAGGCGTCGTGCGCGGTTTCCACGGCTACGGCGAGAGCCTGATCGACTACAACCACAAGCAAAACGGCATCGGCGTCGGTCTGATGTTTAACGATTGGGACGGCATCTGACGCTGTTTTTTTCAGGCGGCCTCAAACCGTTTTTACCCCGCAGGCCGTCTGAAAATATCCGCTGCCGTTCAGCGCAATCGCGCGTATAATGGCGCGTTTGCGGCAAACAAACCCTACATAGGAATACTGATGGCAGAAAAACCGGCCGAGAGCGGAAAATTCGCTAAGGCATTGAAAAAATATCTGATTACCGGCGTTTTGGTATGGCTGCCGATTGCCGTTACCATTTGGGTGATTACCTACATCGTGTCGGCTTCCGACCAGCTCATCAATTTGCTGCCCGTCAAGTGGCAGCCCAAAAACTCTTTGGGTTTCAACATTCCCGGCTTGGGCGTGATTGTCGCGGTAGTGGTATTGTTTGTGACCGGCCTGTTTGGCGCAAACGTATTGGGCAAGCGGATTATTCAGGCTTGGGACGGCCTCTTGGGGCGGATTCCCGTGGTGAAATCCATTTATTCCAGCGTGAAAAAAGTATCCGAATCTCTGCTTTCCGACAGCAGCCGTTCCTTCAAAACGCCCGTACTCGTGCCGTTTCCGCAGCCGGATATTTGGACGATTGCCTTCGTTTCCGGCAGCATTCCGCCCGCCGTTCAGCAAGGCTTGGCTCAAAACAGCAGCGAAGGATACATTTCCGTTTACGTCCCGACCACGCCCAACCCCACCGGCGGCTACTACATCATGGTGAAGAAGAGCGACGTGCGCGAGCTGGACATGAGCGTGGACGAAGCCTTGAAATATGTGATTTCGCTGGGCATGGTGATGCCCGACGAACACGCCCCGAAAGCCCTGCCCGAGGGCAGGCCGTCTGACCATTGACATTCAGGCCGTCTGAAAAACGGTTGCTGAAGCGCAGCCGAAGTATTCAGACGGCCTCAACCGTTAACAAAATATATATAGTGAATCAAACACAAAAGGTGATTTTATGCGTACCAACTACTGCGGCTTAATCAGCGAGCAATACTTAGACCAAACCGTTACCGTCAAAGGCTGGGTGCACCGCCGCCGCGACCACGGCGGGGTGATTTTCATCGACCTGCGTGACCGCGAAGGCATCGTGCAAGTCGTTATCGACCCCGATACCCCCGAGGCTTTTCAGACGGCCGATTCCGCCCGCAACGAATACGTTTTGAGCATTACCGGCCGCGTGCGCAACCGCCCCGAAGGCACCACCAACGACAAAATGATTTCCGGCAAAATCGAAATTCTGGCCAAAGAAATCGAAGTATTGAACACCGCCGCAACGCCGCCGTTCCAAATCGACGATGAAAACCTCAGCGAAAACGTGCGCCTGCAAAACCGCGTCATCGACCTGCGCCGTCCTGTGATGCAGCGCAATCTGAAACTGCGCTACCAAGTGGCGATGGGCGTGCGCCGCTACCTCGACGCGCAGGGCTTTATCGACATCGAAACGCCGATGCTGACCCGTTCCACCCCCGAAGGCGCGCGCGACTACCTCGTACCCAGCCGCGTGCATCCGGGCGAATTTTTCGCGCTGCCGCAGTCGCCGCAGTTGTTTAAGCAACTGCTGATGGTGGCCGGTTTCGACCGCTACTACCAAATCACCAAATGCTTCCGCGACGAAGATTTGCGCGCCGACCGCCAGCCCGAATTTACCCAGATCGACTTGGAAACTTCGTTTTTGAACGAAGACGAAATCATGGACATCACCGAAGGCATGGCCAAAAAAGTGTTCAAAGACGCGTTGGGCGTGGATTTGGGCGACTTCCCGCGTATGCCGTTTGCCGAAGCCATGTTCTACTATGGTTCCGACAAACCCGATATGCGCGTGTCGCTGAAATTTACTGAGTTGACCGACTTGATGAAAACGGAAGAATTCAAAGTCTTCCGCGCCGCCGCCGACATGAAAGGCGGCCGCGTCGTCGCCCTGCGCGTACCGAACGGGGCCAAACTGTCGCGCAAAGACATCGACGAATACACCAAATTCGTCGGTATCTACGGCGCCAAAGGCTTGGCTTATATCAAAGTGAACGACGTGAGCAACCTTTCCAACGGCGAAGACAGCGGCCTGCAGTCGCCCATCGTCAAATTCCTGTCTGAGGCCTGTCTGAAAGCCATCATTGAGCAAACCGGCGCACAAAACGGCGACATCATCTTCTTCGGCGCAGACAAAGCCAAAGTCGTGAACGAAGCCATCGGTGCCCTGCGCATCAAAATCGGCCACGAGCACGGCGCGGCCGACGGCTACTTCGTTGACGAATGGCGCCCGCTGTGGGTCGTCGATTTCCCGATGTTCGAATACGACGAAGAAAACGACCGCTACGCCGCCATGCACCACCCCTTTACCTCGCCCAAACCCGGCCATGAAGACCTGATGGAAAGCGACCCCGAAAACTGCCTTGCCCGCGCCTACGACATGGTGCTCAACGGCTGGGAAATCGGCGGCGGCTCCATCCGTATCCACCGTGCCGACGTGCAGGAAAAAGTGTTCGCCGCGCTGAAAATCACGCCCGAAGAGCAGCAGGAAAAATTCGGCTTCCTGCTCGACAATCTCAAATTCGGCGCACCTCCGCACGGCGGCCTGGCCTTCGGTCTCGACCGTTTGGTAACGCTGATGACCGGTGCGGAATCCATTCGCGACGTCATCGCTTTCCCGAAAACCCAGCGTGCCCAATGCCTGCTGACCAACGCGCCGAACGCGGTGGACGACAAACAACTGCGCGAACTCAGCCTGCGTCTGCGTGCTAAGGCAACTGAAAACAAAGAGTAAATGCTGTGAAACAAAGGCCGTCTGAAAAACCGAAAATCAGGTTTTTAGACGGCCTTTTTGACGGTAGCCGGTTTGGATGGCCGGTTTTCGGATTTTCCTTTTACAAACCGTTAACCAATACCGCGCGGCCGATGGTGGCGTTAATGCGGATGTCGCGGTAGGGAGCGTATTCGGGGCTGTTGTACCAAGCGCGGGCGGTGGCCATATCGGGAAATCTGATGACGACCGAGCCGTCGGCAGGCGCGCCTTCAAGCGCTTGGATGGCACCGTTGAGTACCAGCATTTCGCCGTTGTAATTGGTTAGGGATGGTGCGGCCAGTTGTAAATAGCGGTCATATTCGGACTGGTCGAGCATTTGGTCGCGTAGAAAAATAACATAGGCGGACATAGGATTCCTTTTGATTTGAAAACTGCAGGCATTATATCGTAATGACAAAAGGCCGTCTGAATTTTCAGACGGCCTTCGCTTGCCTATACGCGATTGACGGTATAATGGCGCGACTTGTTTTTTTAAGGCTTTCCCATGCCGGTTTATTTCATTGCCGATTTACATTTGAGCGAATCCCGCCCCGAGCTGACGGCGCTGTTTCTGCGTTTTATGCGCGAACGGGCGCTTCAGGCGCGGGCGGTTTATATTTTGGGGGATTTGTTTGATTTTTGGGTGGGCGATGACGAGCAGTCGGAGCTGATTGATGCGGTTCAGACGGCCATACGCGCGGCGGCTGATGTGGGGGTGGAATGTTTTTTTGTACACGGCAACCGCGATTTTCTGATTGGCAGCCGTTTTGCGGAAAGGGCGGGGCTGAAGCTGCTGCCGGAATATCATCTGCTTGATTTGTTTGGCGAAAAAACCTTGATTTGTCACGGCGATACGCTTTGCACAGATGATGTGCGCTATCAGCGTTTCCGCAAAATCGTGCATTGCAAATGGCTGCAAGGGTTGTTTCTGCGGCTGCCGCTTTCGCTACGGTTGAACATTGCGCGGAAAATCCGCCGTGCGAGCAAGAGCGACCAGCAGTATAAGCCGTCTGAAATTATGGATGTGAACCCGCAGTTTACGGCGGCAACGGCGGCGCAATACGGCGTGAGGCTGCTGATTCACGGCCATACGCACCGGCAGGCCGTGCATGAAAACGGCGGTTTGACACGGATTGTGTTGGGCGATTGGCATGCGGACAGGGCGTCGGTGTTGCGCTTTGATGAAAACGGATTCGGGTTTGAGGAATGATGAAGGCCGTCTGAAAATCCGCTTGCAGCGCGCAGCCGGATTTTCAGACGGCCTTTACATATTTAAAAACACCGTTACCCATCCTGATTGGAGCAGTGCTCCGTTCCCGTGCTATCATGCCCCGGCCAATCAATGAAAGGAATAACTTTATGAAAACAAATGGATTTTAGCCGCCGTGATGTGTGCTGCCATCCCCGGCGCATGGGCGGCACCTGCAAGCAAGGTCTCGGTGGAGCGGCTGTTTGAGGTTCAGGGTTTCGATAAACTTATGGACGATACAAACAAAAAAATGCCTGAAACCATGATGGATTTGCCTGCAATACAAAGCAAACTGGCCGGCGTTCCTGCCGACAAACAGACCGCTGTGCGCAAAGTTGTCACACGGTATTTAACGGAATCGCTTCAGTCAATGACCGACAAAAAGGGACGTAAAGAGCTGCGCGACCTTTCTATAGCCGCGACCCAAAAAGTGTACACGCAGGAAGAAGTCGATGCGCTGACCAAGTTTTACGAATCGCCGACCGGCCGCTCGATTATGGCGAAAATGCCGCAATACTTGGACGCCATCATGCAGCCGATGATGGCGATGATGCAGAAGAATATGCAAGCCTTCCGGCAGCAGAAAGAGCCGGCGATGAACCGCGAAATCAACCGCATTATCTGCGGCAAAGACGTTTGCCCAAACAAAAAATAGCCAGTTCTTGTCCGACAGGCCGTCTGAAAACTTTTCAGACGGCCTGTTTTGTCCGGGGCGGATAATGAATAATCCGGTATTGAGGGGAAAAGTAATTTTTACGGATATTTATTTTTTGAAAATCAACAACTAAAAAAAGAATATTGTAAACAATGTTAAAAGATGCAAGGTTTTGCCTTGCCTGATGGGAGCGTTTGCGTTATCGTTGGAATTCCTTTCTCCGATAAACTCTGAGCCTCGAATCAATCAGGCTGCTTGGTTGTCGCCGTGTCCCCCCGAAGCGCGTACCCTAAACCGCTGCCCGAGGGGCTTGCATTACAGGTGCTGTGGCGAGACGGGCTGTCTGTTTGGTTTGACGCGGGATAAAAGAGGTCGTTATGCAGTTATCCGGTGCACAAATCGTTGTACAAAGTCTCAAAGCGGAAGGCGTGGAATACGTTTTCGGCTATCCGGGCGGTGCGGTTCTCGAAATCTACGACGCCATCTTCCAGCTCAATAAATTCAAGCACATCCTGACCCGTCACGAGCAGGCCGCCGTTCATGCGGCCGATGCCTATGCGCGCACCAGCGGCAAAGTCGGCGTGGCGCTTGTTACGTCGGGGCCGGGTGCGACCAATGCGCTGACGGGCATTGCCACGGCTTATTCGGATTCGGTTCCGATTGTGGTCATTACGGGGCAGGTGGGCACACCGTCCATCGGTACGGATGCGTTTCAGGAAGTGGATACGGTGGGGATTTCCCGCCCGTGTGTGAAACACAATTTCCTTGTTACCGACATCAACGAGCTGGCCGTTACCATTAAAAAAGCCTTCCAAATCGCTGCCAGCGGCCGTCCCGGTCCGGTGGTGGTGGATGTTCCGAAAGACGTGACTCAGGCGATGGCGAAATTCAGCTATCCGCAGGAAGACGTCTTTATCCGCTCTTACCAGCCGGTGACGCAGGGGCATGTGGGGCAGATTAAGAAAGCGGTGCAGATGTTTGCTTCGGCCAAACGTCCGGTCGTGTATTTCGGCGGCGGGATTGTGTTGGGCAATGCGGCCAAACAGCTGACTGATTTTGTCCGCCTGACCGGCGCGCCTTGTGTGGGCACGCTGATGGGTTTGGGCGCATATCCTTCGAGCGACCGCCAGTTTTTGGGTATGCTCGGTATGCACGGCACTTACGAAGCCAATTTGGCGATGCAGAATGCGGATGTGGTTTTGGCTGTGGGCGCGCGTTTTGACGACCGCGTGGTTTCCGTACCGTCGAAGTTTTTGGAAAAACCGAAAAAAATCATCCACATCGACATCGATCCGTCCAGCATTGCCAAGCGCGTGAAAGTGGATGTTCCGATTGTCGGCGACGTGAAAAACGTGTTGGCCGAGATGATCGGCATCTGCGAGAAGCAGGAAACCCTGCCGGGGCGAGAGCATTTGGACAAATGGTGGCGCAGCATCGAGCAATGGCGCAGTCGCAACTGCTTGTGGTTTGACAACGAAAGCGAAATCATCAAGCCGCAGTATGTGGTGCAGAAACTGGCGGAAGTAACCGGCAATTCGGCGATTATCACTTCCGATGTCGGCCAACACCAAATGTTTGCCGCGCAATATTATCCGTTTGAACGCCCGCGCCAATGGCTGAATTCCGGCGGCTTGGGCACGATGGGCGTCGGCCTGCCGTATGCGATGGGCGCGAAACTCGCCGCGCCGGAGCAGGACGTGTTCTGTATCACGGGCGAAGGTTCGATTCAGATGAACATCCAAGAGCTTTCCACCTGTTTCCAGTACCATATCCCGATTAACGTGGTAACGCTCAACAACGGCTATCTGGGTATGGTCCGCCAATGGCAGGAGCTTTACTATGGCAACCGCGAGTCGGAAACCTATTTTGATTCGCTGCCCGATTTCGTAAAACTCGCCGAGGCTTACGGCCATATCGGTATCCGCGTTGACAAGCCCGCCGATGTCGAAGGTGCGCTGCTTGAGGCGCTCAATCAGAAAGACCGTCTGGTATTTTTGGATTTTATTACCGACAAAAAACAAAACGTGTTCCCCATGGTAGGCAACGGCAAAGGCTTGGACGAAATGGTGCTGCCCGCGCATATGCGCGAGACCAAAGCCGACAGCGACGTCAACGACGTTCACGACCGTGATTACGACACAAGGAGCGTGCCATGAGACACATTTTATCCGTTTTGATGGAAAACGAATCGGGCGCGATGAGCCGCGTGGTCGGCCTGTTTTCCGCGCGCGACTACAACATCGACTCGCTGGCGGTTGCGGCGACCGAAGACAAAACCCTTTCGCGCATGACCATCGTCACCCACGGCGATGCGACCGTTATCGAGCAGATTACCAAGCAGCTCAACAAGCTGGTTGAGGTTGTGAAAGTCGTCGATTTGAACGAAAGCCGTTTTGTCGAACGCGAGCTGATGCTGGTCAAACTGCGCGCGCAAGGCAAAGACCGCGACGAGTTCCTGCGCCTGACCGAAATCTACCGTGGTCATGTCGTGGACGTTACCGACAAGAGCTATACCGTTGAAATCACAGGTTCTTCCGACAAACTCGATTCCTTCCTCGAAACCGTCGGCAAAGCCGTCATCCTCGAAACCGTGCGCACCGGTGCGGCGGGCATCGGACGCGGCGAGCGGATTTTGAAGATTTGATTTTTAACATTTTCAGACGGCCTTACGGGTTTTCACGCTTGAGGCCGTCTGAAAAACTCTCTGAAGGATTTGCAATGAGTATTAAAATTACTGCTGTCATCACCGTCAAACCCGAATGCCGCCAAGAGCTGCAAGAGGTGTTCCAAGCGCTGATTCCGGCCAGCCGCCGCGAAGCAGGCAACATCCGTTACGATTTGCACCAAGATCTGCAAAACGAAAACCGTTTTGTATTTTTTGAAAATTGGCGCGACCAAGCCGCCGTTGACGAACACAACGCCAGTGCGCATTTTCAGGCTTTCGTCGACGCCATCGAGGGCAAAACCGATGTACTCGACATCATCGTGATGCGCGACGTTTCGGAAAACTCCGACTGATTCAAGCTGCGCCCGCCGCTGTTTGGAAACCGTTTTCAGACGGCCTGAAATACGCGGGTGCGGTTTTCAGCTTCCAACCAATCTTTTATTTTCAAAGGAAAAACAATGCAAGTTTATTACGATAAAGACGCCGACCTGTCTCTGATCAAAGGTAAAACCGTTGCCATTATCGGTTACGGTTCGCAAGGCCACGCACACGCCGCCAACCTGAAAGATTCCGGCGTAAACGTGGTGATCGGTCTGCGTCAGGGCGGTTCTTGGAAAAAAGCCGAAGCCGCCGGCCATGTGGTAAAAACCGTTGCCGAAGCGACCAAAGCCGCCGACGTAGTGATGATTCTGCTGCCCGACGAAACCATGCCTGCCGTTTACAAAGCCGAAATCCATGACAACCTGAAAGCAGGTGCGGTATTGGCGTTTGCCCACGGCTTCAACATCCACTACAACCAAATCGTGCCGTCTAAAGACGTTGACGTGATTATGGTTGCGCCCAAAGGCCCCGGCCACACCGTGCGCAGCGAATACCTCAAAGGCGGCGGCGTGCCCTCGCTCATCGCCGTTTACCAAGACCAAAGCGGCAAAGCCCGCGACATCGCCCTGTCTTATGCCGCAGCCAACGGCGGTACCAAAGGCGGCGTAATCGAAACCAACTTCCGCGAAGAAACCGAAACCGACCTGTTCGGCGAACAAGCCGTATTGTGCGGCGGCGTGGTCGAGCTGATCAAAACCGGCTTTGAAACACTGACCGAAGCAGGCTACGCGCCCGAAATGGCGTACTTTGAGTGCTTGCACGAAATGAAGCTGATTGTTGACCTGATTTACGAAGGCGGTATCGCCAACATGAATTACTCGATTTCCAACAACGCGGAATACGGCGAATACGTTACCGGCGTGGAAGTCATCAACAGCCAGTCCCGCGAGGCCATGCGCAATGCGCTCAAACGCATCCAAACCGGCGAATACGCGAAAATGTTCATCCAAGAGGGTAACACCAACTACCCGAGCATGACCGCTCGCCGCCGTCTGAACGCCGAACACCAAATCGAAAAAGTCGGCGCACAGCTGCGCAGCATGATGCCGTGGATTGCGAAAAACAAACTGGTTGACTTGGACAAAAACTAAATCAGGCCGAAGCAAATCCTAGAGGCCGTCTGAAAACTCTAAACGCATCGCAAGCAGAGTTTTCAGACGGCCTTTTAGTTTTTTAATAACAGTCTCAGGCCGTCTGAAAAAAGTGATGGTAGGTATTTGGAGTTCTTTATCTAAATATTCGTTTTAAATTATGCTTTAACTTGTCAGAGTAGAATTGATCCGATAATTTTGTGCAATCGTGTTGCTTATATTTATAGCGATTAACGCGTTGTGTTTAGTTATAAGGAACTAGTTATAGCGTATAAAGTTGATTTTCAAGATTTGTAAATTTGACTTTCATCAAATTACAGGCATTTGTAGATTCATATAATACGAATATTCGAGTATCGGTATAACGGGAATCATCATGTCCGTTTCAGAAATAAAAGGCGCGGGAAAAGGATTTTTCTTGCGAATAGCCGCTGTTTTGGCAACAGCGCTTTTCTTACTGACATTCAGTCTGCCCGCATCGGCAGAACGTTTGCCGGAATTTCTCCAAAAGGTTAAGCCGTCTGAAATTTTCCCGGGCGCAGACCGCTATGGCAAGCCCGAGGGCAAGCCTATGGTTGCCCGCGTGTTCAAAGGGCAGGAACAGGTCGGTTTGGTTTATATCACGACCGATGTGGTCAGTACGCGCGGTTATTCGAGCAAACCCATTGATACAATGGTGGCGCTGGCCAACGACGGTAAAATTGCCGGCGCCAAACTGGTGGCGCACAACGAACCGATTATGTTGATCGGTATCCCCCAATCGCGCGTGGATAAATTTATTTCCAACTATGTGGGCTTGAATTTTCTGAAAGATCCGCCCAAACCCGGCGTTGCGCCGGCGGATATTATCAGCGGCGCAACCGTGACGCTGATGGTGATTAACGACAGTATGCAGCGGTCGGTTAAAGCCGTTGCCCATCAATACAAACTGGGCACGGCTGAAGCCACAGCCGGCGCAGCCTCGGCGGCGGGAGACAAAGCAGTGTCAGGTGCGGCAGCCCAAGCGGCGCCGGAAGTGAAAACCCGTCCGCGCCGTGCGGTCAACCTGGAAAAACAGGATGTTCAGTCGTGGAACGCGCTCTTGGAGCAAAAAGCGGTTGCCAAGCTGCACATGACGGTTGCCGATGTAAACAAATTGTTCAAACAAAACGGCAAAGCCGGTTCGGCCGACCATCCCGAGCCGGGTGAGCCTGATGAAACCTTTATCGATATGTATGTGGCGCTGGTAAGTCAGCCTTCTATCGGTAAAAGCCTGCTGGGCGAAGCGGGTTGGCAGAATCTGCAAAACCGTCTGCAACCCGGTCGGCAGGCCGTCTTAATTGCCGGCGAAGGCCATTATTCGTGGAAAGGTTCGGGTTATGTGCGCGGTGGGATTTTCGACCGTATCGAAATGATTCAGGGCGAAACCACGTTCCGCTTTACCGATACGCAACACGAGCGCGTGGTGGCGCTGGCGGCAGAGGGCGCGCCTGCGTTTAAAGAAGTTTCTTGGTTTACTATTCCCAACGGCGTAGAATTTGACGCAGCCGAACCTTGGCGCGTGCAATTAATGATTCAGCGTGTGTTGAGCGTCAGCGACAAAGCGTTTGTTACAGCCGATTTGGATTACGAATTGCCCAAAGGCTATTACGTTGACGACCCGAAAGCCGAACCGGTCACGATTACCGAGCCTGTCGAAGCGCCGGCGCCTGCTGCCGATGAGGCCAAAGGCGCAGCCGCCCAAACCGCGGGCATTGCCGATGCCGCCAGCCGCGACGGCGAATCGGCGCAGCTTTGGAAACAGATTTGGAAGGCCAAACAAGGCCAGATTATCGTGGTCGGCATTGCACTTTCCATTCTGCTGCTGATTTTCCTGTTTCAAGACTGGGTGGTGCGCTATGAAAAATGGTACGACCGCTTCCGCATCGTATTTTTGACCTTTACGCTGTTTTATATCGGCTTTTACGCGCAGGCACAACTTTCGGTGGTGAATACGCTGACGCTGTTTTCCGCCATCCTGACCGATTTCCACTGGGAATTTTTCCTGATGGATCCGC